>VAZV01000180.1 GCA_005884765.1 Alphaproteobacteria bacterium
AGTCACCGAAGAAGCGCGCTTCCCAGTCGCGACCCGTGCTCGGATACGCCGCGGGATTCATCCAGCCACCCTGGTCGAGGCAGAGGATATGCATTTTGGTCTCGGCCAGGCTCCAGGCCACAGCCGCGCCGGAAGCTCCGGCGCCAATGATCAGGACGTCGACGGATTCGTTCATCAGGCATGCCACTCCTGCCCTCGCCTCTTCGCGAGCGATCGGCGGTTTGACGATAGGGGCAGAAGCGGCGCCGAGTAAAGCCAGCGAGGACTCAACCCAGCACAATCCTCCAACCCTGCCACGCATGGATAGAGGGTTTGTTCGTCGCGACGAGACCGGGTAGCTTTACGTGAACGTTAGAAGCCTTACGGGAGTAACGCCACGTGGCCGCCGCGCGCCTAGCCCAATCCTCGTCCGACATGGCGCCTGGTTTAGACTACGACGCCATCATCGTCGGCGCGGGCATGTCGGGCCTGTACCAGCTCTACCGATTGCGGGAGCTTGGGATGAAGGTGCGCGTGTTCGAGGCGGCTACCGGTGTCGGCGGCACCTGGTACTGGAACCGCTATCCCGGCGCGCGGTTCGATTCGGAAAGCTATTCCTACGGCTACTCCTTCTCAAAGCACTTGCTGGAGGAATGGGAGTGGTCCGAGCATTTCGCCGGCCAGCCGGAAACGCTGCGCTATCTCAATTACGTCGCCGACAAATTCGACCTGCGGCGCGACATCCAGTTCAGCAGCCGGGTGACGGCCGCTAGTAATGAAGAGGAAACGCGGAGCTGGCGCATCACGCTTGAGGACGGAAGTTGCTTCACCGCGCGTTTCCTGATCACGGCGATCGGCCCGTTGTCGACGCCGACGCTGCCGCGGATCGAGGGACGCGACAGCTTTGAAGGCAAATCGTTCCACACCGCGCGCTGGCCGAAGAAGCCGGTGGATTTTGTAGGCCAACGCGTCGCCGTGATCGGCACCGGCGCAACCGGCGTGCAGACCATCCAGACCATTGCCAAGGACGTCGGACATCTCACCGTGTTCCAGCGCACGCCGAACTGGTGCGCGCCGCTGCACAACGGCAGGATCGATGCCGAGACGCAGAAGCGGATCAAGGCGGGATATCCCGAGATGTTCGCCCGCTGCCAGGAAACCTTCGCCTGCTTCATTCACACGCCCGATCCGCGCGGCGCATTCGAGGTTTCGGACGAGGAGCGCGAGGCCTTCTACGAAAAGCTCTATGGCGAACGCGGCTTCGGGATCTGGCAGGGTAATTTCCGCGACATCCTGATCGACCGCAAGGCAAACGCAACGATCAGCGATTTCGTCGCACGGAAAATTCGCGAGCGCGTCAAGGACCCCAAGGTCGCGGAAAAGCTGATCCCCAGAAATCACGGCTTTGGCACCCGACGGCTGCCGCTCGAGACCTTCTATTATGAGGTCTACAACCAGGACAATGTCGAACTGGTCGACCTTGGCGAGACGCCGATCGAGCGGATCACGCCGGACGGCATCAGGACCACTGCCAGGGCGTACCAGTTCGACATCATCATCTTCGCGACCGGATTCGATGCCATCACCGGTGCCTTCGACAATATCGATTTCCGCGGCACCGGCGGCGTCCGCCTCAAAGATAAATGGAAGAGCGGGCCACAGACCTATCTCGGCCTGATGGTCGACGGTTTTCCCAACATGATGATGTTGATGGGACCGCATACCGCACTTGGCAACATTCCGCGCAGCATCGAATACAGCGTCGATTGGGTGACGGGCTTGATCGGCTTTGCGCGAAGATCCGGCTTGACCCGCCTGGAAGCCACCACCGCAGGCGTGGAGGCCTGGACTGAGCACGTCAAGGCGCTCGGGGCGGGCCTGCTCTCCAATGAGGTCGATTCGTGGATGACCGGGATCAATCGCAACGTCGAGGGCAAGGAGAAGCGCATCGTCGCGCGCTATAGCGGCAGCGCGCCGGCCTACCGCGCCAGATGCGACGAGGTGGCGGCAGGCGGATATTCCGAACTCAAGCTGGCCTAGCGCCGACATCTGGATATGGTAGGAGATCGAGATCAGCGCTGAAGTCATCTAGCGAGCACGCATGCGATCACGAAATTTGCTTTTTCCGATTTGGTCGTGCTTCATCGTCGGTGTCGTTCTTTCATTCAGCCCCGTCGGGGCAACGACCGCCATCGTGAGAGACGGCAATGCCATTCAGCTCGGCGACATCACCTATCGGCTCGACGGCATCGACGCGCCGGAGCTTGACCAGACCTGCATCGATGACCACGCCGATCCCTGGACCTGCGGCATCGAAGCCCGCGAGCAATTGATAAAACTGATCGGCGGCAGGCCAGTGCGCTGCGACGATCTGGGCGCGGAGAAGACTACCAGGAAGCGGCATATTGGCCTTTGCACCGTCGAGGGCGACGCCGCGAGCCTGAACCAACAGCTCGTTCGCGCTGGCTTTGCGCTGGATTTCGAGCCTTCCGCCAAAGGCCGTTTCCTGCAGGATGAGGCCGGCGCTAGAGATGCCCGCCTTGGTCTCTGGAAAGGCTGCTTTGTCGCGCCGCAGGAATTTCGCCTTGGCCAGAAGGACGGCAGCCTGCACGGGGCGGCGTGCCGGACCGATCGTGACCGTCAAATACGCGAAGCGCTATTTCCGGAAGACATCGCGATGCCGCCGACTTGCAGCATCAAGGGCAAATTTGCCGTGCGCGCCCGTGTCACCGGCGATGTCGGCATCTATCATCTGCGGGCTTGCCCGAGCTACCCGGCGATCACAAAGCCGGATCGCTGGTTCTGCTCCGAAGACGATGCCCAGGCCGCGGGATTCCGCAGGGCGTATAATTGCCGGGCAAAGAACGTCAGCAAATAAGACGCGTGCCCTAAGGCGACATCCCCGGTTTCGCGGCGCATCAAGCGCCTCTACCCCGTCACCTCACCCGTCGGCTCCGGACTTAACCACCGGTAGATCAAGCCGCCAAGCGCGCCCCCGATCAATGGCGCCACCCAAAACAACCAAAGCTGCGACAGCGCCCAACCGCCCACGAAAAGCGCGGGTCCGGTGCTGCGCGCCGGGTTCACAGAAGTATTGGTCACGCGGATGCTGATCAGATGAATGAGGGTCAGCGCAAGGCCTATGGCGATTGGCGCAAATCCCGTCGGCGCCTTGCCGTGGGTTGCGCCCATGATGACGAAAAAGAAACATCATCGTCAGCACGACTTCGGTCAGCGCACAGGCGCCCAGGTCGTATTTGCCGGGCGAGTGATCGCCATATCCGTTCGCCGCAAATCCACCGGCAAGATTGAAGTCGGGCGATCCGCTGGCAATGGCATACAACACCGCGGCGCCGACGATCGCACCATCCACCTGCGCTACTACGTAGGGGACGACGAGGCTGCGCGGGAACCGTCCTCCGAACGTCAATCCCACGGTCACCGCTGGATTGAGATGGCAGCCCGAGACGTGGCCGATGGCATAGGCCATCGTGAGCAGGGTGAGGCCGAACGCCAAGGCCACGCCAAGCATTCCGATGCCCACCTGAGGAATTCCGGCTGCGATCACTGCACTGCCGCAGCCGCCAAACGTCAGCCAGAAGGTGCCGATTGCTTCGGCCGCAAGTTTCTTGCCGTTCATCACAATCCTCCCTAGTCACTCGGCATTCAATTCGATGCCTGACTATTTCTTGCCGATTTGTGTAACGAGTGGGCAACCCAGACTAGGCGTTTTCTATCCAGCAATCTAGGGTAGACGGGCTGACTGGCGGACGTGCGTCGTTCGGCTATTTGCGGATCGGCCCGCTGCGTCGCGGCAAACTCGAACACAATGCCTCGGGCTGTGGTTCAAAATCTATATTCCCAGCCGATCCATTCGCAGAGGCCGCGGCCCATCACGTCCTCGAGCTCCCTGCCCTTCAGCCATGCGAGCTCTTCGGTAAAGAAATTCACGCATTGCCGGTAGCTGCAGGGCATGCGGGTGATGTCGGTGCCGAAGAAGAAGCGCTTGGGTCCGAACGCGTCGAAGATGCGGTGCAGCCCGTCCTGGATGTTGGGATAAGGATAGCCTAGCGTCGAATAATGCGGCGCGCCGGTCGCCTTCACCGCCACATTGGGCAGCTTTGCCAGTGCGACCAATTCATCGAGATGGATGAAGGCCGCGGCATCCTGGCCACGCCGGTTTAGCCCGCAATGATCCAAGATCATCTTCAGGTTGGGGTAGCGCTCGGCGATCTCGCGAAATTTCGGCAGGAACAGGCCGCCCATCATCGCGATCGGCAGGCCTTCCCGCTCCGCCGCCGGCCACAGCCATTCCAGCGAACCGTCATAGAGCCACTTTTGCTGCGCTTCCAATAGTAACGGCCAGCGCAAGCCCATCATGCCCGGCTGTTGCCGCCAGCCACGCACCAGCTTGCGATTTTCGGGGTGATCGAGCGGAAACTGGCCCATGACGGCGAAACGTTGCGGATATTTTTGCGCGGCCTCGATCGCGAGCCCGTTCGCATCGGGATCCCAGCCGGAAGGCGGATGGATGAGCGCTGCATCGATGCCCGCCTCGTCCATCTCCTTGAGCAATTCCTCCGCCGTGAATTTTGCGACTTTACGATGCAGGCCGGAGGTCGGCACCACCGCCTTCGACCATATGTGCACCTGGCGTCGATGATCTTCATGGCGTTCCCCTTGGCTTGTTCGTGCCTTTTTGCAGGCCATCATGCCCAAGCAGCGACGGGACGACAATCTTCCGCAACATCTGTATTTGCCGGGGCGAGCCGCGGCAAATGACAGACGTCGACGGTATCATCTTTGCATCGTCATCTTTGCATCTGCATAATCTGATCCATTGGCATCATATTGTGATTGAGGTTGGCCATGATCCAGACCGATCCGCCGATCACGAGCAGGACGATCAGGACTCCGAAGGCGAGCGCCAGCACGTTGTTGGTGTTGTCGGGGCCGGTAGTGATGTGCAGGAAGAACACCAGGTGCACGCCCATCTGCGCGATTGCCAAGACGATAAGCGCGACCGGAATGCTCGGCTGCCAGACCAGATCGGTGCCCGCGACGAAGAAAGAGGTCGCCGTCAGCAGGATTGCAAGTGCGAGGCCTGTGAGATAACCGAGTACCCGTAAGCCGACACCACCTTCAACGTGCTCGTCGCCTGGTGCCAGATCGACGCTGTTTTCTGTGTCGTATCCGTTGCTCATGCGGCGCTTCCGATCAAATACACGACGGTGAACACGGCGATCCAGATGATGTCGAGTGCGTGCCAGAACAGTGCGAAGCACAGGATGCGGCGCAGAATGTCTGGCCTGAACCCCTTGGCGAAAACTTGCGCCATCATCGTCAGCAGCCACAAGATGCCGGCCGAGACGTGCAGGCCGTGGCAACCGACGAGGGTGAAGAACGCCGAGAGGAACGCGCTGCGCGTCGGTCCGGCGCCGCGGGCAACGAGGCTGGCAAATTCCCGGCCTTCAATCGTGAGAAAGCCGAGGCCGAAGATGCAGGTAACGGCCATGCCCAATTGAAACCAGATCGTGCTGCGCGTGTCGGCAGCGATGCTGGCGAGGCCGCAGGTAAAGCTCGATGCCAGCAAGAACGCGGTCTCGATTGCGACATTGCGCAGGTCGAACAGCTCCCGTCCGCTCGGCCCGCCCGCGGTCTGCCCGAGCAGCACGGCGTAAGTCGCGAAGAAGGCCGAGAACATCACCATGTCGCTGAGGATGAAGATCCAGAAACCGTAGCCGGTGGCGATCCTCTTGGAGGCTGGCCCGCTGTGCGCGATGCCCGATGCTTCCATCCCACGCAGATGATGCGGGTCGCTATGCGGATATGCGATCGTCGCGTCGACCATCACGGGCTCCCTGCAAGGCCGAGCAGGGCGCGCCGCTCGGCGATGATGGCGCGGTCGATCCGAGCAACTTCTGCCGCCGGGATGACGTATTCGTCATGATCGCGCCAGGCGAATGCGACAAAGGTCGCGAACGCACCGACCCCGCCCACGGCCACCATCCACCAGATGTGCCAGATCAGCGCAAAACCCATGACGGTCGCGAAGAAGGCGCAGACGAATCCAGTCGGCGAGTTACGCGGCATTTCGATGTCCACGTAATCCGGCTCACGCTTTTCCAGATCCTGCTGCTTGGCGTGCGCCTTGATCGCCCAGTACGCGTCCTCTCCGGTCACATTGGGCGAAATCGCGAAATTGAACACCGGTGGAGGCGACGCCGTGGCCCATTCCAGCGAACGCCCATCCCAGGGATCTCCGGTGCGGTCGCGCAATTCCGCACGGCGGCGGATGCTGACGATGAGCTGCGCGACCTGGAAGATGATGCCGATCAGGATCAGCATGGCGCCGAAGGCAGCCGCGATCAGCCAGGGACGCCACTGCGCAACGTCGTAGTGCTGCATGCGCCGGGTCATCCCGAGGAAGCCCAAGGCATAAAGCGGCATGAACGCGAGATAGAACCCGCTCAGCCAGAACCAGAACGCCGCCTTTCCCAGCCCTTCATGCAAGCGAAAGCCGAACGCCTTCGGGAACCAGTAATTGTATCCGGCAAACGCCCCAAACAGCACGCCGCCGATGATCACGTTGTGAAAATGCGCGACCAGAAACAGGCTGTTGTGCAGCAGGAAATCCGCGGGCGGCACGGCGACCAGAACGCCGGTCAACCCGCCGATGATGAAGGTGACCATGAATCCGATCGACCACATCATCGGCGTCGCAAAGCGAATGCGCCCGCCATACATCGTGAACAACCAGTTGTAGATCTTCACGCCGGTAGGCACCGCTATGATCATGCTGGCGATGCCGAAGATGGCATTGACGTCGGGGCCGGCACCCATGGTGAAGAAGTGGTGCAGCCACACCATGAACGATATGAGGCAGATCGCCATGGTGGCCAATACCATTGAGCGGTAGCCGAACAGCGGCTTGCAGGAAAATGTCGAGACCACTTCCGAGAAAATCCCGAACGCCGGCAGGACCAGGATGTAGACCTCCGGATGACCCCACGCCCAGATCAGGTTCATGAACATCATGACGTTGCCGCCGGCTTCGTTGGTGAAGAAATGGAAGCCGAAATAGCGGTCGAGGATCAGCATGGCGAGCGTTGCGGTCAGGATCGGGAATGCCGCGACGATCAGGAGATTTGATGCAAGCGTCGTCCAGCAGAACATCGGCATGCGCAGGTAGGTCATGCCCTTGGTACGCAGCTTCAGCACGGTGGTGACGAGATTGATGCCGGCAACCAGCGTGCCGACGCCGGAGATTTCAAGAGACCACAAATAGTAGTCGACGCCGACGCCGGGAGAATAAGTCAGCTCCGACAGCGGCGGGTAAGGCAGCCAGCCGGTGCGCGCGAATTCGCCGACCACGAGCGAAATATTGACCAGAAGCGCGCCGGTAGCGGTGAGCCAGAATCCGACGGAATTCAGGGTCGGAAACGCCACGTCGCGAACGCCGAGTTGCAGCGGCACCACCAGGTTCATCAGCCCGATCACGAACGGCATCCCGACAAAAAAGATCATGATGGTGCCGTGGGCGGAAAATATCTGGTTGAAATGTTCAGGCGGCAGATAGCCGTTGGAGTGATAGGCGATCGCCTGCTGCGCCCGCATCATGATGGCATCGGAAAATCCGCGCAGCAGCATCACCATTGCGAGCAGCGTGTACATCACGCCGATCCGCTTGTGATCGACGCTGGTGATCCATTCGCGCCATAGATACGGCAAGTGGCCGGCGACAATCACCCAGGCGATAACGCCCAGGATGACGACCAGCACCACGGCCCCGACAAGAAGCGGGATCGGTTGATCGAACGGGATGACTGACCAGCCGAGCTTACCTAGCATTGCCAACTCCGGCAGCCGGCTTTGCCGGGTTGGTCGTCAATTGCGGCCCCGGACCCGGAGGGATCTGCTGGGCCGCGATCTTGCCAAACAGTTCGGGGTCCTCGAGCCGATAGCTTGTCTTGGTCGCCCCGATGGATTGTTGCGCGAGCTTGTTGTAGCTGTCCCTGTTGAGGACCTGATCGCTGCGCGCCGTATTTGCGACCCAGTCGGGAAAAGCCAGCGGCGAAATCACGTGAACGTCGAACAGCATGTCGGGGAACCCGTCGCCGCTAAAATGCGCCGACAGCCCCTGATAATTGCCCACTTGATCGGCACGCAGGTTGAGCGGCGTGATCATGCCATTCATCGTGTAGATCATGCTGCCGAGCTGCGGGACGAAGAAAACGTTCATCACGCTTGCGGAGGTGAGCTCGAGCTTCAGCGGCGCCCCCACCGGGACGGTCAGGGCGTTGATGGTCGCAATCCGCTGGTCCGGGTAGATGAAGAGCCATTTCCAATCGAGCGAAACGACCTGGACCCTCACCGGGCTTCCCGTTCCCTCGACACGAGCCGCCGGGTCGAGCTGGTGCGAACCGATCCATGCGACGCCGCCGAGCAGGATGATCGTGAGCGCCGGGATCGACCAGACCACCAGTTCGATGCGGCCAGAATAGGCCCAATCGGGACGGTAGACGGCGCGGGGATTTGACTGACGAAACCAGAAGGCGAACGCGAAAATGGCGACGATCGTCGGCAGGACGATCGCCAGCATGATGGCGATGGAGTCGATCAGGATGGTCTTATCGGCGGCGGCTATGGGACCTTGCGGATCTAAAATATTCATCGGTACGGCAATTCCGATTTCCCACACGCCCGAACCCACAAACGCGCTGCCGTGCGAGCGGTTCCAAAGACATCGGCAGGGCATGCCAACGGCAATGGCGGCGCGAAACGCGGCCAAATCGGCGAATGTGGTCGCAAGCCATGCGGTGTGCGCCCGGCAACATGCAATTTCGCCTGATGAAACAGGAAAACGCCGACGGCGCACGATAGCGATACCCGCCGATCCTGATACACCCCTTAGGGCATCAGACTGTGACGCTAACCGGCGCGAACGTAGCCGTAGCGGAGGTTCGAGGGTTGGCTCGCAGCTTGGGCGTACTCGTGCTTGAGCGCCGCGAGGCGGTCCTCGGAAAAGGTCGGCATCCTGGTGTTATCGGCCGCCCTCAGCTTGATCTTGTAGAACCTGGTTGCGTTGCCCGAGAAGATCGCTTGCTTGGCGCTACTGGTGGCGTCGCCGAGCGGTGCAAAGCCGTACTTCTTCTGCATGTCCTCAGGGATTTCGAGCCGGCGCAGCGCCTCGATCTGCCACTGCGGTGAGCCGTACCAGACGGAGTCAGTGCCCCACATGACGTGGTCGACCCCCATGCCCTTGATCAGCGTGCCGACCAGTGCGGCGCAGAATTTCGGATGAGCCACCGCTGAGTTGGCAAAGGACGTGCCCAGCTCGGCATAGACATTGGTGACGCCGAACCTCTGGGGGATTTCCGCGAGGTCCGTGGCCCACTGGATGCGGCCGGTCTGCTCGAACTCGGCCCACGCCTTGTCTGGCAATTCGAGGAACGGCCGCAGCGCCGAGTGATAGATCACGAAGTTCATCTGCGGCCAATCCTTCGCGGCCTTTCCAATGTCCCATGCCGTTGCGTATTCCCACACGCCGGCGAACGACTTCTCGTAATCGGGCGGCAGCAGCCCCTTGTGGATACACAGCGTGTTGATGCCTGCCTTGACCGCTTTCTCATAGAACGGATACATCACCGGCTCGTCATCAAGCCGCCATGGGAACTTCGAGGGCGCCAGCGGGTCGCCGATCGTGTAGGACTTCCATGAATCAGGCTTGTAGACTTCGATAGCCTTGTCGACCTCGTCCATCCAGCCGGGTTGCTTTGGGGTGATGACGCTGTGCGCCAACAGGCGACGCGAGCCGGCGAAGTCGTTGATCAGCTCCCGCGCCTTGACGATTTGCTCGTTGGACAGCAGCCACCAGCTCGGGTCATCGAACGGCGCGCCGCTCAAGAGCGCGATGTTGGTGTCGCTGTCGTAGTAGACCTCCTTCACATAATTCTGGAATTTGTAGCGGGCGAGCGAGGAGACGCCCTCCTCCTTCATCCTCGGATTCCAGTGCTGGCTCGCAAAGTCCGCAAGGCCAAGCAGCTCCTTGTGATCGAAGTCGTCACGCACGAAATGGGTCTGGACATCGAAGATGAACTGGTCGGCGAGGCTTTGCGCGCGCGCCAGCATCAGTTCGGGCTCGCGGGCCTCGGCGGGCGCGACCTGAAAAACATTGCCGTAGATGTCATTCATGGCGAGGAACGCTGCCGCCATGCCGCAGCTTGTGTGCAGGAACTGCCTGCGGCTCAAGCCGAGGTGCTTGCCGTTCACGTCCGCGAGCTCGTTGATCCGTGCCTCGACCTTCTTTTGGGTCGCGCTCTGCGGGGGCGGAAGATACTCGCCGTTGGAAACAATCTGGGTCGGTATAGGCGTTGCCGCCGATGCCGCCTCCGCGCCCGCGACGAGACGCTGTTCTCGCTCACTGAGCCAGCTGCCCATGGTTCTCCTCCCTTTTTTGTTGGCCATCGACAGAGCGGTCGGTGCCCGTGTGGGCCTTGCGCGTTTGGTCACTCCCGATCAGTCAAGGTATAGACCGACGAGGCGTACCTTCCCCGGTTCAACTAAGCATGAAGCCATCGCACTCGCTTCATCTCCAGGCGAGCCAATTCGTGGCTTCAGCCCAAGAGGCGGCAGGCACACTCGGAACAACTACCTGCGGTAGTGTCTCATCAGTCCCAAATTCAACGCTCAAAATCCCACTGGCGCAAGCGATGTAATTCGACAGTCACACTGTCCCAACACCGCGCCGCTACGTTCATTGCCATTCTAGAGATCGCGGTCTTCAAGACAATCGTGGTTGCCGCCTGGGTTTGATCAAGTTCAGCAGCGCCGCGGCCGCGATCATAGCCGCGATGCCACCGACACTTAGAGCTATCTGCATCGCAATCCCGTTCGAGATGTCGAGCAGCACCATGTGGCTAATGAACGCCAGCAGAACGCCAAGGCAATAGATTGGCAGCGAGTTTTCGCCGCAGCGGATCGCGCCGCGCATCACCGGCGTCGTCAGTCCTCGCCAATTGCGAGGCACCAACCATGCCGCCAGAATCGCCATGGCCAAAAAATGCAGCAGTCTCAACGGATCAAGATTCGATTTGTCCAATGGGTAAAACAGCTTCGCCAGCGCTGGCGGGATCCTTTCTTCCAGCGGTTTGATGTGCCAGCTCAATGCGATGACCAAGCTGAAGAGCAAAAACAGAACGGCAAGTACAAGCGCCGTGCGCGATGTCACCCAGGGCCGGATCCTCTTGCCCTCGATCATCCACCAGGCGCCAAGCACGACCAGCAACTGCCAGGCTATCGGATTGAAGGCCCAATGCCTGTTCGGCCACGCTGCGACGGTCCAGCCGAACACATGCACCAGCACATAAAGAGCCAGCGACGCGCCGAGCGTCAGGTTCGGCACTCGCTGCAGCAGCCACAGCAGCGGCGCGAACAAGAGGTGAAGAAGCACGAAGATGGGTAACACGTCGGTATTGACCGAACGGTATTGCAAGATCGCCGCGTGCGCGAGCGTCGCGCCCGGCTGGTCCAACAGAATACGCGTGTTGCTCTCGTCAGCAAGGCGGCCGCCACCTGCGAGGTGAACCAGGATGGCGCAGGCGAGCGTGAGCAGCAGAAATGCGACATAAATGTCCCAGCTTCGCCGCAGCGTCCGGCTGATCACCCCGCTCCAGCCCTCGCAGCGCCATGCCTTGCCGTAGGCCAGCGCGCAGGTTACGCCCGAGACGAACATGAATACTTCCGCGGCATCGCTGAAGCCGTAGTTCCGCAGCGTGAACCAACTTCCGATATTATTGGGGACATGGTCAAGAAAGATGCACCACAACGCGATGCCTCGGCAGGCATCTATTCGCAGGTCGCGACCGCAGTCTTGAAGCTCAGGGAGCTCGTCGACCAATGGCTTGGGAGTGGCGATTCGGTCGTGCATCTGGTTACCCCAAACCAGCAAAATGGATCTGCCATTGGAGTTCCCGGTGTGAGCTCTTTCACGTTCAGAGACTTATTTTGCGCTGTTACGTGAGACCAATGGCCGCTGGCGTGTAGAGCTGATGTCGCCGGCGTTGATTATTCAGCGCTTTGGGCGAAAGCGTTTCGATCGCAAACTGAGCCCTGCGCGTCCGGGTCGATACTTATCGAATATTCGTTACCGTCCTGACAGCCAATGGTCCAGCTATCGACCCCGGCTTCAGCGCCGCCTTGATACATGGTCCGAACAACAACATCACAGGCCTGCTTTTTATTTTTCAGAACGAAGGTCCAGAAAGCGAGATGCGACGCCTGATCCAGTGCAAGTATCCTCATCGTTGTTGGGTTAGCGGCGTAGGTCGTATCCGCCTTTTTCAAATGCAGATCAGCACCCAGAACAGACCAGACCACTAGCGATGTGACGACGAAGCTCGCGGCAGCCGCTAAGAAAAAAATAAATGACCGCTTCATGATGTCTCTCCCTTCCGGAGTCGAGACATTGGCGGCCACGCGAGACCGCAAATACCTGAGGAATTAAAGTACTTCGCGAACAACGCCAGCAGGTGCAATTCCCTGCGTGCTGGGCCCAAACGTTTGATGAGCAGCTCATCGCGGCTGTCGCACCAGCGGCAGCGCATTCGGGCGGCGGCACTGACGTGTCGTGGATAAGGTGGGGCTGACTAATACGTCTTGGAACCGCGTCAGCTCGGCTCGAACCGTTGCGTGTCGTTGGGTTGCGGCGCCGAGTAGCTTAGCGCCGAGATGCGCAAACGTGGCATCATCCATCGGCTGGATGTCAAATTCAGTCACACGCGACGTGATCGACGGACGCAGCTTGGTCCGATCAGCGGCAAATTCAATTCACGAATTATCAACGCGTTGAGGTTTAACACAACCGCTGGAGCTACTAAGGTGCAGGCTTCGTTGTCGGCGTCGCTGATCCCGGGGAATTATCAGTGATTCAGCGCGCGCCCGTTAGCGTCGCACAAGTAAATCATATCAGATCGCATGGGGCCGCCATCGTGTTCCGTTTCCGCCGAACGTGATTATACGTTTCCACCAGTAATTCGTCCGCGTTGGTAGCTTCGTCTTCGTGCCGATCGATCGACAACTGATTTGTTCGACACAGGCAATCAGTTCGATTTTCCCTGCGTCATCTCGCTCACGAAGGCTTTTAAGTTTGCAAAATCGATGCGCCAAAAACTCGATTTCATGAGTGGACTCAACGTGATTTGGGTCGTCCAGTCCTCCTCGCAAAAATATTTCACTTGTGCCGTCGGGCAAATCAACTCCACTGATTCTCCCGTCCTCACCCGATAAGAGGGACGCTCGCGATCGTCACGAACGTTGGGTGGGGATGCGATGGACGTGCTGGCGCGTGAGACGAACGTGCCAGTCGCGGACGGCAAAGCCGTGTGGTCCTGACGCCCCGACGCTGGCGTCAAGTTCGTGAAGCAATTCGCGAGCGATGGTGGCAAGAAAGCCCGGTCACCAGGGAGAGCGCGGAATAAGCCGTAAACCATTGCGCAGGGAAGGCCGGATTGTTTCGGCGAACCTGTGGCGACTACGCTCGTGCGCTTTTTTGTTGCGTGCGAGGCTGCGGGTGCTTGCTGAGCACCCGGCTTTCCCTGCGCCCTCTCTCTTCGAGGGATCACGGCTAAAGCAAACCTCGGGCAGATCATGCCGCGAGAACGCAAAGCTGCGCGTCCTGTCATTGCGAGGAGTGCAAGCGACGACCCGCCGTCGCTCGCTGCTCGAGCTATGGCGCGCTTGGAGTCCGCCGAAGCGCCCTCGCGCGTAGGCGGAAGCAACCCAGGCTGCTTCCTCGGTGAGATTTCTGGATTGCTTCGCTTGCGCTCGCAATGACGGATATGCCATGTCGCGCGAAGATCGCGCAGCCGGCATGCGACAGCGCCCTTCTCTCGCGCTGACAGCATTGCTATCGTGCGCCCAACAAGAAGGAAGAAACGTCATGCAGGGACCCGAGGACGATGCCGGACTCTCCGGCAAGGTCGCGCTGATCAGTGGCGGCGGCGCGGCTGATGACGGCATCGGCAACGGGCGCGCGGCCGCGATCCTGCTGGCCCGTGCCGGCACCAAGGTGATGGTGGCTGATCGCGAACTCAGGCTTGCTCAACGCACGGTCGAGATGATTGTCGCCGAAGGCGGCACGGCGGTCGCGCTCGGCTGTGACGTGACGCGCGAAGCCGACTGCAAAGCACTGGTTGAGGCGTGCATCGACGGCTTCGGCCGGCTCGACTTCCTCGACAACAATGTCGGAATCGGCAGTCGCGGCAGCGTCGTCGAGGAGAAGCCGGAGGAGTACCGGCGCGTCATGCAGATCAATGTCGAGAGCATGTTCCTGCTCTCGAAATACGCGATTCCCGCGATGATCAAGACCGCCCAGGGCGGCGCCATCGTCAATATTTCCTCGATCTCGGCGCTGCGGCCGCGCGGGCTCACCACCTACACCACATCGAAGGCCGCGGTGATCGGATTGACGCGGGCGATGGCGGTCGACCACGGAGCTGACAACATCAGGGTCAATTGCATCTGCCCGGGTCCGATGTACACGCCGATGGTCTATGCCCGCGGCATGAGCGAGGCCGCACGCGCCCAGCGCGCCAAGGCCTCGGTGCTGAAATTGGAAGGCACCGGCTGGGACGTCGGCCACGCCGTCAAATTCCTGCTCAGCAACTACGCGCGCTACATCACCGGCCAGGTGCTGGTGGTCGACGGCGGCGTGACCTTGCAGGCGCCGGAACGAGAGTCCCAGGATCACTAGTAAACGAGGAACCAGCAAGATGGCCCGCCTGCCCTATCTCGAGGCCGACCAGGTCGCGGTGAAATATCGCGACATGCTCAAGCGCAATACCAACCTGCACAAACTGCTCGTGAACTCGCCCGATATGGCGCGCGCCTTCAACGGCGTCGGCGGCTACATCCGCTTCAAAAGCAAGCTCGATCCGCGTTTGCGCGAACTTGCGATCCTGCAGGTTGGCTGGCTGGAGAAGTCGGAATACGAGTTCACCCATCACGTGAAGATCGGCAAGGAATTCGGTGTCACCGACGAGGATATAGCGGGCTTGATGGGCGAGACCTGTGGCAAGTCGTCGAAGCTCGAGCCGCTGGCGAAAGCGATCCTGAGAGGGGCGCGCGAGATGGTGCGCGATCTTGCGATGTCGGAGGCGACGTTTGCCGAGATCAAGCGCGAACTTTCCAACGAGCACATGGTCGATCTCGTCCTCACCATCGCCTTCTACTGCGCCGTGGTGCGGGTGCTGGCGACGATGAAGATCGACAATGAGCCTCATTATAAAGAGGTACTCGAGCAGTACCCGATACCCGGAGTGAAATGACATGCGCCTGAAAGATCGCGTCGCCATCGTCGTTGGGGCCGGGCAAAGTCCCGGCGAAGGCATCGGCAACGGCCGCGCCACGGCGCTCACCTTCGCCCGCGAGGGCGCCAGGGTGCTGTGCGTCGATCACAATCTTGCATCGGCGCAGGAAACCGTCGACATGATCGCAGGCAAGCAAGGCACCGCGGTCGCCTTCAAGGCCGACGTGACCAAAAATGCCGAGATAAAGGCGATGGTCCAGGATGCCCATGACCGCTGGGGCCGCATCGATATCCTGCACAACAATGTCGGCGTCAGCCTTGCGGGCGACGCCGAGCTGCTCGCTATCACCGAAGAGGCGTTCGACCGCTGCGTGGCGATCAACCTCAAGAGCTGCATTCTCGCGGCCAAGCACGTGATCCCGATCATGCGGCGGCAAGCAAGCGGCGTCATCATCAACATCTCGTCGATGGCGGTGATCACGACCTATCCTTACGTCGCCTACAAGGCAACGAAGTCGGCGATGGTCGCCTTCACCGAACAGCTCGCCTATCAGAACGCCGAATACGGCATCCGCGCCAATGTCATCCTGCCTGGGCTGATGAACACGCCCATGGCGGTCGATACCCGCGCCCGCGAGTTCAGGAAGACCCGCGCCGAGGTCGAGGCCGAACGCGACAGCCAGGTGCCCTTGCGCAGGAAGATGGGCACCGGCTGGGACGTCGCCAATGCGGCGCTGTTCCTGGCCTCGGACGAAGCGAGCTTCATCACCGGCGTCACCCTGCCGGTCGACGGCGGCGCCAGCGTAAGACGGGGGTAAGCGATGACTATCCGGCCTGCGCAAGCCGGCTGTGTTTCGTGCCGTAGGTGAAATAGATCACAAGCCCGATCACGAGCCAGATGGCCAGCCGCAGCCAGGTATCGATCGGCAGCCCGAGCATCAGCAACACCGAGGTCGCAGCCCCCGCCGGGCCGACGATCCAGATCGCCGGCGCCCGGAACGGGCGGTGCAATGCGGGATCGACAATACGCAACACAAGAGTACCGATCGACACCACAGCAAACGCAAACAACGTGCCGATACTAACGAGCTCGCCGACAATGCCGATTGGCAACAGCCCTGCTAGCACAGCGACAACCACCCCTGAGCCCACGGTCGAAACATAGGGGGTGCGAAAGCGCCGATGAATTTTTGCGGCCGCCGGCGGCAACAGCCCGTCATAGGCCATGGCACGGAAAATACGCGATTGCCCGAGCAGGAGCACCAGAAGGACCGAGGTCAGGCCGAAAACAATGCCGAGCTTGACCAGCGGCCCGAGCCAGCCGATGCCGGCAGCATCGATCCCGACCGCGATCGGGTCCGGCACGTTCAATCGATCGAAGGCAACGATGCCGGTCAGCACGAAGCCAACGGCGACATATAGGATCGTGCAAATGACCAGCGAGCCCAGAATGCCGATCGGCATGTCGCGGTTCGGATCTTTCGCCTCCTGGGCCGTGGTCGAGACCGCATCGAACCCGATATAGGCGAAGAATACCACCGCAGCGCCACGGAGCACACCCGACCAGCCGTAGATGCTGTCGCCCGCATTGGGCGGAATGAACCGGCCCTCGGGATTGGCCGCCGTCACCCAGTTGGACGTGTTGAAGTGGGGAGCGGCAAAGATGATGAAAAGGAAAATTACCGTAAGTTTGACGGCGACGATCAGGTTGTTGAACCGCGCTGATTCCCGGATGCCGATCACGAGTAGCCAGGTGATGCAGATGATCACGGCTACGGCCGGCGCGTTGACAATCGCACCGGTTGCGGACCAGGCATGGTGGCTTGAGTCGTAGATCAGTGGGGACAAGGCAAACTGCGTTGGGATGTTGAGCCCGAAATCTCTTGCGAAGCTTACGACGTAGCCGGACCAACCAATCGCCACCGTGATTGCGCCGACCGCGTATTCGAGGGTCAGGTCCCAGCCGATGATCCACGCGACCAGTTCGCCGAGCGTCGCATAGGCGTAGGTATAGGCGCTGCCGCTGATCGGCACGCTCGAGGCCATTTCCGCGTAGCAAAGCCCGGCGAACGCGCAGGCCACCGCCCCCAGGAGAAACGATAGCGTCACCGCGGGGCCGGCATTTTCGGCCGCGGCGTGCCCCGTGAGCACAAAGATGCCCGCACCGATGATGCCGCCCACCCCCAATGCCACAAGATTAAGCGCCGATAGCGTGCGCTTGAGGGGCCGAACTTCCGCGTCGTCGTTCGCCTGGGACGCTTCCGCCACCAGCTCGACCACGGACTTTCTCGCCCAGATATCAGTCAAAATACCGGCCTTCGGAAATATTCGGTCCGCAGACAGTCAAAACCGCGGCTCAAGGCCCCGCAAGATAATTAGTGGCTGATCCGCCAAATAGTTCCATTGCCGTCTTCCGAAACCAGCAAGGCGCCGTCGTGCGCGACCGCAACGCCGACCGGACGGCCCCACACCTCGGAGTCTTTGAGGGCAAACCCGGTGACGAAATCTTCGTATTCGCCGGTCGGCACACCATCCTTCAGACGGATGCGAATGACCTTGTAGCCGGTTAGCCGCGACCTGTTCCAGGAGCCATGCTCGGCCGCAAAGGCGTCGCCGCGATATTCCGAAGGGAAATTGGTACCCTCGTAAAATATCAGTCCCATTGATGCCGAATGGGCCTGGATCAGCACGTCGGGGATGGTGACCTTGCCCTTGAGATCGGGCCGCTCGCCCGCATGCCTGGGGTCTTCATTGCCGCCGATATAAAACCACGGCCATCCATAGAATGCATTTTCGCTGATCCGGGTCACGTAGTCGGGCACCAGATTGTCGCCGAAGCCGTCGCGCTCGTTGGTGGAGCACCACGGCGTGCCGCTCTGAGGCTGGACTGCGAGGCCGACACAATTGCGGATGCCAGTGGCGAATGTCTTCTTGTCCTTGCCGTCGGGATCGAACGACAACACCGAAGCTCGATCGGCTTCATAACTCCAGGCGGCGCCGAGCGCATGGCGGCGGCTCCATAACTTAAGTCCGCCAGGAGGCGCGCCCAGCCCCTCGCCATCGTTGCTGGCTGATCCTACCGAGACCAGCATCCGCTTGCCATCTGCGGTAAAGACAATATCGCGGGTCGAATGACCGTACCCATGCGGGAGGTTCGCAACGACGGTCTCGGGCGGACCAGACGCCTTCAGGTCGCCTGCGCGATAGGCAAAGCGCACGACACTGTCGGTGTTGGCGACATATACCCATTGCGGATTATCGCCGCGCGGAAAGAACGCAATTCCAAACGGGCCGCGCAGCCCGCTCGCAAAAATCTCGTTCGCGACCGGCTTGGCCGTGCCGTCCGGGAGGCGAAGGACGCGAATACGGCCGGCGTGTGTCTCGGCGACGAAGATGTCTGCATTTGGCGCGACCCTGATGATGCGAGGTCCGCGCAATCCTTCCGCGAGCAACTCGACGTTGAAGCCGGGCGGCACTTGCGGCGCCGCGCCAGGAGGTCTCGGGACGATCTGGGAGACATTGGCCGCCGAAGGGGTCGCGCCAGGTTTCGGCAGGTCCTCGGGCCTGATCAGGCGGATCGTGCCGGGCTTGTCGCGTTGCCAATCGCCGAATGCCTCCTTGCCGTGCAGCGATTGAGCCGTCGCCATGCCGCCAAGGGTCGCAAACCATGACAGCGCGGACACAGCCGTCAGCATCGAACTTTTTTGCATCTTCTTTCCTCGCAGGCTGTGCACGCGCAGATAATGATTATCTTCTCTAAACGTTCATGTTGATCACTTTGCCCTGATCTCAGGGATGGCTGTGCATGCCCCACGCCGTAGCGCCGAAGGTGATTTTCTGGCACAAAGCCCGTTCGACCGGACTGCACGGAGGTCAAGCAGATGCGCACCAAGGGATCCGACGTTCTGGTCGCTGCGCTGGAAAACGAAGGTGTCCAGCGAATATTTGCGCTCCCGGGCGAAGAGAATCTTGATGTCATCGAGTCCTTGCGGAAGTCGCGAATTGAGCTTGTTCTGACGCGCCACGAACAGGCGGCCTCCTTCATGGCAGCGACACAGGGGCGCCTGACGGGGGCGCCCGGCGTCTGTCTCTCCACGCTGGGACCCGGAGCACTGAATTTCACCACCGGTGCGGCCTACGCGTATCTCGGCGCTATGCCAATGATCATGATCACGGGGCAGAAGCCGATCAAGAGCGCGGGCCAGGCGCGGTTTCAACTGGTTGACATCGTCGGCACGATGCGGCCGCTGACCAAGATGACGCGGCAGATCGTCTCCGCCGATTCCATTCCATCACTGGTCCGCGAGGCGTTCCGGGTCGCCACCGAAGAGCGGCCGGGACCGGTCCATCTCGAGTTGCCTGAGGACATTGCCGCGGAAACCAGCACAGCTTCCGTGATCCCGCCGCATCAGATCGACAGGCCTGTGGCTTCGCCCGCGGCGCTAAAGCGCGTCGTCGATCTGATTCTGGGCGCCAAGCGTCCGCTGGTCATGATCGGCGCTGCGGGCAACCGGCCGCGGCTTGTCGAAGCGCTTTCCGACTTTGTCCGCAGAACACAAATTCCGTTCTTCAATACCCAAATGGGAAAAGGCGCAGTCACCAGCAATTCCGAATTGTATCTCGGCACTGCCGCGCTATCCGAGCGCGACTACGTCCACGACGCCATCGAACGCGCCGATCTCATTATCACGATCGGGCACGACACCGTCGAGAAGCCACCGTTCCTCATGGGCGACCGTGGACCGAAAGTCGCCTATGTCGGATATGTGTCGGCGACCGTGGAGGAGGTTTTCCATCCGGACGCAGAATTGATTGGCGATATCGGGACAAGCGTGAGCGCGCTTGCGGATGCGCTGCACCAGCGCGTGAAGCCCGATCCGGAATTTCTCAGGCTGCGGGACGATATTCACGCGCACATCAACGTAAGAGCCGACGACGACCGCTTTCCGGTCATTCCTCAGCGTCTCGTGCATGACGTTCGCAGCGTCATCCCGGAAGACGGCATCGTCTGCCTCGACAATGGTATGTACAAGATCTGGTTTGCACGCAATTATCGTACTACCGTCGCCAACACGTTGTTGCTCGACAACGCGCTGGCGACCATGGGCGCCGGCCTTCCTTCCGCCATTGCAGCCAAGTGCCTCAATCCGCAAAAGCGCGTGCTGGCCATATGCGGCGACGGCGGCTTCATGATGAACAGCCAGGAACTGGAAACGGCGGTTCGCCTGAAACTCGATCTCGTCGTTCTCGTGATCGAGGATTCCGCCTACGGGATGATCCGCTGGAAGCAGGCGGTCGACGGATTTCCCGATTTTGGGATGACGTTCGGCAATCCGGATTTCGTCGCCTACGCGGTGTCCTATGGTGCGCGCGGACACCGAATCGCCGCCACCTCGGAGTTGGTCCCGACGTTGCAAGGCGCGTTCAAACAAGGCGGCGTCCATCTGGTGGCCGTTCCCGTCGACTACAGCGAAAACATGCGCGTTCTGGTCGAGGAACTCGCGGGACGCTAGGCCGGCTTAATGTCCTCTCGCCGGTGCCCGCAGGTCGATCGTCTTGATGGCGAACGCCAAGGGGATCATGACGAGACCAACCATGGCAAGCGACCAGAAGGCATCCATATAAGCCAATAGGTCGATCTGCTGCTGCAGCGCCTGCCCGACCCAGGCGATCGCTTGCGACGCCGCATCGGACGCGTTCGATCCTTGTGCCTGGAAAAACCGTGTCATCGCATCGATCGTCTGCTGATAGCCGACGTCTGACGGCACGATGTGCTCGACCAGGCGGCTCTGATGGAATTGCTGGCGCTGCTGCCAAACCGTCTGCACCATCGCCACGCCCATCGATCCACCGAGGTTGCGCGCGACATTGATGAGCGCCGAGGCCTGATTGGTCTTCTCCGGCGGAATGCCCTGATAGGATGCGGTCGTCACGGGTAGGAACAGGAGGGGCAGACCGAATGCGAGGTAGACGCGCGAAAGCGCGGCGTAACCATAACTGATGTCGCCGGTCAGGCCCGTGAGATGCCACATCGAAAGCGCGGCGATGGATGCACCCGCGACGAGCAGATATTTCGGCTGCACGAGACCGATCAGTCTTCCCGTTACCGGCATCATGATCATGGTCACGACGCCGCCCGGCGAAAGCACCAGCCCCGCCAGCATCGCGGTGTAGCCGAGCTCGGTCTGCACAAGTTGCGGCAGAATCTGCGTGGTAGCGATCACGATGGCGCCGGTCCCAAGCATAAGCAGAAAACAGGCGCCGAAGTGCCGCTGCCCCAACAGGCGGATATCGACAATCGGATCGTCGCGCATCAACTCCCACAGCACCAGGGCGATCAGGCAGAAAGCCGCGGTGAGCGCGAAACTTAAGATCAGGTTCGATCCGAACCAATCATTGCGCTGCCCCTCGTCCAGCACGAATTCGAGCGAGCCAAGGCCGATCGCGACCAGGATGAAGCCGATATAGTCGACGCGAAGGCCGTTCTTCAGCAGTTCTCGTCGTTCTTCCTCCGCACTGGAAGGCTCGTTGACGAGTGTCCCGACCAGGAACAACGAGAGCAGTCCCATTGGGACGTTGATGAGGAAGACCCAGTGCCAGGAATAGGTATCACTGATCCAGCCGCCGAGGGTCGGGCCGATCACCGGCGCGACCACCACCGCGATGCCGTAGATCGCGAACGCCTGACCCCGCTTGTGGGGCGGGAAGGAGTCGGCAAGGATCGCCTGCTCGCTCGTCGCCATTCCTCCGCCGCCCAGCCCCTGGAGAATGCGGAACAGCACCAGCGATTGCAGGCTCCATGCCAATCCGCATAATAGCGAAGCAACGGCAAACGTCGCGACACATAGCATGTAAAAGCGCTTGCGGCCGATCACCGTCGACAGCCAGCCGGAAATCGACAGCACGATCGCGTTCGATACAAGATAGCTGGTGACGATGTAGGTGCTCTGGTCGATGCCGACCGCGAGTCCGCCGGCGATATAGCGCAGCGCAACGTTGGCGATCGTCGTGTCGAGAACCTCCATGAAGGTCGCGATCGAAACGACGAAAGCGATGAGATACGGATTGTGTCCGCCGGCCGCGGAGCGTTCCGGCGACCAGCTTCCTGAAGTGCCTCCGCCCTGCGCAACGTCGGTCATCGTACCCTGATCCAGGGCACGACCGACATGCCTGGCCCGACCGGTACGTCGGGCGGCCATTTGTCGACCGTGATCTTGACCGGCACGCGCTGCACCACTTTCACGAAATTGCCGGTGGCGTTCTCCGCCGGCAGCAGGCTGAAGGCCGTGCCCGAGCCGGGTTGCACCGAATCCACGCGACCGGTCAGCTTGCGGTCTGGATAGGCGTCGATGCTGAATTCGACCGGCTGGCCCGGGCGCATGTCGGTGAGCTGCGTTTCCTTGTAGTTCGCGACGATCCAGACTTCGTCCGGAACGAACATCGTGAGGCTCTGGCCGGCGGTCACGAAGGTGCCTACCGCGCCGGTCAGCTTGACGACGCGGCCGGACTGACCCGCGGTCACACGGGTGTATCCGAGGTTCAGCTTCGCTTGGTCGAGTTGCGCCTGCGCCTGCTGCAGCGAGGCGCGCGCGCTTTCAAGCTGGGCTTCCAGCGTCTTGATTCCCAGCTCCGCGGCGATCAGAGCGGCTTTGGCGCGAGCGGTATTGGCTTGCTGAGCCTGCAGATCGGAGCGCGTTTGCTGCTCGCGTTGAACCGTGCCGGCGCCTTTGTCGACCAGGTCCTTTGCGCGATCCTCTTCTTGCTGCGCGAACTTCAGTTGCGCTTGTGCTTGATCGAGCTGGGCTTTCGCCTGGTTGATCTGCTCGTGTTGGCTGTCGATCTGAGCTTGGATGTTGTCGATGTTGGCCTGCGCCACGGAAACCTGGCCCTGCGCCTGATCGACTGCGATCTTGTAGTCGCGATCGTCGATCCGCGCCAACAGGTCGCCCGCCTTGACATGCTGGTTGTCGGTGACCGGCACCTCGGTGACATAGCCGCCTACCTTCGGCGCGACCGAAAAGCTCCGCGCCGCAATGAAGGCATCGTCGGTGGATTCGTAGTGACGGACGCTGAGCCAGTAAACCAGGCCGCCGATCGATGCGATAAGCAGCAGACCAAGACTGGCCGTCGCAACAATCCAGTGCTCGCGCAACCGGTCGCGCAGCGAGGGCGGCTTGCGCACCGCCTGCGATTGATCACTGGCCTCGCGGGCCTGCTCCGGCGCAGATTTTTGCGCGGGATCGCGCTCGGGCGGCTGTTTCTTTTCAGCAAATGTCCCGCGCTCTCTGGTCTGGGCATCCAATGATGGCACCTCGAGCAAGGAAAACGCACGGCCAAGCCGTCGGTCGAGGTGGTAACCGTCCGGCTAAAGCTTCGTTCCCGATGTCTCCCGGACCGGATGCTGCGGCGGTTCACGAACCACGGAAGTGGAACTAGGTGCGTGTGATCGGGTGCGCGGTCGACGACGATGTCGCCGTGTGTACTTGTCTGATCGTGGTAGCCGTCGCAAATGCAACCGCAACACCGAAAGCAACTATGAGTGCCGTCAAGGCGAATTTCGGACCCATGATGCGGCCTCCTATCTCCGTCTCCTCCACCCCCGCGCCCCGCATATGGGCAGCCGATGCAACGATTCAAATCCATACGGGAACCTGACCCGCCGGCAGGAGCGCCTTGCGTTCGCGCGATTCCCTCATGCGCTCTTGAGTGGCCGTTCCAAAAAGCACCTAGTTCCAAAACCCGCACGCGCGCTATGCCCGCGAGCACCGCCTCGCCGCGCGGAAACAGTTCGACGAAAGATTTATTGAACCGACCGGAACCAGCACCAAAGGGCGGAGTTATTCCGCTTCTGCCAAATCGAGCGGGTTCCAATTTCTCACTGCTCTGTATCTTATTGCTTGATTTGGCATTTTTATGAAGCTTCTATGCTGAACGTTGCAGCGCGGATTCAGATCGGCGATGCATTTTGCGGGGGAAATGTCATGAGCGATCTTGATCCCGGAGCAACCGTGCCGCCCGCCCATCCCATCCCGATGCGAAAACCAAACGGCGACGCGGCCCCGGATTCGCGGCAAGATTTATTGCACGCGCTGCAGGCGATGCGCAGCGGCGACTTCTCGGTACGAATGTCTGGCGATCAACTCGGGATCGACGGCAAGATCGCCGATACCTTCAACGAGATCATCGCAGCCAATCAGCGCATGGCGCAGCAGCTCGAGCGCGTCGGCCAGGTTGTCGGCCGCGAAGGCAAGACGCGGCAGCGCGTCAGGTTTGGTCTTGCCTCCGGCTCATGGGCCGACATGGAAAGCTCCGTCAATACGCTGATCGACGATCTGTTGTGGCCGACCCGCGAAGTGACCCGCGCGGTCGCCGCCGTCGCCCAAGGCGACCTCCTGCAAACCGTGCAGCTTGACGTCGATGGCCGCCCGCTGGGCGGCGAATTCTTGCAGTCGGCCAACATCGTCAACACGATGATCAAGCAACTCAGCGTGTTCACCTCGGAAGTGACCCGCGTGGCGCGCGAAGTCGGCACCGAAGGCAAGCTCGGCGGCCAGGCTCAAGTGCCGGAAGTGACCGGCGTGTGGAAGGACCTGACCGAGAGCGTCAACTCGATGGCCAACAATTTGACCGGCCAGGTTCGCAACATCGCCGAGGTGACGATCGCGGTTGCCAATGGCGACCTCTCCAAGAAGATCACGGTGGACGTCCGCGGCGAGATCCTGCAGCTGAAGGAAGCCATCAACACGATGGTGGACCAGCTTCGCTCCTTCGCCTCTGAAGTCACCCGCGTCGCGCGCGAAGTCGGCACCGACGGCAAACTCGGCGGCCAGGCGATCGTGCCCGGCGTCGCCGGCACCTGGAAAGACCTGACCGACTCCGTGAACGCGATGTGCGGCAATCTCACCGCGCAGGTGCGCAACATCGCCAACGTCACCACCGCGGTTGCCCGCGGCGACCTCTCGCGCAAGATCACGGTGGATGTGCGCGGCGAAATCCTGGAATTGAAAGACACCATCAACACGATGGTCGACCAGCTCAACTCCTTCGCATCGGAAGTGACCCGCGTCGCGCGCGAAGTCGGCACCGAAGGCAAGCTCGGCGGTCAGGCCCAGGTGCCGGGTGTGGCCGGAACCTGGAAGGATCTCACCGATAACGTCAACTTCATGGCGAGCAATTTGACGGCGCAGGTGCGCAACATCGCTGACGTCGCCACCGCGATCGCCGGCGGCGACCTATCCAAGAAGATCACCGTGAACGTCTCGGGCGAAATCCTGCAATTGAAGGAAACGCTCAATACCATGGTCGACCAGCTCAACGCCTTTGCCGGCGAAGTGACGCGCGTGGCGCGCGAGGTCGGCACCGACGGGCGATTGGGCGGCCAGGCCAACGTGCTCGGCGTCGCCGGCACCTGGAAGGACCTCACCGAGAGCGTCAACTCGATGGCGAGCAATCTGACCGCGCAGGTCCGCAACATCGCGGAAGTGACCACCGCGGTCGCCAACGGCGACCTGTCGAAGAAGATCACGGTGGATGTCCGCGGCGAAATCCTTGAGCTGAAAGACACCATCAACACCATGGTCGACCAGCTCAACGCCTTTGCCGGCGAAGTCACGCGCGTCGCGCGCGAAGTCGGCACCGAAGGCAAGCTCGGCGGCCAGGCGCTCGTGCGCGGTGTCGCCGGCACCTGGAAGGACCTTACCGACAGCGTCAACTCGATGGCTTCGAATCTCACCGGCCAGGTCCGCAACATCGCCGAAGTCGCGACCGCGGTCGCCAAGGGCGACCTGTCGAAAAAGATCACGGTGAACGTGTCGGGCGAAATCCTGCAGTTGAAGGAAACGCTCAACACGATGGTCGACCAGCTCAATGCGTTTGCCTCCGAAGTGACGCGCGTGGCGCGCGAGGTCGGCACCGATGGCAAGCTCGGCGGCCAGGCTCAGGTGACCGGCGTCGCCGGCACCTGGAAGGATTTGACCGACAGCGTCAACTCGATGGCCGGCAATCTGACGGCCCAGGTCCGCAACATCGCCGAAGTCGCGACCGCAATCGCAGGCGGCGACCTGTCGCGCAAGATCACCGTCGATGTGCGCGGCGAGATCCTGCAGCTGAAGGAAACGCTCAACACCATGGTCGACCAGCTCAACCGGTTCGCCGGCGAGGTGACGCGCGTGGCGCGCGAGGTCGGCACCGAAGGCCGCCTCGGCGGCCAGGCCAACGTGCCCGGCGTCGCCGGCACCTGGAAGGATTTGACCGACAGCGTCAATTCGATGGCGGGCAATCTGACCGCGCAGGTCCGCAACATCGCCGAGGTCACCACGGCCGTCGCCCGCGGCGACCTGTCGCGCAAGATCACGGTCGACGTGAAGGGCGAAATCCTCGAGCTGAAAAACACCATCAACACGATGGTCGACCAACTCAACGCGTTCGCGTCCGAAGTGACACGCGTGGCGCGCGAGGTCGGCACCGAAGGCAAGCTTGGCGGCCAGGCGCAAGTGCCCGAAGTCGCAGGCACCTGGAAGGACCTCACCGACAACGTCAACTTCATGGCCTCGAACCTGACCGCCCAGGTTCGCAACATCGCCGAGGTCGCGACCGCGATCGCCGGCGGCGACCTGTCGAAGAAGATCACGGTCGACGTGCGCGGCGAGATCCTGCTGCTCAAGGACACGCTGAACACCATGGTCGAGCAATTGCGCTCGTTTGCCGCCGAAGTGACGCGCGTGGCGCGCGAGGTCGGTACCGAGGGCAGATTGGGCGGACAAGCCGTGGTGCCCGGCGTTGGCGGCACCTGGAAAGACCTCACCGACAACGTCAACCTCTTGGCCGCCAACCTCACGACGCAAGTGCGCAACATCGCGGAAGTCACCACCGCAGTGGCGCGCGGCGACCTGTCGCGCAAGATCACGGTCGATGTAAAGGGCGAAATCCTCGAACTGAAGAACACCATCAACACCATGGTCGACCAGCTCAACGCGTTTGCCGGCGAAGTCACCCGCGTCGCCCGCGAGGTTGGCACGGAAGGAAAGCTTGGCGGCCAGGCGCAAGTGCCCGGCGTCGCCGGCACCTGGAAGGACCTCACCGATACCGTGAACTTCATGGCCGCCAATTTGACCGAGCAGGTGCGCGGCATCGTCAAGGTCGTGACCGCGGTTGCCAACGGCGATCTGAAGCAGAATTTGACGGTGAAATCGAAGGGCGAGGTCGCAGCCCTCGCCGACACTATCAACAACATGACCGAGACCTTGGCGACGTTCGCCGATCAGGTCACCAGCGTCGCGCGCGAAGTCGGCGTCGAGGGGCGGCTCGGCGGCCAGGCCAACGTGCCAGGTGCGGCCGGCACCTGGAAGGACTTGACCGGCAACGTCAACCTGCTCGCGGCCAATTTGACATCGCAGGTGCGCGCGATCGCGGAAGTCGCGACCGCGGTGACCAAGGGCGACCTCACCCGCTCGATCCAAGTGGACGCGCGAGGCGAAGTGGCGGAGCTCAAGGACAACATCAATACGATGATTGGCAACCTGCGGCTCACGACCGACGTCAACACCGAGCAGGACTGGCTGAAGACCAACCTCGCCCGCTTCACCAACATGCTGCAGGGCCAGCGCGATCTCACCACCGTCGGCCGGCTTCTGCTGACCGAACTAACGCCGCTGGTCAACGCGCATATGGGCGTGATCTACCAGGTCGCCAACGAAGACAATCCGCAGCTGAACCTGCTGGCAGCCTACGCCGGTGACGGCGTCTATCCGCATCATCAGATCGTGCAATTCGGCGAGGGCCTGATCGGGCAATGCGCGATGGACAGGCGCCAGCGGCTGGTCGCCGACATCCCAGCGGATTCCGTCCCTATCAATTCGGCGCTGTTGCGCATAGTCCCGAAAAATCTCGTGGTGCTGCCGGTCCTGTTCGAGAACCAGGTCAAGGCGGTCATCGAGCTCGCCTCGGTGAGTTCGTTCACGACCTCGCAGATGACCTTCCTCGAACAGCTCACTGACTCTATCGGCATCGTGCTCAACTCGATCGAAGCCACGATGCAGACCGAAGGACTCCTGAAACAGTCCCAGCAATTGGCCGGTGAATTGCAAACCCAACAGCGGGAATTGCAGCAGACCAACGAGCAGTTGGAACAGAAGGCTCAGCAGCTTGCCGAACGCAACGTCGAAGTCGAACGCAAGAACCAGGAGATCGAGCAGGCCCGCCGTGCGCTCGAGGAGAAGGCCACCGAGCTTGCGCTGACGTCGAAGTACAAATCCGAATTCCTGGCCAACATGTCGCATGAGCTGCGCACGCCGCTCAACAGCATCCTGATCCTGGGCCAGCAGCTCACGGAAAATCCGGACGGCAATCTGTCTGCGAAGCAGGTCGAATTCGCCCGGACCATCCATGGCGCGGGGACCGATCTGCTCAACCTGATCAGCGACATCCTCGACCTCTCCAAGATCGAATCCGGAACGGTGACGGTCGATGCCGAGGAAATCCTCACCTCCAGCCTTCTGGATACGGTCGGGCGCCCGTTCCGCCACGAGGCGGAAAACCGGCAGCTCGCGTTCAACATCGAGCTCGACCCGAATTTGGCGCGCAGTATCGTCACCGACTCCAAGCGCCTGCAGCAGGTGCTGAA
>VAZV01000100.1 GCA_005884765.1 Alphaproteobacteria bacterium
TACCTTCTATCTGCTCGGCGCCGCGCTGATCGTCGCACTCATGGCAGCCCTGCTGCTTCGCAAGCCTGACCACCTTGAAGGCGGCGGCGCCCACTAGGATTATCCACGTCAACCCCGAAAGAGGAGAACGACCATGAAACCCCGCATGAACTTCTACCAGGCTGCGCCCGACACCATCAAAGCGCTCACTGCGCTGGAAGCCCAGGTGCAGGCTTCAGGCCTCGAACAATCCCTGATCGAACTGGTCAAGACCCGCGCCTCGCAGATCAATGGCTGCGCCTTCTGCATCAACATGCACACCCAGGATGCCCGCAAGCACGGCGAGACCGAGCAACGCCTGTACCTGTTGAATGCATGGCGGGAGTCGCCGCTCTATACAGATCGCGAGCGCGCGGCCCTGGCATGGACCGAGGCGGTGACGCTGATCTCTGAGACTCACGCGCCCGACGACCTCTATGAGGACGTCCGCGCCCAGTTCTCGGAAGCCGAGACGGTCAATTTGACCATGCTGATCGCAACCATCAATGCGTGGAACAGGCTCGCTATCAGCTTCCGTGCCGTTCATCCGGTGAAGGCCAAGGCCGCTGTGGCCTGAGCAAGCGGGAGAGAGACCATGACCAGAACATTATCCGGACTTGCGGCCATCGCCATGCTGGCGTCAGCCGTTTCCTTTTGCCCTCAGGCACGTGCGGAAGGCGATCAGGTGAAGCCGGTTCGGGCCGAGAAACTTCCGAACGTGCCTGGCAAAAGCCTGACCGCCGTCGTCGTCAATTACGCTCCCGGCGGAAAATCGACCAGCCACCATCACGCTGGAAGCGTGTTCGCCTATGTGTTGTCGGGCGAGATCCGCTCGGAAAACTCTGCCACCGGCCCGGCCAAAGTCTACAAGGCTGGCGAGAGCTTCTTCGAGCCGCCCGGTAGCTCACATCTCGTCAGCGAGAACGCCAGCGCGACCGAACCAGCAAGCCTGCTCGCCGTGTTCGTTGCCGATGACGGAGCGCAGCTCACAAATTTCGACAAATAATGCGCAGTTTTTTCGGGGAACCAGATTTCCGCAGCTCTCCGGACTGCTCTGCGAAATGGAGGGACCGACTTTGCAGGAGAAACGAGATGCCATTGTTCTTGCCCGCCATTCTATCGACGGGCCCATCTGTTTCTTGACGTCCTCCAATGGCTGGTTAGCGACGAGTGTTAAGACATCGAGACGACGCCGGATGGATTGCGGGGATGGGTCGCTGCGTTCGGTCCGCTGGAGATAGACATGTCCGAACCGATGTTCTTGACGCTCAATGAGGCTTATCGTCATCGCGGCCAGATTAAAGGCGCGGTGCGCAACTGGCGTTCTATGAGAGTCGAACCATCGTTTCTAAAACTCTGCAAGGCCGATCTCTAGGCGCTTGAGGGCTCGATCTTTCGTCGTCGGCGGCGTGGCGATGTGACTTGCCAGCATGCACTAGTGGCGGCGCTTTGGCTCGTCGTCGACGATCACCTGGCTGACGTCCGGCTCGTCGACACCGCCGGTCGCGTTGCACTTGCAGGGCGCGCCCGCACCGCAGATGCATCCCAGCTCCGGGTCCCAAGGCTTCTCGGGATGATTCTCGCAGACCCAGCCGATGCCTCGGCAGATCGGGCAATTTGGGTTCATGCTTTCGACAGACCCTTGAAGGAACTCGCGCGCAGTAGGCCGTCGGCCGTGATATCCTGGTATTCGACTTCGGCAACGAATTTTGGCTCGACCCAGGTCGTCTTGGGCGCCCTGATAGCCTTCGTCAACATCGATTTGGAACTGACCACCGTTTCGAGTTGTTTCCGAATCTGGCTTGAAACTGTGCGCGACCAACCGGTGCCAACCTTGCCGACGTATGTCAATTCCAGACCGACCTTCTTAGCGAGGTGAAGTGCGGCGACCCCCGTCGGATCCTTCACGAATCCCACAACCGGAAACTTCGCCCGCTGCACGCACTTGACCTTGATCCACGCGTCGCTGCGTTCCGACCGGTACGGGGCATCGGCTTTTTTCGAGATAATTCCTTCGAACCCCAGCTTGCACGCGTGTGCGAACAAGCGCGGCCCGTCCGATACAAGATGGTCGGCGTAGAGGATGGGGCCCGATACTCCCGTCTCCTCTAACAGCTCCTTTAGGATGCGCTTGCGCTCGCTCAGCGGCGCGTCTCGCAGGTCGAAGCCTTCGAGGAAGAGAAGATCGAAGGCGTTGAAAGTCAGCGCCTCCTGCCGCCCGGCTGCAAGCGCAGCCTGGAGTTCGGAGAAGTTCGTCCTGCCGTCCTTCACGGCGACGACTTCGCCGTCGAAGATGGCCCGATCGACCGGGATGTCGAACGCGGCCGCAATCGCGGAGAAACGCTTCGTCCAGTCGAGCCCCGTCCGCGTACGGATTGTCACCCTACCCTTGTCGAGATGGATCTGCAGGCGATAGCCGTCGTACTTGATTTCGTGGAGCCAGTTGTCACCCGCGGGTGGCTTCGATTTGAGGGAAGCAAGCTGAGGCGGCACGAATCCAGGCATCGCGGATGGCTTTGAGCCGTCTATCGTCCGCGCCAAAAAACGCGTCTGGGTACGCTTTGCCAATTACGCAACTCACGAAAAGCCCGCCGGGGCGAGGCGAAAGTGGGACAGTGTACTCTTTCTTTCGCTCAGTTC
>VAZV01000101.1 GCA_005884765.1 Alphaproteobacteria bacterium
GCCCGTCCAGCCGCCCCAGGGCAATGTCTTCTCGACCAAAACGAGAAGCGCGATCGCGGCGATCCAGACAAGGTTCATGATGCCGCCGACGAACAGGAGCGCCATCAGCATCCAGCAGCAGCCGAGACAGTAAACCCCATGTCCGAGGCCGCTCCTCAGTGCACCGAGCTCGCCCTGGCGCCAATGGAACAGCAGGAAATCGAGCGGCGAGCGGCAGTGCCGCAGGCATGTCTCTTTGAGCGGCGTCCATTGATAGATGCCGGCGCCCATCAACACGATGCCGGTACCGACTTGGTTGGCGAGGCCCATCGTATCCGACATCAGCCCCGCCTCGTCGAGGCCCCATTGCAGTGTCGTCGCGACCGCGGCAAAGCCGACCCACACCGCAAGGTAGCCGAGCACGAAAAGCGCGGTGCCGGCACCAAACGCACTGCCCTTTGCGGCGCGCTGGCGCGCGATGTTGGCAACCAATAATGTCACCGGCGCGGCGCTCGGCAGCATCATCGCGACCATCATGACCGCCCACATCGCGAAGACGACGAGGCCGTAGCCGAGCGACCATTCCGGCAGCATCAGCATCAGCTGGCCGCCGCCCATATCCATTTCTTCCATGTCGATGCCGGCGCCGACGAGCAGCCACGCCCAGGCGAGGGCCACGACGAGCGCGAGGCTGCCGAGCACGATGGCGCGGTCATGGCGCAGCGCCGCAAAGAACCAATCAGCGGTCATCGACAGCCTTTGCAATTAACCGTCAGGCGGCGACCCCCTGGGGCGTCTGAGTCACGGTGGCAAGTGTCCCATGTCCCTCTGGTACATCGAATTTGATGCCGCCGGTGCTGGCGATCCGCGAGCTGCAGATCTCGCCGAGCCGGTGCTCGAAACCTTCGGGCATCATGACCTGTATCCGGTGCGGTGCGCCGGTCACCGGGTTCTTGATCGGCTCGTCCGTCGTTTCGAGGACACCCGGGATCGAAACCTTGGCGCGACGGCCCGGCATGTCGAATTGGAACTCGATCGGCGCAAAGATCGGGTCGAGCATCTTCGATACGATCAGTGTGAAAATATGGAAGATCGTCCCCTCTGCCGAATTCTGCCCGGACAGAATGCCGAATAAAGCCTCCCGCTGCGCCGGGGTGGCGCGCTCATCGATGATCGCCTGGACGGTACCGTTGCCCTCGTGCAGTGGACCTGGGAAATCCACAACGACAAAGAAGCTCAGCCCATTGAGCCGCACATCGCCGAAATGCCCGTCGAGGATGTGCATGCCAAGAAGCCCTTTGCAGTAGCCCTTGGTCGGCGGCGCATTGAAGTCGCACGGGCAGCCGAACGCGCAATTGCAGTTCTTTATCCACTCGCCACTGAGGCGCCAATCGGTCTGGGGCATAAACGTTACTCCCTGTTCGCATGATTGCCCGAACAATACTTAACGTAGCCCGCCTCCGGCAACGACACCTCGGGATAGGGCCATTCGTAACAACCCGGTTCTCGCAGCGCCCGGAAGCCTATAAGCTCCCCGCCGTCACGCCGGGCGGGGCAGGTCCGCGCGGCACGGAGCCCACCAAAAATGCGAGGGAGCACCGCATGAAAATCCTTTATTTCAACGACTTCAGGCTGGGCGTGCTGAAGGGCGACAACAGCGTCGTCGATGTCACAGCGGTCGTGCAGGACATCCCGCATGTCGGGCCGGGCGATCTGATCAACGGGCTCATCGAGCGGTTTTCCAGCTATCGCCAGAAGCTCGAGCAGGCGGTCGCACAAGGCCAGGGGGTGCCGCTCGCCAGCGTGCGCATCCGTCCGCCGTTGCCGAAGCCGACCACCATCGACTGCATGGCGGTCAACTACATGGAAGACGGGACGCGCAGCGCGCCGGCGCCGATCAACGCCTTCCACAAGAGCCCCTCCGCGATCATCGGCAACGGCGACACGATGGTATTGCCCGATGTGCCGGCGACGATCTTCGAAGGCGAGGCCGAGATGGCCGTTATCATCGGGAAGCGCGCCAGCCACGTTAAGGCGGCCGATGCGATGGATTATGTGTTCGGCTACACCAACTTCATCGACGGTTCGGCGCGCGGCCTGCCGCCGGCCGGCAACGTCTTTTTCCAGATGAAATCGCGCGATACCTTTGCGCCGATCGGGCCCTACATCGTCACCAAGGACGAGATCAGGGATCCGCAGAAACTTCAGATCCGGCTGTGGAACAATGGCACGTTGATGCAGAACTTCAACACCGACGACATGGGGCATAAGATCCCGCGCTGCATCGAGTGGCTGACCTCGATCCACACGCTGGAGCCGGGCGACATTATCGCGACCGGTACAA
>VAZV01000102.1 GCA_005884765.1 Alphaproteobacteria bacterium
GGTAGCGGGTTCACCTTCGCCGACTGCTTCCTACGCCTTTCCGCCATGGGTGTTTGAGTCTACTAGTGGACGGTCTGAGGCGCAGCAACAGCGTCGGGACCTCTTGCAGAGCTTGGCGTCAAGACGGTCCACGCTCAGGTGTTACCCAGGGCCGAGGGTCCGTTTCTGTTCTCGTTTGTGGCAAGCTCGCGTGTCCGGTGCGGGTCGTCAGCCGCCATCGGTATGTGATCATTTCAGCAATTGTTCGAACAGCTTCGATCCGCTGTCCGTGAGAAGCCATCCGAGAGCGATCGAGTTCATCACGACGGTTCCCCAGAAAGCCACCTGAAAGGTACGCTTTCCGGACTTGTGGCGTAGCCGTCTCTGGGCGATGACCGCACCGGGCCATCCGCCCGCCAGACCGAGGAAGAGCAGCGAGCTTTCCTTTGTCCGCCACTGCCCGTTCCGGGCAGCCGATTTGTCGTACCAGTAGACCAGAAACGTGAGGATGCTGACGACGCCGTAGGTCAGGATAACGGCCTGGGGCAGCCGGCCCGCTAGGGTCGCAGCGACGACCAGGAGCACGAACAGGGAGGCGACGATCAATGGAATGGAACTCGATGTTGACGCGCTCGCTGCTCGAGATTTTGGGCGAACCGGGATCGATCGCCTCACCCGGACGGCGCGAGGACGATTCTTCTCGTCGATGGCGAGGTCGTACGTGACCATTTCACCCGAAGTCGGCGGGCGAGATCGATCGGCGATCGCAGTGATGTGCATGAACACCGGCTCGCCGCCCCTAGCCGGTGTCACAAAACCGAACCCCCGGTCTGAATTCCAGCTGGTGATCTTTCCCTTGTGCCGCACGATGTTCTCGCTGCCGCCGTCGCTCTTCCTGACGACACAACCCGAAGATTACTGGACCCGGTCCCGCCCCAGAAGGTCCAACGGCTCCTCCGGGTCGATTCCCGACGTTCTTGCCAGCCAGCTAAGTGGTAGCGGGGTGGCTTAGCAGTGCCTTGCCGAGTAGGGGGCTACGGGGTCCGTTTCTTTACGATTTCCGTCAGATAGGCAATGTGCAACGCTGCGACGTCGATGCATTTGTTCGCGGCGGTGGCATTAGCCGTTAACACGCCCCGATGCGCTATGTCGTGGCGCTGTCGGCGGCTCCACATCCAATCTCCCCACCATGATTGGCGATCGGGGTGTTCACCCGTTAGGTCATGGAAGGCCTCTCGCACGCGGTCTCCCTCAAAGGACCAGGTAACCAGCAATCTCTCTGACATGTCTATGAGGTCGCGGACGCTCTTACTGTGGTCCTTCACTGCATCCATCAGTCTCTCGAGCACCAATTCGGTGGCCCATTCTCCCGCCGCGGCCGCTATGATGATGGCAATAGCGTGCTGCCCAGCAGATGAGAGTGAGCGGGCTTCTGCGAGTAATTGGTCCCACTTCGGCCCCAACAGGGCGAGAGGTGTGTTCTTGTAGATGTTGGCGGTCGTGTCGTGCACGTATTGCTGCGGCATCCCGCCTGTTACAAAGGTGCCAAGAGGCGACCCCGGCGGTAGCGGGTTCACCTTCGCCGACTGCTTCCTACGCCTTCCGGCCATGGGTGTTTGAGTCTACTAGTGGACGGTCTGAGGCGCAGCATTTGGAGACTCTCGCTTAACACCGTTCGACTGGTGGGGCCACTCGTCTGAAATCGGCATGTAGAGAGTTGGCCCGGAGAAGCAGCTGTCAGGATTCGAGCGGCGCTCCGACGGCGAGGCGCAGCTCTGTGGCGAGCGTGCCGGCGGCGACCTTCGCGCCTGCCTCGAGCCGCAGGGTGCGCAGCTCCAGGCGTCCTCCCTGTGCCGCAACCTCGAAGCTCTCGGCGCCGATTGCACAGACCACTCCTGGTTTGCCCGGGACCGCGCGGAAGGTCCGGGTCCGGTGGCGGACCACGTCGTAGATTCGCAGCTTCTGACCCCGGACCGTCGTCCACGCGCCCGGGGAGGGATTGCAGCCGCGAATCAGATCGTAGATCTGATCGACGTGGGCCTGCCAGTTGATGCGTGATTCCGGATCGCGGCACCAACCCTCGTAGGTGGCCAGCTCCTCGCGCTGCGCAATCTGCTCATGCCGCCCGCCGACCACGAGATCCGCTGCCGCGAGCAGCGCCTCGACTCCGAGGGGAAAGAGGCGATCGAAGTACACGCTGCCGAGCGTGTCGTCCGGCCCGATCGGCACGGTTTTCTGCAAGATGATCGGTCCTTCGTCGAGCCCGTCCGTGGGGCGGAAGATCGTCAGTCCGGTCTGCGCATCACCCTTGATGATCGGCCAGTTGATCGAGCTGGGTCCGCGGTAGCGTGGCAGGAGTGAGGGATGATACTGGATCGTTCCGTGCTTCGGGATGTTGACGAAAGTCTGTGGCGCATGCTGCACGACGAAGGCCATCACGCTCAGATCGACCTTCAGCCCCGTGAGAATCCGCACGGCCTGCTCGTCTTTCAGCGAGCCCAGCTGAAAGACCCGAATGCCCCGCTCTTCTGCCGTCACGCGTAGCGGGTCGGGCTTGGCGCCTGGCTTCTCTGGGGCGCAGA
>VAZV01000103.1 GCA_005884765.1 Alphaproteobacteria bacterium
TCAGTGCAGCAACCCTGCGCCGTCATCGTCACCGCACCGGGCGAAGAAGCGCAGGTCGACTACGGTGAAGGCCCCCTGGTCCGCGATCCGCAGTCCGGCCGCTACCGACGCGCACGCCTGTTTGTGATGACGCTCGGCTATAGCCGCAAGTGCGTTCGTCTGATCGTCTTTCACTCCAGCACGCGTGCCTGGGCCGAGCTGCACGAGACCGCCTTCGTTCGGCTGGGCGGAGCGCCACGGGTGTTGATCCTGGACAATCTCCGCGAAGGCGTGCTACAGCCCGACATCTACGATCCAGCGATCAATCCACTGTATCGCGACATGCTCGCTCACTACCAAGCGATCGCCATGCCATGCCGCGTCCAAGATCCGGATCGCAAGGGGAAAGTGGAATCCAGTGTCGGCCATGCGCAGAAGACGCCTCTAAAAGGACAACGCTTCGAAGCTCTCCCAGAAGCGCAAGCGTACTTGGATCGATGGGAGGAACACTGGGCGGACACACGCATCCACGGTACTACCAAACGTCAAGTCTCGGTGATGTTTGCGGAAGAGAAGCCCACTCTGCTGCCGCTTCCGGTCGAGCCGTTCCGCTATTACCAATACGGCGAACGCGCCGTTCATATGGATGGCTGCGTGGAAGTCGAGGCAGCTTATTACAGCGCACCGCCCGGCTGGATCGGAAGGCGAGTCCGAGTACAGTGGGATGGGCGGCACGTGCGCCTGCTCGCTCCGGATACCGGGCAACTGCTGCGCGAACACTTGCGGCAACCACGCGGTACACATCGCATCTTAGCTGAAGATCGGCAACAGAAGATACCCTTCAGCATCCAGCAACTGCTGCGGCGTGCCGAAAAAGCCGGGGATCAGATTGGCGTTCTGTGTAAAACGATGCACTCGCATTCGCTTTAGCGCATCAAGGCCAATCCGCGGTGCGCCGCATTCAAGGGGTTCTATCGCTGGCCAAGAAACACGGCATCGCCGCAGTGGACGACGCCTGCGCCACAGCACTCGAGGTGGGGGTGCACGAGTATCGCTTCGTGCGCCGCTATCTGGACCGCAAAGGACCTGCACCGCTCAGCCTGCGTCAGGTCGATCCGCTCATTCGCCAACTCTCGCTGTATCGCGATGTCAGCGATAGTCGAACTCAATCTCAATCCAATCAGGAGGATGATCCCGAATGAATCTTATTGAACTACAGCGTGCTCTGAGGCAGCTCCGTTTGGGCGGCATGGCGGGTGTGCTTGAAACACGCCTGAAGCAAGCGCAAGCTGAAGCCATGGCGCCCATCGATCTGATTTCGTGTCTGATCGCGGATGAACTCACCCGGCGCTCGGATCGCTTGCTGGAGCGCCGCCGAAAGCAGGCCGGCTTTCGCGACGCCCACAAGACGCTGGACAACTTCGATTTCGCTTTCAATCCGAAGATGAACCGTAGTCTGGTGTTCGATCTGGCCACCGGCGCTTTCATCACGCGCCGGGAAGATGCGCTCTTTCTCGGTCCAGGCGGCACGGGCAAGAGCCATCTGGCACAAGCCATCGGTCACGCTGCCATCCAGCAAGGCCATCGCGTGCTGTACCGCGAAACGCACGCCCTGCTCGATGAGCTGGCCGAAGCCGCGGTGGATGGCACTCGCAGACAATTACATGGACTCGATCGCCTTAGCGCCGCTGCTCATCATCGACGACTTCGGGATGCGCAAGCTCCCGCACACCGCTGCTGAAGATCTGCTGGAGATCGTGATGCGCCGCTACGAACGCGCCAGTACGCTGCTCACTTCCAATCGTCCGGTGGAAGACTGGGGCAAGATACTCGGCGACGTCGCGGCCGTCAGTTCCATGCTCGATCGGTTATTGCATCACGGCCATGTGTTGAAATGCGGTCCGCGCAGTTGGCGCACCAAGACGGCCTTTCCTGCGTCAGAGTGACTCCTATGAACTCCGAGCTAACTTCCGAGCTATCGTGTGGAGCAGCCGCGAAGATCAGCTGTTGCCGCCAATAACTGCGTCCGACGCGCCGATCAGAGGACCCAACTGGTCAGACTGCTGTCGAGAAAAAACACGGAAGAAGCGGCGAGGCATTGTTTTTGCGAGCGGCGCTGGTGATCATGGGAGGTGTTCATTAAAAACCTCCTTATAAGGATTATGTGCGGGTGTGAGGAACGTACGTTGTTTTCGTAAGCAGCGATTCGTGGCGTACCGCAGTTTGCGGTATTTACCGTGAGGAGAGAGCAACATCGCGCAACGTTGTTACGTAGCCAGGGTCCGGACCGCCGGCCAAGGT
>VAZV01000181.1 GCA_005884765.1 Alphaproteobacteria bacterium
ATGACCGATCATCCCGGCTGGGCGGCGACCGACCTGTCCTCGCTGAAGGCGATCTCGACGGGATCAACCATCGTGCCGCCGCATCTGATCGACCGCTTCGTGGTGCGCGGCGTACCGGTGCTGCAGGTCTACGGCTCGACCGAAACCTGCCCGATTGCAATCTACACCCGCCTCGGCGGCGACCTCTCGCGCGAGGGTTCGACCGGGCTCCCCGGCCTGTGCTGCGAGGCTGCCCTCGTCGACGACGCCGGCAACGAACTGCCGCCGCACGTAGCGGGGGAGATTGCTGTGCGCGGCCCCAACGTGTTCGTCGAATATTGGGGCAACGAGGAAGCAACGCGGGAAGCGCTGCGCGACGGCTGGTATCGCACCGGCGACATCGGCCGGCGCGACGCCGACGGTTATTTCTGGGTCCATGACCGCAAGAAGAACCTCATCATCTCCGGGGGCGAAAACATCTACCCGGCGGAGGTCGAACGCGTGATTTTGGAGCATCCCGATGTCAGCGAATGTGGCGTAATCGGCCGCGCCGATCCGCGCTGGGACGAGGTGCCGATTGCCTATGTGATCAGGCGGAAGGGCTGTCAGGTCGAGGCCGAGGACCTCAAGGCGCACGTCGAGAGCCAACTGGCCCACTTCAAGGTCCCGCGCGATATCGTCTTTGTCGACGATTTGCCGCGAACCGCGCTGGGCAAGGTCCAGCATTTCCTACTGAAGCGACTTGACGCACGCTCGCCCGCTTCAGGAGACACGTTGTGAGGATCGCGGTGCTCGGCGGCGGCAACGGCTCGTTCGCGGCCGCCGGCGACTTCGCATTTCAAGGCCATGATGTCCGGCTGTGGCGGCGTGACGCCAAGACGGTGGCCGCGCATCGCGAGGCGGGCTCGCGCATGGTGCTCAAGGATTCGAACGGCCAACACGATGTGCAGCTCGCGCTGGTCACATCCGATATGGCCGAAGCTATCCGTGGCGTGGAACTGATCCTGTGCCCCGCACCCGCGTTCGCGCAATCGGACATCGCCCACCAGCTTGCGCCGCATCTGCGCGACCATCAGGTGGTGTTTCTGCCGCCGGCGACCTTCGGCTCGATGATCTTTGCGTCAGCCGCACGCGCTGCCGGCAATCGGGCGAAGGTCGGATTCGCGGAGACCGGCACGCTGCCATGGCTGACGCGCAAGCATGGCCCGTTCGAGGTCGCCATCACCATTCGCGCCAAGCGCCTGCCGGTCGGCACGTTTCCGCTTGATGCCGCCGACCATGCGCTCGATGTGATTGGGCGCGCGTTCCCCGGCATTATCGAGCCCTGCGGAGATGCACTATCCGGTGCTTTGATGAATGCCGGACCGATCATCCACCCGCCGTTGATTGTCATGAACGCCGGACCGATCGAGCATTTCGAGCGCTGGGACATCCACAAGGAAGGCACGCAGGCCGCGATCCGCCGCGTTACCGACGCGCTCGATGCCGAGCGAATTTCCGTGCGCGAGGCGCTGGGCTATGGCGCACCGCATTTTCCGCTGGCCCATCATTACGCCGCCGAGGGAGAGATATGGATGTATGGCCGCGGCTCCCACGATCGCCTCACCGATTCGGGCGACTGGCGCGAACGACTGGCGCTAAGGGAGCACCGCTACATGCGGGAGGATCTGCGGCTCGGCCTGTCGTTTCTGGTTTCGGTCGCCGAGTTGGCCGGGGTTGCGACGCCGCTGGCAAAGTCCTTTCTTGCCATTGGCGGTGCGATCTGCGGCGAGGATTTCATGAAGAACGGACGCACGCTCGCGAGTCTCGGCCTTGGTGGGCTCGATCGCGGCCAATTGCAGAAGCTGTTGCGCGAAGGTTTTAGTCCATGACCGCGCGCCCCGCGATCGCCTGCCTGGGCGCCGGCCGCATGGGCCGCGGCATCGCGGTCGCGTTCGCCTATGCGGGTCACGACGTCACCCTGATCGACGTCAAGGCGCGCCCGGCCGAGCAGTTCGAAAAACTCCGGGCCGAGGCACTGGACGAAATCAGAAAGACGCTAGCGAGCCTGGCGCGGTTCGATCTGCTGAAGGAGACGGAAGTGGAGGCCGTGATTGCAAAAGTCTCGGTTGCGCCCTCGCAACAAAGCGCCGCGGCTCTTGCCGGAGCCGGCATCGTGTTCGAGGGCGTGCCCGAGGTGGTCGACCTTAAGCGCGAAGTGCTGGCCGTGGCGTCAAGGAGCGTCCAACCTGAGGTGATCATCGCCTCCACGACATCGACGATCCTGGTTGACGACCTCTCCGGCGCGGTCGAGCACCCGGGCCGCTTCCTCAACGTGCACTGGCTCAATCCGGCCTATCTGATCCCGCTGGTCGAGATTTCGCCGGGTACTGCGACCGATCCAGCCATCGTCGCCAAGGTCAAGGCATTGCTTGAGAGCATCGGCAAGGTGCCGGTGGTCTGCGCCGCGACGCCCGGCTTTATCGTGCCGCGGATCCAGGCGCTCGCCATGAACGAGGCGGCGCGGATGGTAGAAGAAGGCGTCGCCAGCGCCGAGGACATCGACAAAGCGATCCGTTACGGCTTTGGCTTCCGCTTCGCCGTACTAGGTCTTCTGGAGTTCGTCGACTGGGGTGGCGGCGATATTCTCCACTACGCGAGCCGCTATCTCGAAGGCGCGCTCGGCAGCGATCGATATCGCGCGCCCGAAGTGATCTCACGCAACATGCGCGACGGCCGCATCGGCCTTCGCACCGGTGCCGGCTTCCTCGATTATTCCGAGCTCGATGTTGATGCCTATCGCGAGCAGCGCCTGGCAGCGCTGGTCGAGATGCTCAGGCATTTTGGGCTCGCCCGGCCACCGGTGCTCGATCAATAGTTTGCGCGTATTCTTGTCGCAACACCGGTATCCACTTTTGCGGAATACGCGCTAACCGAACACGTCCTGCAACACGCCTTCGCGCACGACCACGACACCATCGAGCTCGATCGTCGTGCCCATCATCGGCAGGTCGAAATGCCCCGCGGTGTAACGTCCGGCAAATTCGTTGGCACCGGTCGAAAACAGGAAGTTGCCGGCGACCGCCCGCAGTTCGGTGCCGTTGGTGTCGCGCTGGTCGTACATCGACAGCGCCTCATAGCGCGCGCAGGGATTCATGCCGAACCCGACATGCGACACCGCATAGGCCTCGCGGTCGCCCCAGGCTGCGAGATAAGCGCGCATCATCGCGGCATCCGCGCCCTCGCCCGTGAGATCGGTGACGTAGTCGTCCTTCAGCGTCATGCTTACGGGTGAGGTCAGGTAACGCTTGAAGGTGAGATTGATATCGCCAGCGGCCATGACCAGCGTGCCGTTGACGGTGCCGCTTTTGGGAAAGCTGACGACGATGCCGCCCGGCCAGTGCGCCAGCGTGCCCGGTTTGTCGGTCCAGCCCCAGACGCCGACCGTCGAGGCGCCGATCATATCGACATCGAGTTCGGTGCCGGCTTTTGAAGTCACGCGCATCCGCTTGGTTCCGCGCAGCATCTTTGCCGCCGCTCGCACCCGCTTTTCCAACGCCATGTCCGGTATCATGCGCTCCAGCGCCTCCGGATGTTCGTTCGAGATCACAAGGATGCGCGCGCCGGCTTTGAGGATTTCCGGCGTCTCCACCGCATGCATCAGGCCTTCGATGGTGCAATCGATGACGAAGCCCGCCTGCTGCAGCGCTGAAACGACCGGCGCCAGCCGCTGAATAGCCTCACTCGCGCCGGTGGAGCGGATCGGCACGATCTGCCGGTTGCGCGGCGTCGGCACGATGACATGGAACGGCCTTGCGCCCATGCGCAACAGGGCGAGCTCGGCGAGATGGACATTGAGCGCGCGCGACTGCGTCTCCGACAAGATTGCGGCCGTGTCACCTGATTTGACCGCGCAGCGCTCAAAGATTTCGCAGAAGGCGTCGATCCATTTCGCTTCGATGCGATCCGCCAACATGACCTAATCTCCACTTCAAACGTTGCATCAGACTTCCGGAAAACCCCGCAGCAGAAAGGCCCGCAACGCTTCCAGCGCGCCATTGAGCATCAGTCCCAATAGCGAGATCGTGATCAGGGGCACGAACATGTCGACCGCCTGAAAGGTGCGGGCCGCAGTAACCAGGAGATGGCCGAGACCATCGGTCGAGGTGATCATCTCGGCCAGGAACACCACGATGCAGGAAATCACGAGACCGATGCGGCAACCGGTGAGGATCGACGGCATCGCCGCCGGCAACACCACCTTGAAAAGGATCTCGCGGCGCGGCGTGCCGGCCGCCATCGCCGACCAGATCAGCTTCTGTTCCACCATCGACGCGCCGTAATAGGTCGAAAGCAGGATCGGGAACAGCGCGTCGGCGGCCACCAGCGTGATCTTCGATTCGTGGCCAAAGCCAAGCAACAGCAGCAGCGCCGGATAGAGCGCGACTTTCGGCAGCGGCGCCAACACCCTTACGAGCGGCCGCACCACGGCATTGACGGCCGGGCTGGCCGCCGCCGCGAGGCCGATAGTGACACCAAGGACCACCGCGATCGCAAATCCGGCGAACAACCGGAATAGCGTTGCCGCGATCTCCTGCTGGAAGGTGCCGGTTACAAGTTGTTGCGCTAGGCGGGCGAACACGAGGCCGGGCGGCGGCAACAACGTCACCGGCGCATAGCCGAACGACACCAGCGCCTGCCAGATTGCAACCACCAGGGCGATCGGCACCACCCCAAAAATGGCATCGGTCGTGAGCGCGCGCGCCTTCATGAAAAGCTCACGGGGATATCGAATTGCGGCTCAGACCATTTCACCAGCCGGGCACGCATCCTTTCGAACAACGCGTCGAGGCCGATACCCATCGCGCCAACAATGATGATCATTGCGAACACCGTATCGTACTGCCCCATGTCGAGCGCGTTGAACAGGATGTTTCCGGCGCCGGATTGCCGTGCGATCATCTCGCTGGTGATCATGGTGATCAGCGCCAGTACGAGGCCGGTGCGGCAGCCCGTCAGAATCTCCGGCAATGCCGCAGGCAGCACGATCCGCGTCATGCGTTGCGCCGACGACAATCCCATCGCGGCGCCCGACCACAGCATCTTTTCCTCAACCGCCTTTGCGCCTGCAAAGCTGTGATAGATCACCGGCAGGCTGACACCGAGAAAGATCACCAGCATCTTCGCGATGTCGCCGACGCCGAGCCAAAGCATGATGATCGGCATCAACGCGGCTTTCGGAACCGGATAGATCACCATCAGCAGCGGGTTGAAGAACGACGCCACGGTGCGGCTGCGGCCCATCATCAGCCCGAGCGGAATCGACATTGCGACCGCCACGCCAAAGCCGATCGCCATCCGGCGCAGCGACGCCAGGATGTTGATCAACGCTTCCTTGTCGCCGAGGATCGAGGGGATCGCGCGGATTGCTTCGATCGCGGTCGGGAAGCTGTCGTTGTTCAGCACCAGCGAGGCGGCCTGCCAGACCGCCAACAGGCCGAGGCAGGCGAGCACAGGCGTGGCGCGCGCGAGAAGGGCACGAGTCATCATGGCCGCAACTCGTTTTCGTCGGCGTCGTCGAACATGCGCTCGATGTCGACGAGGTATTTCTGATAGCGTGGATCAAGCAGAAGCTCAGTGCGGCGGCGCGGACGCGGCAGATCGATATCGACGATCTGCCGGATACGGCCGGGCGAGCGCGTCAGCATTACGACCTTGTCCGACAGGAACACCGCCTCTTCGACCGAGTGGGTGACGAACAACACGGTCTTGCGGTCGCGCTCCCAGATGTTGAGCAGGTCGTTCTGCAGCCGCGTGCGCGTGTGGGCGTCCAGCGCGCCGAAAGGTTCGTCCATCAAGAGCACGGCGGGATGATAGGCAAGCGTCCGCGCCAGCGCGACACGCTGCTTCATGCCGCCCGATAATTCCTTGGGGTAAAAATCCTCAAAGCCCTTGAGGCCGACCATCTCGATCAATGCCCGGCTTTGCGCCTCGGCTTCCGCCGGCCTTACGCCTTGCTGACGAGGCCCGTACATCACGTTGCCAAGCACACTCTTCCAGGGAAACAGCGCGAACTCCTGAAACACCGGCCCGCGATCCGGACCTGGTCCCGTGATCGCTTTGCCCCTCACCTTCGCTAGCCCTTGGGTCGGATTGACGAAGCCGCCGACGATATAGAGCAATGTCGATTTGCCGCAGCCCGAAGGGCCGAGGATGGAGACAAAGGCGCCGTCCTCGATGGTTAGCGAGATGTCCGACAAGGCGAGATGGTTTTGGCGCCCCGAGGTCTTAAACGTCTGCGAGACATGGTCGATCTCGATCATGGCGGCGGCCGGCTTGCGCGCCGGCTTCAGTTCCGTCTGAATATTCGATCGCGACGGCAATGCAGTCATTCCCGCTTCATCGGCACAACTTCCCTCCCGGCTTTCACCGCTCGGACGCAAACGTGATCATAACTGAAAGCCACGGGGATTGGCGATGCGGCTTCCCCGCCAACAGCGTCTGCTTTTAGTCAAACCACGGCCATTCCGCTGCGCCGGCATGCGTGACCGCGCCGCCGGGGGCCTGGCCGACCAAACGTGCATATTTGGCAAGCGCGCCGGCGCGATGCCGCGGCGGGCGCGGCTTCCAGGCCCGCTGCCGCTCAACGAGATCCTGCTCATGAACCAGAACGTCCATGCGGCGCGCCCGCGCATCGATCCTTATGCGATCGCCGTCGCGTACCAGCGCTAGCGGGCCGCCGACGAATGATTCCGGTGAAACGTACCCGATACACATGCCGCGAGTGGCGCCGGAAAAACGCCCGTCAGTGATCAGCGCAACCTTCTCGCCCATGCCCTGCCCGTAGATCAACGCGGTGACGCCGAGCATCTCCCGCATGCCGGGACCTCCAACCGGGCCTTCATTGCGGATCACGAGCACGTCACCAGCCGCATAGTCCCGGTTGCGAACGGCCTCGACGCAGCCCTCCTCATCTTCGAATACGCGCGCGGTGCCTTCGAATACGAGGTTCTTCAAGCCGGCGACCTTGATCACGGCGCCCTCGGGACAGAGGTTGCCCTTGAGCACGGCCACGCCACCATCGGGCATGATCGGCTTGCCGACGTGAAAGATGACCTCGCCATCAGGCGCATTTGCGCTACCGTATTCTTCGGCAATCGTCTTGCCTGATATCGTGAGGCAAGTCCCGTCGATGTGGCCGCTTTCAATCAGCGCGCGGATCACCACGGCGGCGCCGCCGACATCGTAGACATCCTTGGCGGTGTATTTCCCGCCCGGCCGCAGATTGCCGATCAAGGGTGTACACGCGAACACCTCGCCGACATCGTCGATCGTGAACTTTATGCCGGCTTCGTTGGCGAGCGCCGGCAAATGCAGCGCAGCGTTCGTCGAGCCGCCGGTGGCGGCGACAATGGCGGCTCCGTTTTCCAAGGATTTCCGCGTCACGATCTGGCGAGGCAGCGGACCTCCCCGCTCCAGCATCTGCATCACCAGGCGGCCGGCCTGGCGTGTGGCTTGCGCGCGCTCGGCATAGACGCCGGGGATCATCGACACGTTGGGCATGGTCAGGCCCATCGCCTCGGAAACCATCGCCATGGTGTTGGCGGTGAACTGTCCGGCACAGGCACCAATCGTCGGCAGGCAGGTGCGCTCAATTGCCTCAAGCGTTACCTGATCGATTTCGCCGGTCATGAATCCGCCGACCGCCTCATAGGAATCGAGCACGGTCAACGTCCGCCCCTCGAAGCTGCCGGGTAGCGCGCTGCCACCATAGATGAAGATCGATGGCACATTGCAGCGGATCATTCCCATCATCACGCCGGGAAGCGTCTTGTCGCAACCACCGAACCCGATCAGGGCGTCATAGGCCATGCCGTGAACCACGGCCTCAATGGAATCTGCGATCAATTCGCGTGAGAACAGGGAAAATTTCATCCCCTCATGGTTCATGCTGATGCCGTCGGACACCGAAATGGTGGTGAACTCGCGAGGCGTACCGCCCGCCTCGGCGATGCCCGCTTTCGCCGCCTCCACCTGGAAATCGTGAGTCATGTTGCAGGGCGTCTGTTCGCCCTTCATGCTGACCACCCCGATCATGGGTTTGGCAAGTGCGGCGTCGTCTAACCCCATCGCCCGCATGAAGGCGCGGTGAGGCGCCCGATCAAGGCCATCGGTCGTCACGCGGGATCGCCATTTCTTCATGCGCACGACTTCTCCGGACGGTCCGGCCTGATAACGCCCCGACGTTATCGCGAGGCAACGCTGCTATTGCAGCGGCGCGACGATGGTCGGGTGCTTGAACTGAGCGACGTCTAGTTTCGGCAGCATCCCGGTCTCGGCATAGATGTCGAGCATCTTCTGGATCGCCGGGAAATTCGGTGCCGCGCCGGGATCGCGCCCGAAATCATTGTCCTTGAGGAGGTACGTGTCGAGCACCGGTATCGGCGCCTTCAGTACTTCGGAAACTACTTTTAAAGTCTCTTCGCGGTTGGCAAGCGCCTTCTTCATGCCGGAGGTAATGTCGCGCACATAAGCCTTTACCAGATCGGGGTTCTTGTCGACAAAGTCAGCGCGGCAGGCCTCCAGGATGTGAACAATATTCGGCATCACCTGCGACAACGAAAACAGCTTGCGGGTACCGCCCTTGGCCTCGGCGCGCGCCGCGAAAGGCTGGTTCATGTTGACAGCATCGACACGACCCTGGCGCAGCGCATCCTCGGAGACGGCGAAGCCAACCTCGACGAGCTTGATGTCCTTTGTCGGGTCGACCCCGTTTTGCTTCAGAAGCATGTTGAAGGGGCCTTGGGTGCCGCCGCCGATCACTGAAATGCCGACGGTCTTGCCCTTCAGGTCGGCAACGGTCTTGATCGGCGAGTCATTCATGACCGCCCAATAAACCGAGAAGCCGCCGGGCTTCTCGAACACATGCTGCGCGACGATGTAGGCCCTGAGGTTACCGCCGACCACGCCGTTGGCGAGCGACAGTGGCGCCTGGGTCGCGCAATCCAGCGCACCGGCGGCCAGCGCTTGCGTCATCGGCGCGGTACCCTGGAACTGCGTCCATTCGACGTTGTAGGCCTTGCCGAGATCAGGGAATTCCGTCGGCCTGCGCATCATCCAGTATTTCGATTCTTCAGCCGGAATGGTCCAGCCGACGCGGATCGTCTGCTGCGCCTGCGAACGACCTACGCTGCCAAGAACGCAAACCATCACCCCGGCCGCCAGGATCAACCTGCATACCATCCGCATCATCCGCACTCCGCGCTGTCCGGCGCCGACAGGCCGCATCGCCATCGCTTCTTCCGTAAACCTTTCATGGTTCAAACAATCAGGCAAGCCATTGGCGGCTCGCCTGCATTCGCCCGATATGATCAGGATTTGTGCTAAGGGCTTGCCGAGTGGGCACTTCGAGGATCAAGGAGATGCGGAATGACCGGACAACAGACCGAACAGGTCGGCTATCTCGGGCTTGGGATGATGGGATTTCCGATGGCGCGGCGGTTAATCAACGCTGGCCACGACGTATCGGTCTGGAACCGATCGACCGCCAAGGCGGCCAGTCTGGTCGAGGCCGGCGCAAAGCTTAAGGCCCATCCGCGCGAAGTGGCCGACAGCGCCACGGTGCTTTTCGTGTGCGTCACCGATGCCGCAGCCGTAGAAGAGGTGGTGTTCGGCGGCGACGGCCTTGCCGCGGTATCCGGCGCCGGAAAGCTGGTTGTCGATTTTTCCTCAATCCACCCGGATGCTGCACGCGATATCGCTGCTCGACTGAAGGCAGCCAACGGGATGGGATGGGTCGACGCCCCGGTGTCCGGCGGCACCAAGGGCGCCGAGGAAGGCACGCTCGCGGTCATGGCCGGAGGCGATGGCGCTGACATCGAGAGGGTGAGGCCCTATGTTCTCGCGATGGCGCGACGGCTTACCCATATGGGTCCGATCGGCGCGGGCCAGACCACGAAACTCTGCAATCAGGTGATCGTCGGATGCGCCATGGCGGTGCTCGCGGAAGCGACGCGGCTTGCAATAAACGCCGGGATCGATGCGGGACGGCTGCCGGAGGCGCTGACGGGCGGCTTTGCCGATTCCATTCCGCTGCAATTGTTCGTGCCGCGCATGGTGCAAGGCATTCATTCGCCGCCGCTCGGACGCATCTCGACGATGCTGAAGGATCTGGACACCGTGGCCGACGTTGCACGCAGCACTTCGAGCCCGGTTCCGATGGCGACGCTGGCAGGACAATTGTTCAGGCTAGCCAAATCGTTACGCGGTGAGGATGCCGATGCGCTCGAGATTTACAAATTATCGGCTTCACACGTCCGTTAAGCAGCGATCTGAACTCGACCCGATTGAGCTTACGCCGTCGCAAGGGTCAAGAAACCGATTGCGGCGGCGTCGAGGACGGCTACAAATGTCTTTGGCATCGAACTCCTAGAACTCAGGTTGCGCTGCAATGTACAACCCCGCCCGTGTCAAAATATCTCCCGAATTGCCCATTCCCGAGCAAATGCGAGCCTGGGTGCTTGGCGGCCCCGATGAACTGTTCCTGCGCGACAAGCCAACGCCGGTTCCGGGACGCGCCGAGGTGCTGGTTCGCATCGACGCTGTAGCGATCTGCGCGACCGATCTTGAAATCATCCATGCAGGGTCGCCGGCCCACATCCAGGGCGGCCTGCCCTTCAACAAGAACTTTACGCCGGGGCACGAATATATGGGCGCGATCGCAGCGCTCGGGCCGGATGTCGACGAGTTCGCAATCGGCGAGCGGGTGACCGTGGAAATCCATGCCGGTTGCGGCCAGTGCAAGCGGTGTCGCCAAGGCATGTACACCGCGTGCCTGAACTATGGAAAACCAGAGAAGGGTCATCGCGCCAACGGCTTTACCACCGACGGCGGATTTGCCGAATACGCGGTCAATCACATCAATACGCTGGTGCGCGTGCCGGATACTATGAGCGACCCGGAAGCAACCCTGGTCGTTACCGCGGGAACCTCGATGTACGGTCTGACCGAGCTCGGTGGGCTGGTTGCCGGCGAAAGCGTGGTCGTGATCGGCCCGGGCCCGATCGGGTTGCTCGCGGTTGCCGTTGCCAAGGCGCTCGGCGCAAGCCCGGTGATCTTGACGGGAACGCGCAACAAGCGCCTTGCGATCGGCCAGGAATTAGGTGCGGATCGCGTGGTCAATATCAACGATGAGGATGCGGTCGGCATCGTAAGGCAGCTCACCGGCGGGATCGGCGCGGATTATGTGATCGAATGCGCCGGCACGGAAGCAACCATCAACCAAGCCATCCACATGACCAATCGAGGCGGGAAAATCTGCCTCGCAGCGTTTCCGCACGACCCGGTGACGACCGATATCGCGCACCTCATAAGAAACAACATCTATGTCTATGGCATTCGCGGTGAGGGTCGCAGCGCCACCCACCGCGCCATGGAACTGATGGCGGAAAAACGCTTCGATGCGACCAGGATTCACACCCACACATTCCCGTTCGCCGACCTGCCCACCGCGCTGCGTTACGCCCGCGAACGGGTCGAAGACGCGATCAAGGTCGTGGTTACCAATGAGCAGGCGAGCGCAATTGCCAGCGCGGCGGAATAGAAAATAAAAAGAGCCCGCCCACAAAATGTGGGCGGGCTCGTTTTATCACTCCAGAAAATCGACTTGGCTCTGCCCCGGGGCTTGCTCACCCCGGGCAATAGCGCTCCTTGATGTTGTTGTCAGCCATGAATGATCCCTTCGGAGGGCTCCTCGAGCATGATCAGGTCGGGTTTGGCGATCAGATTCGTGCCAGCGCCGTCAGGATAACCTGCGGCGTTAGCGGAATCTCTGTAACTATGGCACCGAACGGCCTGAGCGCGTCGTTGACCGCATTGGCGACCGCCGCGGCCGCTCCTGCCGTGCCAGCCTCGCCTGCGCCCTTTGCACCCAATTCGCTTTCTGCCGTCGGTGACACTACGTGGCCGACATCTATATCCGGCATCTCGGCGGCCATCGGGACCAGATAATCGGCCATGTTGGCATTGGTGAGCTGGCCGCGCTCATCGTAGATGCATTTTTCGAACAGCGCCGCGCCCAACCCCTGCACTACGCCACCCCTGATCTGCTCGTCGACCAGTTGCGGATTGATGATGGTGCCGCAATCTTCAACGACCCAATGTCTCAACAGCTTGATGAAGCCGGTCTCGGCGTCAACCTCGAGCCACGAGGCCTGGACGCCGTTGGTGAAGGCGAATGGATATTCTCGCGGTACGAAGTGGCGCGTCGCCATCAATTCGGGTTGGATGCCCGGCGGCAGCGTGTCGGGACGGAAATAAACAACCCTGGCAAGCTCTTTCAGTTCGATGCGCGGCGTCCCGTCATCGGCGTCCACGACGCTATTACTGACGATGTCGAGTTCGGCCGCAGTGGATTGCAAGATCGCAGCCGCAACATCGAGGATGTTCTTGCGCAGCGACTTGGCAGCTTGAAGCGCCGCCTCGCCGCCGATACCCGCGCCACGCGAGGCCCAGGTGCCGCCGCCATAGGGCGTGTTGTCGGTGTCGCCAAGAATGACGCGAACGCGTTCCATTGAAACGCCGAGCACGCTGCCGACGATTTGGGCCGTAAGTGATTCTGATCCCTGCCCCTGCTCCGTGATGCTGGTTTGGCAGATCACTGACCCCTGCGCATCCAATCGGACTGCAACGCCGTCCTGTGACGAGATCCTGGCGCCGCCCACACCGTAAAACGCCGCACTAGGATTGGTGACCTCGACGAAACTGGCGATGCCGATCCCCCGGTGGATATTCTTCTTGCGCAATTCGGCCTGCTCCGCGCGCAACAGTTGATAGTCCATCATGCCCAACAGCTTGTCGAGCGAGGCATGGTGCGACAATTTCTCAAATCGCAACCCCGAAGGCGAAGCACAGGGATAGGCATCGTCGGCAATCAGATTGCGCCGGCGAATCTCGACCGGGTCCACCCCGATCTTCATGGCCACGAGATCGACTAGGCCCTCCGTCACCGAACATGCGATCGGATGACCAACGGCGCGGTACTGGCACATGAGGTTCTTGTTCTGGAATACGACGCGGGCCCGCGCGCGATAATTCTTCGTCACATAAGGGCTGCCAACGAGGTTGACGACCTGGTTTGCTTCGATCGCGCTGGTGCGCGGATACATCGAGTAGGGTCCGATTCCGGTGAGATCGTCGATCTCAAACGCTGTGATGGTCCCGTCGCGCTCGACACCGATTCTTCCCATGCAGCGATGATCGCGGGCATGAATATCGGTGTTAAAACTCTCGATCCGGTCGGCCACAAACTTGACCGGCCGCCGCAGCAGCTTCGACAGCGCATAGGTTGCCATCTCGTCGGCATAGATATGGACCTTGATGCCGAAGGAGCCGCCGACATCCTTGCAGACCACGCGCACCTGCTGCTCCTGAAGCCCGAGATGCAGCGCCGCGATGTTCTGCACCATATGCGGCGCCTGCGTGCCTTGATAGATCGTAAGCCGCGCTTCCGCGGCATTCCAGTCCGCAACGACCGCCCTCGGTTCCAGCGTCACGCCGGTATGCCGGCCAAAGACGAATTCCGCTTCCACTACCGTGTCGGACTGAGCAAAGGCCCGATCGACCTGGCCCGCATCATGAGTGCGCTCAAAAGCAAGATTGTCGCCGAGCGCGGAATGAATGACCGGGGTCTTCGGATCGAGCGCGGTGCGCATGTCCGTCACCGCCTCCAGTTCCCGGTATTCCACCGTGACGTGTTCCGCTGCATCCTCCGCCGCGGCGCGACTGGTCGCGACCACCGCCGCGACAGCCTCGCCCTGCCAGCAGACGCGGTCGATGGCGATCGCGCTTTGCGGCGCCGATTTCAGGCCTTTCAGATGCGAGAGCACACCAACCCACGGCGTGATGACGGCGGCAAGCTCCTTGCCCGTCACAACGGCGATAACGCCCGGCAAGCGCTTCGCCGCACCGCCATCAATTGCCATGATCATGGCGTGTGCATGCGGCGAGCGCAGGAACACCACATGCGCCATGCGCGGTAGTTCGATGTCGCTGACATAGAGCCCGCGCCCCTGCAGCAATCGATCGAGATTCGGCCGCGGCACAGTTTTGCCGATATAAGAGTTCGGCCGGTCCAGCACCGAGAGTATATCGCGATGAGCCGGTCTCGTCGTCATCACTTGTGCGCCTTGCGCGAGCGGGCCGTGGTCTCGACCGCGTCAACAATGGCCTGATAACCCGTACAACGGCAGTAATTGCCGGAGAGATGCTCACGTATCTGCTCGCGGTCCGGCTCGGCTTGTTGCAGCAGAAAATCCTGCGCAGCCATCAGCATTCCCGGCGTGCAATAGCCGCATTGCAGCGCGTTGCGATCACGGAACGCGGCCTGCAGGTCGGCCACTTCGCCGCTATCGGACAAGCCCTCGATGGTCTGGACGGACGCACCGTGTGTCTGCACCGCCAGCATCAGGCAGGCGCGAACGATCTCGTTGTTCACGCGCACGGTACAGGCGCCGCACACCCCATGTTCACAGCCGACATGCGTTCCGGTCAAATGCAGATGCTCACGCAGGAAGTCCGCGAGATTCAGTCGGGGCAAAACGTGGGTATCGACGCGCTCGCCGTTGACCTGGAGCGAAATGGGCATCGGCGCCGTCATGCAACCCTCGCATCAAGGTCGGCCCGGCCAAGAAGCGTGGACACGCACCGCACAAGCAGCACCTTGGCCAGATGCCGTCGCATGGAAGCTGTAGCTTGCTGATCGTCGTGGGGTTCAAGCTCTTCGTCGAGCGCCGCTGATGCGTCAGCCATCAGCGCAGGCGTGATAACAGCGTCGATCAGCCTGCATGCGGCACTGGACAGTACCGGCCGGTCGCCGACAGCAAAGAACGCCAAATGAAGGTTGGTGAAGGCGCCATCTTTGACGACCGCGTCCGCCGCAAGACCAGCGATCGCGTAGTCGCCGTGACGGCGCGCGAATTCGTCGAAGAAATAGGCGGCATTTTTCCGCGTCACCGGCAGCTCGATGGCGACCAGCAGTTCTTCCGCCGATAGCGCGGTCTCGTAGATGCCCCTGAAGAAATCTTTGGCCGGAATTCGCCGCTCGCCTGCCTGGCCGCGTACGATAATGATCGCGCCGAGCGCGAGCATGCAGGCTGGTAGTTCCGATGCAGGATCAGCGTGAGCCAGGCTGCCGCCAATCGTTCCCCTGTTGCGGATCGCGGGATGCGCGACATGTGCAACCGCCTTCGTCAGCAAGGGCGAATGCGCCGCGATTTCCGGCGATTTCAGCAGGTCGGCGTGGCGTGTCAGCGCACCGACAGAAAGGACCTCGCCTTTCAGCGCAATTCCACGCAATTCGCCGATGCCGCCGATGTCGACGATCAGCTCGGGTGAAATCAAACGCAAATTCATGGCGGGCATCAGACTTTGGCCGCCTGAGAGCACCTTTGCCTTGTCACCATGAGCGGCGAGCAGCCCCAACGCATTGCCGATGCTGGTTGCGCGGGCATAAGCGAAAGCCGAGGCTTTCATCGGCGTCACCTTCCCCAGCCGAATTTCGACCTATTTTTTAGGGATTAGAAGGTGGTCACCACCAAAGGTCAAGTTTGTTTATCGAACGATTATTTCGGGACCTTCGACTTTAGGGCTTGTCATGCGCGCACTAACGCGGTCTGTTCTGATTTAGAAAGGACGCTCAGGGAGCGCGGCGATGAATCTGGGTTTCTTCACGATGCCTATCCATCCCCTCGAGAAGGATTGGCGGCGGTCGTTGAAAGAAGACCGCGAAGCCTTTCTGCTGGCCGACGAATTGGGGCTTACGGAGGCCTATGTCGGCGAGCACGTGACTGACAGAGCCGAGAACATCACCTCTTGCATCGCATTTCTGGCGTGGATTGCGGCGGCCACCAAGCGGATCAAACTCGGCACCGGCACGATCAATATGCCAAACACCCATCCTGCCGCCGTCGCGGCCAGTGTGGCGATGCTCGATCACATGCTCGAGGGGCGTTTAATCTTCGGCATCAGCCCCGGCGGGCTCCTGTCGGATGCGGAACTGTTCGGAAATCTGGACGCCGATCGCAACGCGATGTTTCTTGAGGCCATCAATAGGGTCTTGGATATCTGGGCCGGCCAGCCGCCGTACAATTTTCACGGAAAATATTGGAATATTTCGACCGAAAAGACTTCAATCTTGGATATCGGACAGGGGTTCATCGCGCGCCCGCTGCAACAGCCACATCCACCGATTGTCGTCACCGCCGTCGCCCCCTTTTCGAAGGGTGTCACGGAAGCTGCCGCACGTGGCTGGGACCCGATCTCCGCCAACTTCCTGATGCCCGCCTGGGTCAAGACCCACTGGCCGAAATATGTCGAGGGCTGCGAACGCGCCGGTCGTGCCGCCGACCCCGCGAACTGGCGTGTGGCCAAGAGCGTGTTCGTTGCCAAGGACGCCCAAACGGCGAAGGCCTACGCCACCGATCCAAACGGCCCCTACGTTTATTACTATCGTTCGCTTTTCACCAAGCTCAAGATGAGCGGCCGCATCGAACTGTTCAAGACCCGTCGTGACCAGCCCGACGACGAGGTGACGCTGGAAATGATCTGCGACAAGCTCATCATCTACGGAACGCCGGATAGCGTCGCCGATCAGTTATTGGCTTTCCAGAATGAAGTCGGCAAGTTCGGCACGTTGCTGTACGCCGGCAAGGACTGGATGGACCGCGAGCTCGGTCGACAATCCATGATCCTGATGGCCGAAAAGGTCATGCCGCGGGTCAACGCCGGCACCGCGAACCGGTCCAACGCCGCGGAATAGTCCCCAGTCAGAAATCAATAAAGGCCTGTTGTGGCTCTTAGCGATCGCATTCCTTATCAGGCTCAAATCGACCGGCCCAAACTCAGGCTACCTGACGGCAACAAGCTCGCCGTATGGGTTATCCTGAATGTCGAGGAGTGGCGGATCGAGAACGCGATGCCGCGAACCGTGCTAAGCCCGCCGATGGGACAACCCTTGCTGCCGGATGTCCCCAACTGGTCCTGGCACGAATACGGTATGCGCGCCGGATTCTGGCGTCAGTTCAAGGCACTGACGGATCGCGCCATGCCGGTGACGCTGGCACTCAACGCCAACGTCTGCAACGCCTATCCGCGCGTCGCTGCAGCCGCGCTTGATGCCGGTTTCGAGTTCATGGGCCACGGGTTTGTTCAGAGCCCGATGCACAAGCTCAACAATCAGGCCGACGCGATCCAACGGGCGGTCGATACGATCGCCAAGTTCACCAAGAAGGCGCCGAGGTCATGGGAAAGCCCCGGTCTGACGGAAACCGAGGATACGCTGGACCTGCTGCGTCTCAGTGGCATCGAATATGTGGCGGACTGGGTGATCGACGATCTTCCGCAGGATATCGCAACGGCTCACGGCACCATCACGACGATACCCTATTCCGTTGAGACCAACGACATCGTCATCCATGCTTTGCAGCACCTTCCTTCAGAGCAATTCCTGAAACGCTGCACCGATCAATTCGACCGACTGTACCTGGAAGGCGCAAGCAATGCGCGGATCATGGCAATCTCCATTCATCCCTACATCACGGGCGTTCCACATCGCATCAAATACCTGGAAGCCTTGCTCGACTACGTCATCGGTCATGACGGTGTTGCGTTGATGACCGCGAGCGAAATCGGCGATTGGTACCGTGGCGAAATGACGAAGAAATAACCGCTATCCAACGACCTTCATTGGAGTTAGTCGCAGTTCACTCGCAGCCCCAAAAACACGTGCGTAACCAGTCAGAAAAGCATCCAGCGCGTCGCTGATCATCTGCTCCTTGTCCTCTAGCGCGGGAGACCCGTAAATAAATTTGCGAACTCCATAATAGAAGATTCCGCCGTGAAATACCCACGCAAGCTCAAGCTCGGCTGCGCTCGGCCTGCTCTGCACTGGGAACCCTGCCTCGTGGCGGCATTCCCTGATGATGCGGGACAGAATCTTGTCCCTCACCATGTCAACATACCAGCGGTTGATATCGAGCCCTTTCAGACCGGAGTAGAGATAGATACGCAGCCATTTCCGGTCAAAGATCACATTCGTATAGGCATTATAAAACTCCTGCAGGCGGTCGCGGATCGGCCGCGAGCGGTCAGTCAGCAACTTCTCCCAACCGGTATCGAGCGGCTCGAGATAAACCGTGCGATACACCTCCTTGATCAGGTCATCTTTGCTTGGGAAATAGCGATACAACAGCGGCTGGGTTACGCCCAGGCGACGCGCCAGATCCCGTGTACCGCCGCCAAAGCCCTCTTCCGAAAAGAATTCGGTCGCTTTGACGACGAACTCCTTGCGCCGATCGTCCGGAGAGAGCCGCTTCTGCTTGGCGCGGGTGCGCCTGCGCGGTGCCTTCGTTCTCATGATTTGTCGGCCGCCGACCCGCTGTCCGCAACGAACCGGCCGTAGCCGCCGCGCGCGAACAAAAGCGGTTCCTTCCTGCCATAGGAATAGGCCTCCACCACGCCGAGGAAAATCACGTGGTCGCCACCATAATATCGATTGGCGGCCCGGCATTGAAAATTCGCGACGCTGTCGGCGAGGATCGGAGCGTTGCCGAGGCCCGGCCTCCAGTTGACACCGGCGAATTTGTCATCCGAGGATTTGGCAAATTTGTTCGCAAGTGCCTGCTGCGATACCCCGAGTACATTGACGGCGAAGTGGGTGGCGTTCTGGAAAACGCTCAGGCTCGAAGAATAAAGCACCAGGCTCCAGAGCACGAGTGGAGGATTGAGCGACACCGAGGCAAAGGAATTGCAGGTGATGCCATAGGGCTTTCCGTCAGTGCCGGCCGCGGTGATGATGGTCACGCCTGTTGCGTAAGTGCCGAGCGCATTGCGGAAGTCCCGCGGATCGATCGGCGAATGGCCACTGGCCAATTCGTTAGCTGTGTCCGGAGTGGTCGGATGGTTGGGCGCGTCAGTCATCCACCAGCCTCAAAGCGTCAGATTTTCGGATGGCAGACCAAGCGCTACCCGACCGTAATTGGTGCCGGCCGCGTCGAAATTGAACGCGATGTGCGAGTTGATCGCATGGGCATCGCGGAACTGCCGCTGCAGCACGCCGGTCGTGAACAAACCTCGCGCGCCGCTCGCCGCAAACAACATGGATACCGCGTCGGTGCATAGATTCACGGAAAAAGCTCCATCGCGGCGCGATTTGGTCTTGGCGGCGATGTCCGGAATATGTCCCCGTCTCGCGTCCGCCATCGCCTCAATACACGCCGAACGCATGATCAATCGTGCGGCATCAATCTTAGCCGACGCCTCGGCGATTTTGATCTGCGTACTCTGCATGTCGCCCAGCTTGGTGCGACTGTAGGTCGACGCGCGATGTCGGGCGATATCGACATAGTCATCGAGACAGGCCTGCGCGTTCCCCAGCGCGACGCCCGAGAGTACGTAGGGAAACAGCGAGAATACCGGTAACGTGTAAAGCGGATTCGGATTGACCGCACTGCCCGGCGTCGGGCCGCCGGCGAGATTGCTCACCGCGACCGTCATCGGCTCGGCGACAAAAGCATCTTTGACTTCGACATCGTTCGAGCCGGTGCCCCGCAATCCCGCTGCATTCCAGGTATCAACGATATTGTAATCGTTCCTATGCACCAGAAAAATCCGGTATTCGATCCCATCAGCTTCATCATCGGACGACACAACGCTGGCAAGCATATTCCATTCGCAGGAAGCAACCCCCGACGAGAACGGCCAGTTGCCGCGCAGCCGGTAGCCGCCCTCGACTTTTCTCGCGCGGCCTGCGGGAAAAATGAAAGAGGACGCGATCAGCGTATCAACATTCGTACCCCAGACCTCATCCTGAGCGCGCGGATCGAACATGCCCAGCATCCAATGGTGACTTGCCAGATTGGCAAAATTCCACGCCACCGACGCATCGGCACGTCCCAGCATGTCGGCACAGTCGACCAGTGAAACGTAATCGAGTTCGGAGCCGCCTACCCGCTTCGGCTGCACGATCCTGAATAGACCGGCGTCGTGCAGATCGCGCTCGGTTTCCGGGGGCAAGCGCCGCAGCTCCTCGGTGTTCGCCGCGCGATCGCGCAGTTGCGGAATTAGCGCCTTGGCCCGAGCGACCATAGTCATATAGGCGTGCTCGCCTGGCTCCGGCCCCGCGGGTTGCTCTGTGTTTGGCTTTCGACCAACACCCGCCATTTCAGCCTTCCCTGCTATTTCGTCCAGAGCGAATTCAACCGATCGAGGCAGAGGATAATACCTCACCGTCTTGTTCGGCGAACTTGAACCCGCTTGACCGGTCAAAGTTACTTAGCGATTGTTTATCGCCTGATTACTAATTAAGGCGCGGCTGGCAATGCGCGTCAATCTATTTCGACAGGCAGGAAACAAACCGGCATGGACAAGACTGTTGGAATCGTTGGACTTGGCATCATGGGAGGTGCGATTGCCCGCAACCTTGTCGATCGCGGCTGGCACGTTATCGGTTTCGATATCGACGGGACGCGGCGAAATGAGCTTGCACAGGCCAATGTCATCATCGCCGCGAATGCCGGTCAGGTCGCGCGCGACGCGCCTATTGTGATGACCAGCCTTCCGAGCCCTGCGGCCGTCGATCAGGTCGCGTTGGAGATCGTAGACTCCGCGCAATCTCGGCGGATGGTGGTGGAACTCAGCACGCTGAGCCTCGCCGACAAGCTTCGTTTCGAGGCAACCTTGGCCAAAGCGGGCCATATCGCCCTGGATTGCCCACTCAGCGGAACCGGTGCGCAGGCAAAAGACCGCGATCTCGTCGTCTATGCCAGCGGTGACGGCAAGGCGATCGCACAATGCATCGGCCTCTTCTCTGACTTCGCCAAGCAAAGCGCCGATCTCGGCAAGTTCGGCAATGGCAGTCGGATGAAATTCATCGCCAATCATCTGGTCGCAATCAACAATGTCGCCGCGGCGGAAGCGATGATCCTGGGCCAGCGCGCCGGCCTCGATCCGAAAATGGTGGTCGACATGGTCGGCCCCGGGGCCGGCGGGTCACGAATGTTTCAGATGCGCGCACCAATGATGGCGGAGGGCGTCTATGAGCCCGCAACCATGAAGGTCTCGACCTGGAAAAAGGATATGGCCATCATCGCCGAGTTCGCCGACGATGTTGGGTGCGAAACTCCTCTGTTTACGCTGACGCAGCCGGTCTACAGCGAGGCGATTGCGATGGGGTTGGGCGACCAGGACACTGCGTCAGTTTTCGAAGTATTGAAAAAGACCATCATCAGGCCGCCTAAGTCCGGCGCCTAATACCCCGGAATTCCATCCGGGAGTCAAAATGCATTCCAAATGCCGCACTGCATCAAAGCCGGAAAGCAAGCGCAGCCGTGCCGCGTCCGGCCATGCCGCCCCGGCAGTTGGTTATCACTTGATCATTTATGACTTCCGTTCAATAAATCACTTAATCAACAAGACATAGAGCCGATCTTCAGATGTAGCGTTTTGGGGAGGATCCAATGACGATGTCGCGACGACAATTTGTCGGTAGCGTTGCCGGCGCGGGTATCACCAGCTTAGCGGCCCCTCATTTCCTCTCTGCGCAACCTAGCGAACCTATTCGCATTGGCCTACTCGCGGCCAAGACCGGGCCGCTGGCGTCTGGCGGCATCGATATGGACCTTGCGCTGACAATGTTTCTCAGGGAGCGCGAGAACACGCTCGCCGGGCGTAAGGTCGAACTGATCGTCGCCGATACCGCCGGCGTCCCCGCAACCGCACGGACCAAGGCGCAGGAGTTGGTCGAAAAGAACAATGTGCATTGCATCATTGGACCGCTCGCGGCTTTCGAAGCACTGGCCATCGCTGACTATCTCACGGAAAAGGAGATGCCGACGCTTGGCGTCGCCGCGGCAGAGGACATGACGCAGCGGCACCCGAGCCCGTGGTTTGTTCGCCTGACCTCGACATCGGCACAGTGCGCCTATCCGCTCGCTGACTATGCCGCCAAAGAATTGAAGTACAAGAGGATCGTCACTATCGCCGACGACTTTGCCTATGGGCACGAAATGTGCGCCGGTTTTCAGCGCTCATTCGAGGATAGCGGCGGCAAGATCATTCAGAAGATATTCACGCCGTTGGCGACACCCGACTACGGCAGCTATGTCGCGCAGGTAAAGGCCGGGGACGCGATTTTCCTGGGTACGGCCGGCTCTAACGGATTCCGGTTCCTGCGGCAGTTCATTGAATATGGGCTGAAGGACAAGATGGCAGTCATCGGCGGTATGACAGCGCTCGATGAATCCGTCCTTCGTAACATGGGCGATGAGGCGCTGGGCATCTTGACCACGAGCTGGTATTCCGCCGAACTGGACAACCCGCTCAACAAGGCCTTTGCGCCGGCTTTCCGCAAGCAATTCAAATACGATCCCGGCTATTACGCCGGAAGTACCTACGTTTCCGGAGAAGTTCTCGAAGTCGCACTCAAATCCATCCAGGCGAATGTTGAAGACAAGAAAGCGCTAATGGCGGCAATCCGCGGCAGCAACGCTGACACCGTGCGCGGCGTCATCAAGTTCGATGGGTCCGGCAATGCAATCGGCAACGTATACATCCGCAAGGTGACCAAGAGCGATGGCAGGCTGGTCAATTCCGTCATCAAGACCTATCCCGATGTCACCCAGTTCTGGACCTATGACAAGGCGGCATTCCTGAAAAACCCGGTCTATTCGCGCGACTATCCGCCGGCGAAAAACCTGGAGCAGTAAATTCGCCTCCGGTGCGTGGCGCCGGTCCCGAACAAACGACAACAAGATCGGCCGACGATGCAGTTTTGGATCATTCAGGGTCTCAACAGCCTGTCGCTTGGCGGGCTGCTGTTCCTGCTGTCGTCGGGCTTCTCGCTCATTTTCGGACTGATGCGACTGGCAAACCTGACGCACGGCGCGTTCTTCATGTTGGGAACGTATTTCGCGGCAACCGCGATGCGCACGTACGACGACCTCAATATCTGGGTGACGGCGCTCGGCGCGGGAATCGCGGTGGCGGCGGTCGGCGGCCTCTTCGAACGTCTGGTACTGACCCGGCTGAAGGCCAATCCGCTGGGTCAGGTTTTGGTGACGCTCGGGATGTCCTTCATCATTTCGGACGCATGCCTGATGTTCTGGGGCGGCGATTCGATACCGGTGCCGACGCCGCCAAACCTGCAATCCCCGACGCGCGTCTTCGGCTTCGTGTTTCCGACCTATCGGCTGGTCTTGGTCGGATGCGCCATCGCCACCGCGACCTTGTTGTATTTTCTGATCGAGCGGACACGACTGGGAGCGATGATCCGCGCCGGTGTCGACGACCGCCAGATGGCGCGTGCAGTCGGCATCCCCGTCTCCAACTTATTCACACTGGTGTTTTGTCTCGGTGCTGGGATCGCCGGCGCCGGCGGCGTACTCGGCGGGCCGATTTTGTCGGCCTATCCCGGACTCGATGCCGACATGCTGCCACTCGCACTGATCGTCGTCATCCTGGGAGGAATTGGCAGCTTGCTCGGCGCCTTCATCGGCAGCTTCATTATCGGGATCATCTACACATTTGGCACGGCGCTGTTTCCGGAACTAGCCTACATCATCCTCTTCCTGCCGATGATTTTCGTTATTGCGTTTCGGCCACAGGGCCTGTTCGGACGTGTCGGCACATGAAGTGGATCGGCGCGGCCCTGCTTGCCGGATCGCTGCTGCTGCCGCCCCTGTTCGCGGGCGATTTTTACATCAACCTCGCGAGCCAGATCCTGATCGCGGCGATCTTCGCGCTTAGCCTGAACCTGCTGGTGGGTTTTGGCGGAATGACGTCACTGGGTCATGCTTCCTATCTCGGGGTTGGCGCCTACATCTCCGCGCTGCTGACGAGCCGTTATGGTTTCGGACATGGCGCGGCAGCCCTCCTCTCGATCGCCGGTACCACCGCGATGGCCGCATTCTTCGGCGTCATCGCGCTTCGCGCTAGCGGGCTCGGGTTCCTAATGATCACGCTTGCGTTGTCGCAGGTATTGTGGGGCCTCGCCTATCGCATGTCCAACGTGACCAACGGCGACAACGGTGTCGCCGGACTGACGCGGCCGGCGCCGTTCGGAATTTCGCTCGATAGCCCGATATCATTTTACTGGTTCGCGCTAATAGTCGCGACGTTTGCCTTGGTGATGATGGCGATCTTTGTCTCATCGGCATTCGGATCGTCGCTAAAAGGAGTGCGGGATCAACCGCGGCGAATGGCGGCGCTCGGCTTCAATCCTTGGCTGATCCGATGGATCACCTTCGTCTATGCGGGTTTCTGGGGCGGTGTAGCCGGCCTGCTCTATGTCTACTATCACAAATATATCCACCCGACTTCGTTATCGACCACAAGTTCGGCCGAAGCCTTGCTCGGTGTCATTGCAGGCGGCTCCGGGACGCTCGGCGGCCCGGCCGTCGGCGCGGCACTGGTGCTACTCCTGAAGAACTACGTCTCTGCCTACCTCGAACGCTGGAATATGTTGCTGGGTTTGGTGTTTCTTTTCATTGTGTTAGTAATGCCGACCGGCATCGTTCCCGGCGTAAGCAGGCTCACCACCCGATTGCGCGGGGGTGTACGATGACTGCCTCGACGTTCAGCTACGCACTTGAGGTCGTCAACTTAAAGAAGGCGTTCGGCGGCCTCGCGGTCACGCAAAACGTTTCGCTCAGCATCCGGCCCGGCGAGCGTCGCCTGATCATTGGCCCAAACGGCGCCGGCAAGACGACGCTGTTCAATCAGATCAGCGGCGACTTGCGTCCAAATTCAGGGTCAATCAGGCTGTTCGGGTCAGACATTACTCATTTGCCGCCCTACAAGCGGGCGCATTTCGGATTGTCGCGCACCTATCAGATCATCACCTTGTTTACCGGCGACACGCTCGAGCATAATGTCACGCTTGGCTTGCTGGGCTTGCGACGCGCCCGCTGGCAGATGTGGCGGCCGCTGTCATTCTACGGCAACATGTCCGCAGAGGCGCGCCGCACACTCGATGCGGTCGGACTGTTGCAGCTCGCCACGCATGCGATTTCCGACATAGCCTACGGAGAAAGACGACGCGTCGAGCTCGCCATGGCGCTCGCGCAGCAGCCGCGCGTCCTGTTGCTGGATGAGCCGTTGGCCGGCCTGTCGAACACTGAACGAGCCACGGTGAAATCCCTGATCGCATCGATTCCGCGCCAAACCACAGTGATCATGATCGAGCACGATATGGACACTGCCCTTGACCTTGCGGAGACGGTAACATTGCTCAACTACGGCCGCGTGATTGTCGACGGCGAGCGCGATGCCGTGATCGCAGACGAACGAACGCGTGAGGTCTATCTTGGCACCTGAAGCGCTTCATCTGGCGAATGTGCACACTTTTTACGCCGACAGCCACATCTTGCATGGCGTGAGTTTTTCCTTGCGCCAGGGGGCAGTGCTTGCGTTATTGGGGCGCAATGGAGCGGGGAAAACCACCTGCATCTCGACCATCATCGGCTTTCTCAAACCAAGGGATGGTGAGATCCGATTGTTTGGCGAACCAATTGAAGGAATGAGCCCAGAGCGCATCTCGCAGCTCGGGATCGGTCTCGTTCCGCAAGGACGCCGCATCTTTCCCTCGCTCACGGTTCGAGAAAATCTCGTGGTGGCACAGCGTGGCGGCGCAGCCGTCAATCCGTGGAATGTCGATCGGATCTACGACATGTTTCCAAGGCTCTCCGAGCGCAATATTCAATTTGCCGGCACGCTCTCCGGCGGCGAACAGCAAATGCTCGCGATCGGACGCGCGCTGATGGGCAATCCGCGGGTGCTGCTGCTGGATGAACCGTCCGAAGGACTCGCGCCGCTGATCGTGGCCGAGGTCGGGCGCACCATCAAACGCCTAAAAAAAGAGGGACAATCGATCGTGCTCGTCGAACAAAACCGCCAACTCGCGCTCGATGTCGCGGATAGCGCAGTCATCCTCAATACCGGGCGCTGCGTATTTGCCGGAGAAGTAAGCGAGCTTCTACGCAACGAAGATCTGATCATGCAACATCTCGGCGTCTTTCGCGCGCACTAGGCGAACTAACCAATCCTTGAAGCGAGGTCAAAAGATGAAAGTTGGCGTATGCGGAACTGGAAGAATGGGAGCATCGATCGCACAACGGCTGATGTCGGTTGGGCATGAAGTCGGGGTGTGGAACCGCAATTCAGCGAAGACAAGCCCGCTGACCGCCGCAGGCGCAAAACTGTTCGCCAGCCCGACAGAGCTTGTCGACGGCTGTGAAGCCGTGATCGTGATGCTTCTGGATGACGTAGCAAGCGAGGCTGTTTACCGTGGACCGAATGGGGTTCTGAAATCCAATCTCGTCGGCAAACTCGTGATCGACATGAGCACGGTACGCCCCGATACGATGCAAAGCGTCGGCACGGCGGTGACGCGGCAAGGCGCTGCGTTTGTCGAATGTCCGGTGGGTGGAAGCATTGGCCCCGCGAAGGAAGGCAAGCTGTTCGGTCTTGTCGCGGGCGAGAAGGCCGATGTCGAGCGAGCAATGCCGATCTTGCAACAATTGTGCCGCCGCATCGAACATGTGGGGCGGCTTGGCGCGGGCGCGACGGTCAAACTCGCGGTCAATTTACCCTTACTGGTTTACTGGCAAGCGCTCGGCGAAGCCTTGACGATCTGCAAACCACTTGGTCTTCCCGCCGATCGTCTGATTGATATCCTGTCGGATACCGCGGGCACACCGACAGCCATGAAAGGACGCGGCGCCGTAATCGCCAGGGTATTGGATGGGCAACCGCGCGGAGAAACCGCTTTCAGTCTCAGTGCCGCGAAAAAGGATCTGGCGACCGCGCTTCAATTCGCAGACTCGGTCCAAGCACAGCTTCCGGTCGCGGCGAGTGCGCTAGCGTGCTTCGAGGAAGCGGAAGCCGCTGGCCTCGGCGATGCTGACGCCACCACAGTCTCAACCCGCTGGCCGCAACTCCCGCCAAGACAATAGGTCACTAACATGTTCCAATTGACTAGCTCAACAACAGGGCCGCGCCGATGATCGACAGCAAGAACCGCTACGGCCGCACCGCCGCACGCATCCATGACGCGGACGGCCGCGCGCGACGACCGTCGTCGCCAACGATCGATATTCACGCCCATATCGTCGTCCCCGAGGCCGCGGCGCACGCGCAGCCGCATGTTGATGTGAGTCGCATTCCGCTGGCGTATTTTGCCGATGCTGCAACCAAGGAAATCAACGCACAACAGGAACACGATGTTCGCGAAGTAATGACGGCGATCGACCGCCGCCTGTCCGATCTCGACAGGATGGGCATCGACATCCAGGTCGTGGCTCCTGCCCCGGGCCAATGTTATTACACCGTCGATTCCAAAATCGCCGAAACCGCCCATCGCCTCGCCAATGACGGCGTGGCGCAATACTGTTCACGCATGCCAGACCGGTTCGTCGGGCTTGGTGTCGTCACATTGCAGGAGCCGGAAGTTGCAATCGGTGAGCTCGACTACATCATGAACCGTTTGAAATTGAAGGGCGTGGAGATATTGACCAATGTAGACGGCCAGGAACTTTCCGATCCGAAATTCCGGTCTTTTTTTGCCAAAGCCGAGCAGCTCGGGGCATTCATCATGATGCACCCAAACGGCTTCACCCATGGCGAACGGCTGACCCACTATTATTTCAACAATGTTCTCGGAAACCCGCTGGACACCACGCTTGCGCTTCACAATCTGATCTTCTCGGGAACGCTGGCGCGTTTCCCTAAACTCAAATTGATGGCCGTACACGGCGGTGGCTATCTCCCCAGTTATTCCGGTCGGATCGATCACGCTTGGGGCGCGCGGCAGGATTCGCACGCCGATCTGCCGTTACCACCGACCACCTATCTGCGGCAAGTCTACCTCGACACCGTGGTGTTTACCTATCATCAGCTGGCGTATTTGATAGAGGTCTTCGGTCCCGACCGCATCGTAATGGGCACGGACTATCCGTTCGACATGGCCGAATACAATCCGATAGGGCACATCGCAGGTATCAACGGGATGGACGATACCACGTTGGCGCAGATCGCCGGCGGAAACGCCGCTCGAATCCTCGGGCTTGATCTCTGACGGACAAGCGCGCTCAGCGCTTGCTCGCCGCCCTGTATCCCGGCTGCTCGAACGGATGAGAGGTCGAAAAGGCCGGCATCGCGAAGCAACGCTCGGCAAGGCGTGCCACCGCAGGATATGGGCTCAAATCGAGCTTGACATATTCCGCGGTGACGACGTGGCCTGCGATGCAGATGTCCGCGAGGCCGGGCTCGGCACCTAGCGCAAACGGCTCCGGGGGGCGGTGTGACAATAGCCGCTCATACGTCGCAAGTCCCTCAGTCGTCCAATGCTTGCCCCAAGCCTCGACCGCGTGGGATTCGGCGCGAAAAGCCGTCGCGAGATGATTGCGAACGCGGGGCGTCACCAGCGGATGCGCATCCGCAACCGTCATCAGCGCCAGCGATCGCGCATAGGCGCGCTCTTTGGCGTCCTGCGGTATCAATCGCGGCGTTGGGTGGATCTCATCGAGATATTCGATGATGGCTAGCGACTGGTACACGGAATGGCCGTCGTGAATGAATGTCGGCACGACCCGCTCGGCATTGACGGTTGCATATCCCGCTTCGAACTGCTCGCCGGAAAGAATGTCGATTGGAATTTCCTCGAATGGCAGGCCCTTCAGTTTTAGCGCTACGCGCACGCGGAATGAGGCGATCGACCGCCAGAACCCGTAGATCTGTATGCCCATGGGAAAGCCCTCCATCAAATCCAATATCTACTCTCGGACCTTACCCAAATGAATCCAGGAAAGGATCGGCTTCCGCAGAAGGACCTGCACCTCGGTAGCGACATCACAGCGAACCGCCGTCGGCAGGGTCGAATTAGACGGCGGACGCATAGCAGCAAGCACCGTGTCCCTTGGGTTGAGTTTCTTATCGCAAATTGCTTGGCGGGACCGGTCTATCAGGCACGGCGTTATTGGTGCGCATCTTCCCAAATGCGCCCGCTTCGGCAAGGGCCGCAAGATGGTCGTCGTCATAGCCGAGTGTCTTGCGCAGAACATCATCGGTATGTTCGCCGAGCAAAGGTGCGGCTATAGGGTCGATCACCGGGGTCAGGCTCATATTGAGCGGGGTTTCGATATTGGGGACCGAACCCGCAGTCGGGTGCGGGATCCGGTTCAGGCGATGGCGCTCGCGCGCTTCGGGCGCATTGAACCCCTGCTCGACCGTGCGAAGATGACCAACCGGTATGTTGGCCTTCTTCATCTTAGCCATCCAATTCTCGAGCCGGTCGCTTGCAAAAACTCCGGCAATAATGGCGCGCAACTTTTCCTTGTTGGCCGTTCGTCCCTTTCGGTCCACGAACCGGGAATCGGTAACGAGATCGGGCCGTTCGAGCACTTCGGTCACCAAGCGGCGATATAGCCGGTCGTTGGCACAGGCCATATAGAGCGGTCCATCAGACGCCTCATAGACGCCAACCGTGGGAGACCCGTTCGGCGAGTTTCCGAAGCGGCCTGGATTTGCTCCGCTGATCAGATAGGCCATGCCGTAAAACCCAGTCATCGACATCGCGATATCAAACAACGCGACCTCAACGTGTTGCCCGCGACCGAGGCGGTCGCGGGCGAGCAATGCGAGCAGAATCGCATTACAAGCAGACATTCCCGTCGCCATGTCGACGATCGGCGGACCCGTCCGCACCGCAGGCCCGTCCGGAAAGCCATTGAGCGACATGAAGCCGCTTTCGGCCTGCGTAATCGGATCGAACCCAGGGCGCGTCGCGAGCGGCCCCTTGCGGCCGTAGGCCGAGATCGAGCAATAGACCAGCCGTGGGTTGGTTGGCGTGACGGACTCATAGTCGAGGCCAAACTTCTTCATCACTCCGCCGGAAAAATTCTCCACCACGACGTCCGCCTTCGCAATGAGCTCGCGGGCAACTTCGCGGGCCGCCGGAACGTTAAAGTCCAACACAATGCCGCGCTTGTTGCGATTCAGGCTTAGATAGGCGGCGCTCTCGCCGCCGATTTCCGCGTGTTCGTAGGCGCGCGTATCGTCGCCGCCCTCGGGGTTCTCGATCTTGATGACTTCTGCCCCGAAATCCGCGAGTGTTTGCGTACACGCAGGTCCCGCAACAACGCGCGTGAAATCCACAACAACTACACCATCAAGGGCGGTCGGCGCGCCCTTTGTTCGTGCGGCGCGTTCCGGAAGTTGCGGTCTCGCAGTCATGGTTCGGGCGTCCCTTCTTGTTTTTATGTTTATATCCTCGGCAACGTGATCTTAGGGTCTATTTCAGCAGGTCCACAAGCGCCGACAATGCGCAGCTTTGCAGAGCACCTCTGAAAAACAAAAACGCCCGGTGACCAATTGGCCACCGGGCGCATTGTCCAGCCGAAACTTTGCGGAGCCCAAGTCCCCGAGGGGCGGTTTATTAAGTCCTGAGGGATTTATGCCAGTATAACGTATTGGGCCACCCCCATGGATATTCTGGCCGGTAGAGCCGGTAGCCGGCCCTGATAAAGTTGTTGGCGGAGATGAGGTTGTCGGTGGTGTCGGACACGATGCAATGCCAACCCTTGCGTCCCGCCCTCCATTCCATAGCTCTGATAAGGCGCAATTGCAGCCCGTTGCCGCAGTGATTTCTTATCACGCCAACGCGGCAGAAATAACCCGCATTGTGGGCATGCGTCGACGGCACCAGCCCAGCGAAAGCGACCGCTAGCCGGTCACGATATGCAAGCCACCAATGGCCCTGGTCGAATTCCGGAATGGTCGCACTTTCAAAGAATGTCAGGCGGTGAAGGTCGGCGAGCGTATCGGCAATTTCGTCGTCATTCCCATCGACTTCGCGTATTCGATACATCGATCCAACCTGTTGCTTCCGGTCTATTGTCGTCCGGGCGGACTAATGAATGATATCAGGAGTAATATTCGCGATGCGATTGGGACGGAATGCTTTAGCGGCCAACAAAATCGTGCCGCGATCCATCACGGAACCACGCGTCGACAACCACAGCCTATCCGACGTCGAAGTGGATTTGGCCGATCTGGTGGTTTGATACGTGATCAACGCCCACACTAAGCTATTTGTCCAGAGTGACCTTGATGCCGAGCCATACTGCGCCGACGAGACCGGCGACGATCACAGTGATGACGGCCTTGAAGGTATAACCCTGCATCCCGCGAAAAATGATGAGGCCGTCGCCCGGCGTCTCGATCTTGTCGTTGAACAGCTTAAATCCGCTGCCTATGCCAAGGGACGCAAGCTTGCTCTCGATCAGGCGTTTTGACGATTGCGCCAGTGTGCGTTGCGCCTCGCGGATGCAGACCGCCAGGGTGCCGCGCTCGGCCTGACAGGTCTCGACCAGAAGCTCACCGAAGAAATGAGATTTTCCAGAGCCGCGGCCGCCGTAAACCCCCTTGTAGCGCGCGGGCGCAAGCAGCGGCTCAAAGACCCTTGCTGTCGGAATTTTCAGGATAGACAATGGTGCGCTCAATTTTATGGATCAGCTCAAGCGGGCCGTCATCGCTGTTCTCGAGTGATTGCGCAGCCTTGCCCCAGCCACGATCGAGGATGGCGTTGGCGGCCGACACGCGCGCAGCGGCGGTTGCATCCTTGCTGCGCATGATGCCGACCAGGACGTTGATCGCAGTCCTGGTGTGGCTCCGTGCGATCGAGCGGATCTCGGTTATGGTTTTCGTCATTTCAGTTTTCATGCGGGTCTGGCGGGACGTATTCGCAAGGCGCTGTGTCGGTATGATCGATAGTGGGATCATCGTGGCGAACCGGGAGACGAAATGCGATGGTCGGAAAATCGGTCCGCTCGCGGTCGTGTTTCGGACGCGGGATGAAGTGGATGACATCGGCGCTCATGAAAACTACCTCGCGATCGATAGTGTCGATAGCCTCGTCCTAAAACGTCATTTCCGGACCAATAGTCTGATCAAGCGGTTCAGCGAATCTTGGCCTTCGTCGCTGGCCGCGGACCTGTCAGGGGTACCCCAGGTCGGCAGCGGAATAGAGTAATGGGGCATCGGCTCGCCGGTGAAAATGCCGAGCGGGCGGCCGGCTTGAGAGAACGGACTAGGCCTCGCTTGAAACGCCCACCTGGAAAGATGAGTGCCTATGAAAAGCCCTCCCAAAACGCGATCGCGATCAGGCCGATCAATGCGAGCGCGATCAGATAAGCGGTCATCGGTGCTCTCTTCGAAATCAAGTGTGCGGCATGATCGCAGGGGAACGATCATTTCGGGCGCGAACCCTTATCCCTTAAAGCGCAAGGGGCCGCTGCGGACGTAGCCCATGCCACGCCGCGTGCCGGCGCGTTCGCGCGCCCCGGCTAATGCTGCGCATCATCCGGAAAAGTGTGCCGCGGGTTTTCCGAAAGAGATGATGCGAAAATGTAAGGCTCGGACGGCGGCGCGCTTGCGACGCTCAGGCAAGGTGCGTTTACGAGATGTGGCGCCGTGACGTGCGGCCGCCGTCCGATACGGAAAACAAAAAGCCCGCGCCGTTTCCGGCGCGGGCTTTGAAATTCTTGCGATGATGGCACTCTGCCGGTGATTTGCCCGACGTGTCAATTTCTAAAGAGAATATTAACGAAACGAGATCGAAACCATTTTCGACAAATATCGCTGCGCTATTAAAAAATGGCCGCGGCCGTTTCCAGCACGGGCTGTATAATTCTTGCGATGATGCGGATGTGCCCCTGATTTGCCCGACGTGTCAACTGCGCGATTTGTCGATCGAGGGCTCGCATAATTTGTCCTAAGCGAAGTGCCGACTGGACTTTGAACGGCGTGATCAATGACCAGCGGCAAGCCAGGAGATATCAGATGTATTTCGCCGCAGCCGTGTTGGCCATATTGTCCGGACTGTTTTACGCCGCGGGCAATCATGAGATTGGATCGCTCGGCGTCGAGATGTGCCGCTATGGCGGCGCATTCTGCGACAATCCGTACATCGTCCTGTTAGGAGCCGGCGCCGCGGCCGTCTGGGGCACCTTCGTCAGCATTCGCTGAAGCAATAGCGTAATCGGCGCGGGCTTCATGTATTTTTGTGACCATATCGTTATGGCGGTGATTTGCCCGACGAGTCAAATTTTTCTTTCCGCCAGCCGGGGCTAACCTGCGCGCTGTAGCAGGCGGCGCAAATTACGGACGTCAGTCACGCCCTCGATTGCAAATATCGTCTCGATCAGTCGTGTCGACTGGTCGGGCCCCAGCACCGGCACTGTCAGATCGCGGGCCTTTTCGATCACTTCATTTCGTGTCATCGGATTGCGGGGCGTACCGCGTACGGCCGAGACGCGTTCGGATAGATGCGCCCCATCGGCGAGATCGATCTCGACGACGGTCTCGCGCACCGGCAAGAGTTTGGCCAGTTCCTCGTCCCTGACGAGATTGACCTTGGCGCGCTCGCTCAGCACGGCCGGATCCTGCATGCGCGGCTTGTCATGCGCTGCATGGAACGACACCGTCTTGTCGAGCAGCATCACCGCGACCAGGTGCTGCAGGCAGATATCCGGGATGTCGCGATTGTCCACCACGGTCGCGACCGAAGGCGCAAGCCGCACCGTGACTCGCTTGACCTGGCCGGCGTCGAACGGCTTGTTGGCGCGGAGCGCCTCGATCCCATCAAGCGGGCCTTGAATGGGCGAGCCGACCGCCCACTTCTTGATATCGGTTTGGGTGATCTCGTAACGCTCGCCGAGCTTTTCAATCAGCCGATCGGGCTGCGCCTTCGGCGCGTAGGCCTGGAAGAAATTGTCGGGGCCGGAAAAGATATCATCGACGCCGTTCCAGCCCGATTTGACCAGCAGCGCCGCGGTGACGCCGTTGCGCGCCGGCATGCCGGCGAACACAAAGGCCTTCTCGATGTGATCGGTGTCGCGCCGCCAGGCGATGATCCCTGAGGATTGCTGCGCGGCATAGTCGAGCAGCCAACGCACCTGGCGTGCATCAAGGCTAGCCGCGCAAGCCGCCGCCGCGGCGGCGCCGAAGGTACCGGCGATGCTGTGGGTAGCAAGGCTGCTCTCATAGCTGAAGGCAGCGCCTCCCATCGCCATCACGACACGTGGACCAATGTCGTAGCCGAGCGCCACGGCGCGAAGCAAACCGGTGCCATCGATGCCGTGAATTTCTCCCGATGCCAGAGCTGCCGGCACCACGGCGCAGCCCGGATGGGAGCGGGATTCATTGTGCGAGTCGTCGGTCTCATCGGCATGTGCCATCACGCCATTGGCAAGCGCGGCATCGATCGGCGCCGCGGTCACCGCCGATGCCACGATGGCCACGCCACCATTGCCGGCATGTTCGCGGATATAGCGTTGTGCCGCCTGGCCCGGCGGCAATTCCGATCCGGAAATCATTGCGGCAATGGTATCGAGCAGATGGTGTTTGGCGTGTTCCGTCACGTCTTCGGGCAGCGCGCGCGTCGGAGCCGCGCCCATATAGGCGCTGAGCGCGTTCATCACGCGAGCCGGACCTGAGCCGCCTTGAGCGAAAACGCGCCTTGACGAAATGCCAGACGCCACGGCTGTCATCGCCGCCAGGCGGAGCACGCCGCGTCGCGAATGTTTACCCAACGCTCAACTTCCCTTCGCGCTTCGACCGGGGGCCGGAATTGGTATTCATGTTGCAATCTCATCGATAAAGGGAAGGGTGAAATCTGGACTGCTAGATCGCAATCTGCCGCCCGATTTCGACGACCTGATCGTTGGGAAGGCTGAAGAAATCGCTGACATGGGCGGCATTGCGCTCCATCGCGACAAAAAGCCGCTCCTGCCAGGCCGGCAGGCCCTGAGCGTCGCCGCGGCTCACCACCGTTTCATGACCCACATAATAAGTGACGTCAGCGAGATCTACCGTGCAGCCGAGCGATTTGCTGGCCACGAGCAGGTCGGGGATGTGGGGACGTTCCATGAAGCCAAATCGCGCTTCGCCGCGCCAGAAATTTGGCACGACTTCCTCGATTCTGATGCGCTCGCCGGAGGCGACCCAGGGCACGGAGAGGATTTCAACGCGCAGCACAAACAGATGCTCATGCAGGGCGCGGTTATGCTTGACGTGCCAGACCATCACCGGCGGCGTATCCCTCTGGGTCCGGGTCAGGAACACCGCCGTGCCCGGCACCCGCGGTATGTTTTTCGCGGAAATCTCGGCCATGAATTCGGGGACCGGCGTCAGCGTCTCGTGCATTCGCATCGAGACCGCGGCAGCACCGCGATGCCAGATCCACATCAGGCCGTATACGCAGACGGCCGCGATTAGCGGCACATAGCCGCCCTCACCGATCTTGGTAAGATTGGCGAGGAAGAATGCGCTATCGATCGTCAGAAAACAGCCGGCTACGACGCCCGCGGCTCCTATGTTCCATCCCCAGACCTCGCGCATCGCGATGAATAGAAGGACTGACGTCATCAACATCGTCAGCGAAACCGCAATGCCGTATGCCGAGGCCAGATTGTCCGACTTGCCGAACCCGATCGTGAGACCGACGGTGACGATCATCAGCAGCCAGTTGACGACGCCGACATAGATCTGTCCGTAGCCCTCCGAGGAGGTCTGCCTAATCTGCAGCCGTGGCAGCCAGCCAAGCTGGATCGCTTGCCGCGTCATCGAGAAGGCCCCGGTGATGATGGCTTGGCTCGCGATGATGGTTGCGATCGTAGCCAGCACGATGAGCGGCAGCAACAGTAGCTCAGGACAGAGCCGAAAGAAAATATTGCCGTCGGTCGGAGCGGCTTCGAGCACGAGCGCCGTCTGCCCGGCATAATTGAGGATCAGGCTTGGAAAGACGATCGCGAACCAGGCAAGCTTGATCGGTCCGCTGCCGAAATGACCCATGTCGGCATAGAGCGCTTCCGCGCCGGTGACGCAGAGAAACACCGCACCTAATACCCAAAACCCGGTCGCCCCGTGCGAGAACAGGTAGGATAGTCCATAGACCGGATTGAGGGCGGCAAAAACCGATGGATGCTTTATGATGCCAGCAATCCCCAGCACCGCGATGGTGACAAACCAGATCAGCATGACCGGGCCAAACAGGTGGCCGATCGCCGCCGTCCCCCTTGACTGGATCGCAAACAGCGCAAGCAGGATCGCGACCGCCGCCGGAACGACATAGGGCTGCAGCGCCGGCGTCGCCATATTGAGGCCCTCGAGCGCTGACAGCACCGAGATCGCCGGCGTGATTGCGCCGTCGCCGTAGATCAATGCCGCGCCGAATAGACCGACGGCCACGATGGTCGGCCGGCTTTGTCGCTTGACGCCCAGCAAGGCCATCAAGGCCAAAATGCCGCCCTCGCCGTCGTTGTCGATGCGCATCGCGAACAGGACATACTTGACCGTCGTGATGATGAAGAGCGTCCAAAGCACGAGCGAAAGCGCGCCGAGCGCGGCGGCCGCATCAGGAGATTTTTCGCCGACGCCGAGAATAGTCTTGAAGGTGTAGAGCGGGCTGGTCCCGATATCGCCGAATACGATGCCAAGCGCCGACAGGCCCAGCATCGGCAGCTTGCCTTGCCGGGCCGGCCGCATGGTATTGCCGGGCGCGGGTGTCGAATTTTCGCTCAATGTACGGTCCAATGCGGCAGTAGATTGATCGGCGAACCACTCCGGGTTTTCTGCAGTGGCATCGGCATCGGATACCCATCGCCTTCCTATAAGCTATTGCGCCGGATTGCGACACCTGAACGACCCCAAGCGGTCCCGCGGATCGTTGCCGGATGGGCCGCTTTACCGTAAAATTGACCTAACAAGAAACGGGGAGGATTGCCGATGGATGTCATCCCGCTGGGTCCGGGATTCGTCGCCGAATTGCGTGCCGTGACGCTGGCGGATGTCGCCTCCGACGACGCTGCTTATGCGGCAGCGCGCGCGGCTTTTGAAGAGCACTCCGTCCTGGTGCTGCGCGATCAGGAAGTAACCGACGAGATTCAGCTCGCTTTTTCGCTCCGCTTCGGCCCGCCGGAAGTGACCAAGGTCGGCTCACAGGGTACCGGTTCGCATTTTGTGATCCTGAGCACCATCGGTCCCGATGGCAAGGTCGTGCCGGCCGATCACCGCATGGCGATGCGCGCGAAGGCCAATCAGCTTTGGCACACCGACTCCTCGTTCAAGCGCGTGCCGGCACTGACTTCGATCCTTTCGGCACGCGTCATTCCGGCGCAAGGCGGCGAAACCGAATTCGCCTCGACCCGCCTGGCCTTCGAGCGGCTCGATGCCGGCACACGCCGACAGCTGCAAAATTCCTTTGCGTGGCACGACTACGCACATTCGCGCGGCCAGATCGTTCCTGGCCTTGCGAGCCCCGAGGAGCGCACAGCTTTGCCGCCGCAGTGCTGGCGCATGGTGTGGACTAATCCCGTCAACGGACGCGGCGCGCTCTACATCGCCTCGCATGCCTACGCGGTCGAGGGCATGGACGCGGCGGCGGGCAAAAAACTGATCGACGAACTGACGACCGCGGCGACCGCGCCGGGCACGACCTACCTGCACGGATGGCGCAAAGGCGACGTCGTGCTGTGGGACAACCGCGCCACCATGCATCGCGGCCGCCCCTGGCCGGCGCATGAGGCTCGGCTGATGATACGAACGACGATCTCCGCAACCGGGGTCGACGGCGTCGGCGACATGCGTCCACCGTTCTGGCAGGCGGCTGAATGAGCAGGATCCAGAAGCTGCCAGCTCCGGGTGAGGTCACCAGAACGCCAAGCCGGACAATGCCTAATCGTCCGCAAAATCGCGGAGCGGCGAGGCGCTAACCTCGCCAGCTCAGGCTGGGTAGGGCGCAAGCGCCGCTGAAATCTGCGACGCGATCAGAAACGCCGCGAAGACGGCGGGCACGCTTATCAATCTGAGAAACTGATCCAAGGAAAGCATCGCTCTCGTCCCCCAAAGCAAAGCAATTTCGAAAGCCCAGCTCAATTCGCTCTTTGCGCGGTCTCCTGATCGCTGGTCAGAAGCTGGTCGCTATAGGCCGCTCCCGTAGCCGTAAGCAGCGCCAAAATCGAAATGACGGCCAGCGCTTTCATGGCCGGACGATCGTTTTCGATTGTGGCCGAAAACGTCAGAGCGTAGTGCATTTTCGGGACGATCCACGGCAACATTACGACCGTCAGCCCTAGCTCTCATGGGACGCTGGCATCTGGCTGAACCAGTCCCAATTCCGGGCAAGCATCGGCATAATCGGCGGAAACGAGCAAAAGGAAACGCCATGACAAAGGGCTCAAAAGTAAAAAGCGTCGAACTTCTTGCCTGCGATGCCGGCTGGCGAAACTACCATTTCGTCAAGCTCACGACCGACGACGGTGTCGTCGGCTGGAGCGAATTCGACGAGGGTTTCGGCTCTCCCGGCATCGGCGCCGCGATCCAGCGCCTTTCGGTGCGCGTGGTCGGGCAGAACGTGTTTCAGCACGAGCGGATCTATGCGGAGCTGTTCGCGGCGACGCGGCCGGCGGCCGGCGGCGTGGTTGCGCAGGCACTGGGCGCGATCGAAAACGCCCTGCTCGACGCCAAGGCCAAGCATCTCGGCGTGCCCTGCTACGAATTGCTCGGCGGCAAGATACGCGACCGCATTCGCGTCTACTGGTCGCATTGCGCCACCTGGCGCATCAACCATCCGAGCTGGTACAAGCCGCCAATCGAGAGCCTCGATGGCGTGAAGGCAATCGGACGCGAAGTGCGCGAGAAGAAATTCACTGCGCTGAAGACCAACATCTTCACCTACGACAACGGCAGGCCAACGGGCTGGCGGCCCGGCTTTGGCGCGCCATTTGCGCCCGAAATCAATGTCGAGCGGAAGGTATTGCGCGACCTGCACATGCACCTAGAAGCGATTCGCGATGGCGCGGGGGCGGATGTCGATATCCTGCTTGACCTCAATTTCAATGCCAAGACCGAAGGCTATCTGAAAATCCTGCGCGCGATCGCCGACCTCGACATCTTCTGGATCGAGATCGATAGTTTCAATCCGGAAGCGCTTGGGTTTATCCGCCGGCAAAGCCCGCATCCGATCTCATCGTGCGAAACGCTGTTGGGCCTGCGTGAATTCCTGCCCTATTTCCGCGAGCAGGCGATGGACGTCGCGATCATCGACACACCCTGGAACGGGGTGTGGCAATCGATGAAGATCGCAGCCGCAGCCGAACACCACGAAGTGAACGTTGCGCCGCATAATTTCTATGGCCACCTTTGCTCGATGATGAATGCCCATTTCAGCGCGGCGGTGCCGAACCTGCGCATCATGGAAACCGATGTCGACCGCCTGGCATGGGACCACGAACTCTTCACCCACGTGCCCGATATCCAGGACGGCCATCTCATCATTCCGGACCGGCCCGGGTGGGGTACGGAGCCCAATGAAGAAGGACTGCGCGCGCACCCGCCGAAGCACGGCGGCGGGCTGTTGAACTACGGCCGGAAAGTCCCGTAGATCGTCGGTGCGCGCAGGTCTGGACCATCATCTCCGGATGCAGGTCTCGCCTCAGGCCGGCGCTCCCGCGTCGCTCAGTTCGCTTTGGACGACGTCGTGATGTTGCGTGCGGAAAGATTTGTAAGCATCGTCACCGTCTCCAAGCATGACAGGCTCCATTTGTTAATTGGTTCAAACGATCGAAAGGCGGATTGCCGTAGCCTGCCCCTCGCGAGGCGTGATCGATTCGACAATGCGCAAGTGTTTGCAGTTGCGAATACAGGTCGCTTTACGGAAATGCGGTCGTCATGGCGAAGTCGACGCGACATCGATGCAAAAAAAATCGCGATCATCACGCAAAGGATCACGCTGATAAGGCGATCAATCGCGCAAATGAACCTAACGCGTTATCGGATTGGCGGGCTGCTCAGGCTCAGGCGCCACCGGAGCGGGCTCGAGCGGAGTTTTGGGCTCGGTCGGCCTTACTTCTGCACCGACCGCATGCGCCGCTTCGCCGGTGGTTTTGTAAGTAGCGACCTCGGCCGTCTGCACCTTCGGGCGGGTCCACGGACCGTGATCGACAATCAGCATCGCCAAAACGCCAAGCACCGCGACCACGAGCGCAACTATCGCGGGGTGGGCCATCAGCGACGTCGGTTCGTCCAAATGTTTCTTGTTCATCTGGCGGATCCGATTTGGCGTTTTGCTCTCGATGGGACAATTCGCCGGCCGGGCGAAAGGTTCCGAAGCCGGACTGTCGATTACTCACCTGCGGCGATGCAAAACCAAAACCCAACATCGCTGTGGGCCTTGTCCCAACAGGTGGATGCGGGCGCGAGAAACCTGCAAGGTCGACGCCTCACACCCTGAACAATTTGGCGTAACGCGCTTTTATTTCCTCGCTCTGCGCCAGCACCGCGGCGGGATCGGATTTGAGCAACTTCAGCGCCGATAGCGGCGGGTGGCCGGGCTTCTCCTTGACCTGTGAATGGAAGGAGCGGTGTGCGAAATTGTCGACCAACGATTGCTGGAATTCCGCGCTGAAGAAGAAGCTCTGGAACAGCCGCGCGGCATTCGGATTGGGCGCGTTGCGGAATATACCCGAGGGAACGATGATGAGTGGTGAGCCTTCGGTGGCATAGACGACCTCGATCGGCTTGCCTTGGTCCTTGAGCAACAAAAGATTATAGTCGTTGCCGTCAGCCATCACGGCACGCTCGCCCAACAACAGCTTCTTCGGCGGGTCCGCCGCAGATTGCACCTGCAGCACTTTCTGCTGCGCGAGCTTCTCGAAATACGACCAACCGAGTTCACGCGACAGCACGAATGTCGCGGTCATGATCGCGCCGGAATAGCCGGGATGCGCCTTGACGATCTTGCCCTGCCATTTCGGATCGAGCAGGTCGGCATAGCTCTTTGGCGCGTCTTCCGGCTTCACCAGATTGCTGTTGTAGCCAATGGCCTCGATCCAGCCGCATGAAGTCGCCCACAGCCCATCAGGGTCAAATTGATCCGCCGGAAAATATTTCGCGACATCGTCGGACAAATAAGGCGCGAGCCAGTCTTTCGCCTTCCAGTCGAGATAATGCGCGGGATCAGTCGAATTGGCGACATCGACCGCGTGGATGCCGCTGGCCTGTTCCTGCGCGATCCGTTGATAGATCCGCTCGGCGCCGGAGCGCTCGACATGCACCGTGATGCCGGGGTATTTGGCTTCGAACGCCTTGCCGAGGCGTTCGGCGACATTTAGCTCGAGCGCGGAATAATAGGAGACATTACCCTCGTTGCGGGCGGCTTCGATCAATTCGGGCGTCACTGTGGCTGGCGGCGGTGTAGCCGCCTTCGCCGGCTCGGCAAACAGCGCGCCGGCTGCAAGCGCGGTGGAGGTCTTGAGCACATCGCGCCGTGACCAGTTGCGATCTCGCATGGCGTTTCCCGCATCTTGCTCGCCTTTATATGATGGCGCGGCGTATGATTGGAGTGTAGCAGATGAGACCGTGCGATGTCCTGATCATTGGTGCCGGTCCGACGGG
>VAZV01000041.1 GCA_005884765.1 Alphaproteobacteria bacterium
TGGGACCAACTGCATTACCAGCGCAGACAATTTCCAAGTCTCGTTGTATCAAGATCTGCCCGCAACTAATTTTGTGCCTTCGCAGACATATAGCTATGGGATCAACGTGCGTACGGATCCGGCGCAGTGCGCGGCGCCGTGTGATGGAAGCATCGGTGTGAAGGTTAACCAGTTCGATGCTGTCGGGAATTTGTTATCTTCTGTCTGGACGATTGGGACAGTGACCTCGGACAACGGTACCCCTGGAGCAAGCACTGGTGAAGCCGACTCGGTGTACCTTTCTTCTGCATTCATTTCGGGCTCAGTTACGATTGTTCCAGGAGTACAGCTCATTCGCATTCGGATCGCGCCGAAATCGCCTGAAACCTTTGACGTAGTCAGTGCGTGGCTGGGGCCATGGCCAGCATCATCAGTTTGGCCATAACCGGCTGGCCCTAGGCAGGTTGACGCTAACGAGCTTCGCGCTGCTACATCGCGCGCTGCTGTGGCTCTCCGACAAGCTGGCGCGCATGATGCGTAAGCTCGCCGAGCCGTATGCACGGTGAACCTCAGAGACGACCCATCGTTGTCCTAACCGCCTACGGCTCTTGGGTCATCTAAGCGGCGGGTGGTTACTCAATTGCGCGGAACTGAAGCCGGACGGAGCTCGGCTTTTCATTAACCTCGGCCCTCCGGTCACGACGAAATCGGAATCCAACACCGTATTCGGTGCAACGTAGGAGAAGTTCGTCACGGTTCTCGCGGTTATCCGAACAGGGTGGAGGCGGGTAGCGCGGCACGCTGTGAAAATGGACGCCATGGAGCATCCACAATTAGGCGAGCGAGGGCCGGCAGCCCTCCGGCCGGTGGCGATCGAGGCGCACCGCTAACCCGCCAACCCGAAACGCATGAATGCGCCAGTTCTGCTGGAGAGCTAAAACAGACACCTTCTTGTGCAGCTTCTTTTTTATTTCGTGCAGCTTCGTTTAACCACGCTAACAAGATCGCGGCCATTCGCATTAGCAATCGCCTGGGGATCTTGTAGAATTGTGCCGTCAGTTCCGGCGCTTGGGCCGCACGCATAGCTCATGCCCTCCATTCCCTTGCCCGCGTTGAAGCCCAAGGCAGGCTGCCCGTGGCACGTTATTATGATCGGCTGTTGGACATGAAATCCAAAATCGCTCAGCCGTGTCCCCTCACAAGGGAAAGGCTTTTCTAGGGGATCGAGGGACCATCTTATTTCTTGGGCGAGTGCGACCGACCCCAAAAGCATCACTGCTGCTGTAGCGATTGCAAATCGCATCATGGCCCTTCCACTACTAGCGATGGCGTCAAGCTTACTATGGCCTGCACCGGTGCGTCCACGCTCGTCGCGAAGGAGAGGACCCTGCCACCTCCTGCTGCAACCGCTGTCAAAATCGGCCGACACATCTTAATGATAACCATGACTCTTGTTGATAGATCACGGAATATCAGCTAGTAGCCAGGAGCGCCAATAGTAACTGTGGAAGGTGGAATTCAGATGCCGCGGTATATCGCGCTGCTGAGCTTGCTGGCTACGTTCGCCGGAACTTGCCTATTGCCGGGCGTCGCTCATGCACAAGCCACGCGAACTTGGGTCTCAGGAGTCGGCGATGATGCAAATCCGTGCAGTCGAACTGCACCCTGCAAGACCTTTGCCGGCGCAATATCGAAAACGGCGGCCGGTGGCGAAATCGACGCCCTCGATCCCGCCGGCTTCGGCGCGCTGACAATCACGAAAGCGATCACGATCGATGGCGGTGGTGGTCAGGTCGCGAGTGTTCTGGTATCTGGCACGAATGGAATTAACGTGAATGCAGGAGCAACCGATGTCGTGATATTGCGCAACCTGCGCATAAATGGGCTCTCAGGCTCAGGGATTAACGGCATTGCGTATAACTCAGGTGGCGCGCTGCACATTGAAAGTTGCGATATCTTCGGGTTCGGTCAAAACGGCATACTCGTGGCCACTACCCAAGCGAACGCGACATTGTTCGTGAATGACACTTTCCTCCAAGACAATGGCAACGGTGTTCAGATTGCACCGACAGGGGGCAATGTAAGATCGATGCTGAACCGCGTACGTGCAAACGGCAACTCAGGGATCGGGTTCTATAATAATCCGAGCGGGGCGGGCGCCGGAACATCGATCATCGATTCGAGTGCGGCGGTGAACGGCACCGGAGTGGGCATTACGGGTGGCACAGTATGGCTTGGCAATGATGTCATCATTCGGAATGGCATAGGTGTAGTGTTCGTCGGTGGAACCCTCAGTTCATATAAGAACAACATGATCGACGGTAATTCTGGGGGAGATGGTACGCCGATCACCGGAACGCCGCTTAACTAGCCCGACTTATTCACTGCGGTGCCG
>VAZV01000277.1 GCA_005884765.1 Alphaproteobacteria bacterium
CATCACCGTTTCCAATAGTTTAACAAAAGCGAAGTTTTCAACTTGGAGCCTATGCGGCCGCTCTTGCCCTCTGCCGCAAAGGCGCTACCAACATGCGACCAAACCTGCTGTCCCGCTGTTCCAGGATATCCGTCTCCCCATGAAAATCCGCAAAGCCGTCTTTCCGGTCGCCGGCCTCGGCACCCGCGTCCTGCCCGCCACCAAGGCGATGCCCAAGGAAATGCTCACCATCGTCGACCGGCCGCTGATCCAATATGTGGTCGACGAGGCCAGGGAGGCCGGCATCGAGCATTTCATCTTTGTCACCGGCCGCAACAAGGGCGTGATCGAGGACCATTTCGACCGCATGTTCGAGCTCGACGCCACGCTTGCTGAGCGCGGCAAGAAAGCCGAGATGGACATCCTGGCCGAGAGCCAGCCCGAAGCCGGCGCCATGAGTTTCACGCGCCAGCAGGCGCCGCTCGGGCTTGGGCATGCGGTGTGGTGCGCACGCGACATCGTCGGCGACGAGCCGTTTGCGGTGGTGCTGCCGGACGAATTGGTGCTCAACACGCCGGGCTGTCTTGCGCAGATGATCGAGGCGGCAAGGAAGCTCGGCGAAAAATCCAATTTGATCGCGGTCGAGGAAGTGCCCGCGCACCTCACGCATCAATACGGCATCTGCGGCGTCGGCAAGCGGCACAAGCAGGCCAACCTGTTCGAGGTTGACGGCATGGTGGAGAAGCCGCCCAAAGGCACCGCGCCCTCCAACCTGTCGATCACCGGGCGCTACATCCTGCAGCCTGAGATTTTCGCTATCCTTGAGAAGCAGGAGCGCGGTGCCGGCGGCGAGATCCAGTTGACCGACGCCATGATCGGCCTCTCGAAAACGCAAAAGTTCTACGGCGTCGAATTCGAGGGCGAGCGCCACGATTGCGGCTCGAAGGCCGGCTTCCTGCGCGCCAACGTCGCCTACGGCATGGCGCGCGCCGATTTGCGCGAGGCCTTGCGCACGCAGATGAAGAAGTACCTGGAGGAATGAAGGGCTGTGCTTGCTTTGTCGCCGTCATTGCGAGGAGCGAAGCGACGAAGCAATCCATTCTTCCTGGCGGCGAGGTGGATTGCTTCGCTGAGCTCGCAATGACGAGGTAGGCGTTCGCCTGCACCCGCTCACGCCACCAGCGCCAGTTTTGGAAAACTCGCCAGCACCGACTGGTTGCGGCCGCTCGCTTTCGCAGCGTAGAGCGCCTTGTCGGCGGCATTGACGAGCCCGGTCCAATCCATCCCCGGCACCGGAGTCAGGCTCGCGACCCCGATGCTGACGGTAGAGATCGAGTGCTGGTCCGACGATCCCTCGACTTTCAGCCTGATGGTTTCGGCAACCCGGAGCGCATCCATCGCAGCTAGCCCGGGCAGCAGCACGGCAAATTCCTCGCCGCCGTAGCGCGCGGCGCAATCGCCGGCCCGCCGCACCGAGTCCGAAATGCAGATGGCGATCGAGACCAGCACTTGATCGCCGGCCTGATGCCCGAAGCTGTCGTTGTAGGCCTTGAAATGATCGGCATCGATCATCAACAACGCGACCGGCGAGGCTTGCCGCGCAGCACGCCGCCATTCGGCATCGATCACGGCATCGAATTTGCGCCGGTTGCGCAACCCCGTCAGCGCGTCGGTGGTGGCGAGTTCCTCGAGCTTGTCCTCGGCTTTCGCGCGGCGGCCGATTTCGCGCGCCAGAAACAGCGCCACCGCGAGCACGAAGGAGATCAGCGCTATCATGACGGCGCCGATCCGAACCGCTTCTCTGCGCCAGAGGTTGAGGATGCTGTCCAATGGCTTTCCAACGACGATGGCGAGCGGACTGGTGCCGTTACGCCGGACATAGAGCCGCGGAATGGAATCGACCGGACCCGGCCCCGCATATGACCCGCCACTCGGCAGGTTCTCCGGGTCCCAGCCTGGGCTTCGATCTGCCAAATTGGTGCCGATGATGTCGAGGTCGAACGGCCGGCGCATGATGATGGTGCGGTCGGAGCGCAGCACGGTGATGATATCGCCCGGCCCGAGGTTGAGGCGGCCGAACAGGTCGTGGAAATAGGAGAAGCGGATCGAGCCTGCGACCACGCCGAGGAAACGGCCGTCGGGAGCTGTGATGCGCCTGGAGAGCACGATCGCATAGGCACTTCGATGCAGCATCGGACGGCTGATGAAGAGGCCTGCGTCGGACTGTTCGCGGTGCACCTTGAAGTATTCTTCGCCGCTGCGATCTTCAGGCGGCGGATCGAGCGTGGAGGCATCGACCGTGAGCCGTCCCTTCGCATCGAACACCTGGATCGCGCCGAAGTGCTTGGCGGTCGCGGCATGATCGAACAGGATCAGGTGCCGGATCGGCTTGCTGACACTCTCGATCTCCGGCAGCACCATGTTGCTCGCGACCGCGCGCAGCGAGAGGTCGTAAAGTTCGATGTTGCGGCTCATGTCGGCGTCGATGCCCGAGGCGAGGTTCTCAAGGGTCTGGCGGGCGAGTTCTTCCTCGCCGCGGCGCATGTCGAGCATGACGTTGACGCAGATCGCGGAGAAACCGATGACGGTCACGATCGACGAGACGATCAGCAGCTTTGCCGATAACCGCCAATGCCGCCTCGCTGAGCCCATGCCCCGTCCGAATAGCATTCATTCGCTCCTGATCTCTTTGGATGCGCTCGAAATATTGCTTTCGGCTTAAATGGCGACAACCGCCGCCCAATCAGTTAACGATTGGTTGCAAAAGACCAGCTAACCGAGAACAGGCGTGCCGGGAACAGGCGTGAACGATTACGAGCGGCTGCGCGATTATCTGAAGAAGCAGAAGCTTCCCGAATTCGTGCTCAGCTTCGAACAGATCGAGGAGATCATCGACGCGCCCCTGCCGCGCGCGGCGCAGCGGGCGTCCTGGTGGGAGACGCTGCGCAGCCCGCAGGAGAAGATGCCGCAGCGCGAGGCCTGCCGCGAGGCCGGCTACATCGCGACACGCCAGGCGGATGGCAGCAGCGTACGGTTCAAGCGGATGAAGTGAGGCGGTCGGTTTGCGGAACACAAGCCCGCAAACACTCTACTCGTCATCACCCGCCACCGGGTCGGGGCAACGCGCCGCCCCGATGGGGCGGCCGCACATTTCAACAACCGCGACAGATGTTCTTTAGCTTGGCGGTTGTTCGGGCGTCTTCCACAATGAATGGGTCTTCGTAGGCAGCGCGCGAGGCATCGTTTTCAGCAGCGGCGGGCTTTTTCATTTTAGGAGGAGAAGCTGCGTCGTAACAAGCGAGCCGCTCGCTCGTGCGTTCGATCGCGCTACAGTCTGGTCCGGTGGCGTGAGCGCTTTGGGCCAATGCGCAGAGCGCCAATACTGCGAGAGTCATTTTCATCTAAGTTCCTTTTGCGGGTGAGATGACGTCCTCCCCCATTATGGCGCGGTCCAGTGCGTCGATCAGCGCTTGAATCTCGATGAACTTGAAGCGTGCTCGCTCGGCCTTGTCACGGTCAAAGGGAGCGGCCAGCACCTTCGCATGCGCGTCCCTATCGTCGATCATACGATCACGGGCCTTTTTCAGATTTTCGAGCCGTTCACTCATTGGGCACCTTTGCTTGTTTATCGTCCCCACCACCAGGATCTCAGTCGAAGACAGAAGGAAATTGGCCGTTGCGGAAGATGACCGTGGGCTCGTCATCGTAGTCGCCCATCTCTGGATCGCCGGTGGATGAGAAGGCAACTACGCCGAGCTTGCTTACTGCCAATCGTTCTGCCGTTCGGACGGCGCCTGTCGCCGATTTGCAAGCCATCGGAGCATCAGCCTTAAGGCTTCCGCTCTTGCCGGCGTTGAATGACTGGACGAAATAAATTGTTTCGCGGGCCATCACGTCTCCTTGCGTCAGTAGTCGAAGGCACGGGGCATGTCGTGCTTTGCCTTAGTGGAGATGGCAATCAAGCCTGCATTGCTTGCATGAGCGCCGAAATCTTGATGGTCGCAAAATTGGAGAAAGTGTCCGACACCGCGTATGGCAAAATGATCTGGTCGTTGTGCCTCATGGCGCCGCAGGTATAGACGACGTTGGGAACGTATCCTTCGCGTTCGGATGGTTCGGGCCGCAACAACGGTTCGCTCGAACGCGCCAGCACCTTGGAGGGGTCGCGCTTGTCGAGCAACGCCGCGCCGATCGAATACTTCCGGACCGGACCGACACCGTGCGTGAGCAGCAGCCAGCCCTCGTCCAGTTCGATCGGTGATCCGCAGTTGCCGATCTGCACGAACTCCCAGGGAAATTGCGGCTTCAGGATAGCTTGACCACCTTCCCACCTGTATAGGTCGTCCGAATAGACCAGATAGAGGTTCTCGTTGTCCTGCCGGGCGATCATGGCGTATTTGCCGTCCACCCTGCGCGGGAATAGCGCCATGCCCTTGTTGCGCGCGGCCGCGCCGTGCAGGGGCAACATTCGAAAAGACAGGAAGTCGCTGGTCTCGATCAATTCAGATCGGATCGCCGTGCCCGTGTACGCGGTATAGGTTGCGTAATAGGTCGTCCGCCCGCCATCGGTGAATTCGACGAAGCGGGCGTCTTCGATGCCGTGCGACTGGGAGTCGGTTACCGGAAAGATGACGCGTTCACTGATGTCCTGGTCCGGTTTAAAGACGACCTCAACCTCGTCGCCGATCGGTCCCGGTATCAAATATCCGATCCGCGGACTCGAAGCGAGCCGGGCCGTCGGATCGACGGTAAGGCTGCCATCGGCCGCGACGGTGCCAGCGCGAAAGGTCAGCGACGACACGTGTCCTTCGCCGACGGCACGCAGGCTGAGAATGAAGCGTAAGCTGCCCCTTGGGGTTCCCGACTGGTCGGGGTGCGGTACGATGCTGGGATTGAACAGTGCCGACGCCTCGAATGAATACTCGTTCAAAAAATAGGCGCCGATCAACTGGCGCTGGACTTCGGAAAAACTGCCGTGCGCCGCGAAAGCCTCCTCCATCTCGTCGGCACGGAGCTCGAACGTCTCCAGCAGGTTGCGATGCCGCCCCTCGAAGTTCTCCAGCACATCCTTGAGCAGGCTGGCGGCAACCTTCGGATCAAGCGCGAGAACGCGCTCGACGATATGGTTGGCGCGCGTCTTGTCGGTCGGATTGAGGTCGCGCGGCTCTGTCGCCGGTTTGAACGGGCGGACGATGACGCGTGCGGGGTCGGGACGCAGATAGAGTGCTTGTCGATTGAGAAAAGTGGCGAGCAACAGCGTGCCCTCGGTTGGCCGGAGTGGGCGTTAAATCAGGCGCCGATGGCGCGAAGCGCCACGGGATTTGCCGGGTTGACACTGACGCGCGCGAGCTGACGAATCTCGCCAAGGCTCAAGAGATAGCACACTACCGACTCGCCCCCGCGATTTTCGTTGGCACGGTTGGGATGCAGTCCATCGCGGCAACTGCCGGTCTCGGGATCGACGAGCGCAACCGACAGGTCGTTGCTGCCGAGAAACCAGGCGAAAACCTTCGTTGCAATGGTCTTCCATTCGGCATCATCGTCCGCACGCCACGCCGACAGGCAGGCGGCAATCGTCGCGGTTGCTTCTACCGGCTGCTGATCAAACGCGAGAGGAGGTTTTAGGCGTTCGCCGAAACTGGCCGTGCCCACGGGGCGGAAATGACCCGTCGATGTCGTTTGCAGTGTCATCAGCCACCGCAGGGATCTTAGCCCGGCTTCGACATAGCCGGGTGTCCGCGTCGCCATGCCTGTGACAATCAAGGCCTGCGACAGCCGCGCGTTATCATACGCGAGGCCCTCCTCGAACCATTGCCAGCCCGGCGTCTCGACCGACGCGAGACTGGACATCAGCCTTTCGGCAAGGGTACGGCGGGTCTCCCCGGCGTGGCGGTCGTCGGGAACCACCGCGCAATAGGCGTCCAACCCCAGCAGCGTGAACGCTGACGCGCGGGGCGAACGAAAGGCTTCCACGGTGGGTAGTGCCTGGGCGAACAGCGCGGCCGCCCATCGACGCCGCGGCAGGCTTGCGTCTTTACGCGCGCACTCACCCAACGCCCACAACGTCCGCCCATGACTGTCTTCCGAGCCTTTGTCTTCAAGCCAGGTCCGGTTGAAGCCCATGAAGTTGCGAAATCGTCCGGTGTCGGGGTTCCAGGCATGCTGCACAAAAGCGGCAAATCGGGCCGTCAACACTTCCGCAAGGGGCTCCTCGCCCGGTTCGTTAAGAGCACAGGCCAATAACAGCGCGCGGGCGTTGTCATCCACGCAATAGCCGTGCGAGCGATCCGGGACCGAATGCACGGCGTGCTGGAACAAGCCGGTATCATCGCACATCGACAGAAAATGGCCTGTTTGCATCGCCGGAGCCGCGGGCCCGCTCGGCGCGACCGGGTCTGGCTTGCGTGCGATTACCTTCAGCCAGTGCCGCTGCCGTGCATTCTCGAAGGCAGCCATATAACCCTCGGCGGTACGCTCCCATGTCATCGATCGACTGGCCGCGTAGGCGCGCTTGCGGATAACCTGCCGGCGCGGGTCGTCCGTTAGCAACTGCGCAATTTCGTTGCCGATCCCTGCCGCGTCGCCAAAGGAAACCAGAACGCCGCGACCATCGGCCAACAACTCGCGTGCGTGCCAATAGGGCGTCGAGACGACCGGTTTCCCAAGGCCGAAGCTATACGCCAATGTACCCGACGTCATCTGCGCTTCGTTGAGATAGGGCGTGACGTAAACGTCGCACATCGAAATGAATTCGAGCAGGGTGGCCTGATCGACGAACTGGTCGAGGAACACGACGTTGTTCTCGACGCCAAGTTCGCGCACGCGCGTCGTCAGGCTCTCGCGATAGGCTTCCCCCTGATCCCGAACCAGATTGGGATGTGTCGCACCGAGCACGACGTAGACCGCGTCCGGGCGACGCTTCAGGATCGAGGGCATGGCGTCGATCATGACCTCGACGCCCTTGCTGGGGGACAGCAGGCCGAATGTCAAAATGACAGAGCGGCCGCTGAATCCGAGTTTGGCCTTTGCCGCGTCAGGCTCAACAAACGGAAAGTCGGGAATGCCATGGGCAATGATTTCGATTTTT
>VAZV01000278.1 GCA_005884765.1 Alphaproteobacteria bacterium
GCTACGCAACAGCTCGCGTCCCTTGTTGGCCATCACGATTATCTTTGAGGACGCCTCGACGATGCGTTCGATCACCGCACGCTGGATCGCGGTGGGTTCGGCCAGCACCGTGTGCAGCGTCGTCACGACCGGCATGGTAAGGCGAGACAGCAGCTCGAGAATGTGGGCGCCGGCTTCGCCGCCAAAAATTCCGAATTCGTGCTGCAGGCAAACGATGTCGAACCGGCCGGCGTTCAGGAACGCTGCGGCGCGCACATATTCTTCGATGGTGTCATCCTTGATCTGCAGGACGACCGAACTGGGATAGTCATAGGTCTGATCGTGGTCGGTCATCGCCACGATGCCGGCCTGCAGG
>VAZV01000279.1 GCA_005884765.1 Alphaproteobacteria bacterium
CGCGTAACGGACGTTCAGCTCGCGTCCCAACGCTTTTACGTCCACAGATTTGCCCTTGAAGGTGAACGCGGTATTGCGCGCAATGACAAGTGAGCCATTAATGCGCGACAAGTCTGTGGTCAGGCTCTCGGTGAGGCCATCGACGAAGTGCTCGTGCGCGGGATCGCCGCCGAAGTTTGTGAATGGCAAAACGACGACAGATAGTCGAGGGGCCGAAACTGGTGTCGAAGCTTTCCGATCGGGGCTTTCTGTTGGACTGACGGCGTAAGCCCTGGTCGGGCGGCAAATATTCTTCAGACTGAGCTCGCCCAGATCGACGAAATCTGCGTTGACCTTGCCTCGAACCTGCTCGTACGCGGACGACGAAATGCAAACGCCGCCAGGCTCAGCAATACCCTCAAGCCGCGCCGCAATATTGACGCCATCGCCGAAGATGTCGTCGGCATCGATAATGATGTCGCCAATATTGATCCCGATTCGGTACCGGAGTTGCGAGTCGGCTGTACTTGCTGCGCGCTCCGCCATTCTCCGCTGAATCGCAATCGCGCAAGTCACGGCATCGACGGAACTTGCGAATTCGACCAACATGCCGTCGCCGGTCGTCTTGACAATCCGGCCTTTGTGCTCGGCGATTTCGGGATCGACGAGTTCGCCCCGTACAGCCTTTAGAACCGATAGGGTTCCGACCTCGTCGGCCCCCATGAGGCGTGAATAACCGGCGACGTCAGCCGCCAGTACCGCTGCAAGTCTCCGCTCGACGTACCCTGTTGCCATAGCCAAGCTCCCGCCAACAGATATCGAAGAATGTCCACTCAAGTCCGCAACCAGCGGCCCCCTAAATTCTGCGCTTTGTGCCCTAAGGCGCCGGCTTGATCTGTCCTGCTCATGCCATCGCGTCAGCATCAATGACCGCGGCCGCGAACGCCTGCGGCGCCTCTTGCGGCAGATTGTGACCGACGCCGCCGCGAATCTCACGATGCTCATACTTGCCTGAAAATCGCTTTGCATAAGCTGCCGCAGCCGGATGCGGCGCGCCATTTGCGTCGCCTTCCATCGTGATCGTCGGCACACTTATGGCCGGCGTCGAAGCGATGATCTTGTCGAGATTCGCGTACCGCGCTTCGCCCTGAGCAAGGGCTATCCGCCAACGGTAGTTGTGAATAACGATCGCGACGTGATCAGGATTCTCGAAAGACCGCGCGGTGCGATCGAACGTCTCGTCGTCGAATTTCCATTGCGGTGACGCGGTCTTCCAGATCAGCTTCGAGAAATCGCTGCGATATTTCTCATAGCCTTCCCGCCCTCGGTCAGTCGCGAAGTAGAATTGGTACCACCATTGAAGTTCGGCAGATGGCGGCAATGGGGTCCGACCGGACTCCTGGCTCGAGATAAGATAGCCGCTGACCGACACCATGGCCCGGCAGCGCTCAGGAAATGCTGCGGCAATGATGTTGGCTGTCCGTGCACCCCAATCGAACCCTGCAAGCGTCGCTCTCTCTATTTTGAGCGCGTCCATCAGCGAGACGATATCGGCTGCAATCGCCGCAGGTTGCCCGTTGCGGAATGTGTCATTCGACAGGAAATGTGTGGTGCCGTAACCCCGCAGGTAGGGAACGATGACGCGGTAGCCGGCTTGTGCGAGAAGCGGCGTCACCTCGACGAAGCTGTGGATGTCGTAGGGCCATCCGTGGAGCAGAATGACGGCGGGACCGTCAGGCGGGCCGGCCTCGGCGTAACCAACGTTCAACAGGCCCGCTTCGACCTGCTTGAGCGGCGCAAATGTGCCAACGCTCGCCCGAACCCCAGTTGTCGCTTTATCCGACTGTGTTTCACCTTTCGATGGTCCAATTCCACCAAACTGCGTAGCTGCCAACGTCGCGGCGGCAAGGCTGAGAAGATCGCGTCGGCGATGATTGATATTCTGGGGCATCTGAATTCCTCCGAATTGAATGGCCTGATACTTCTTGTGTTTTTCCGATCGAGCCCCCTACCCGGTCGACTGGATGAGCGCCTGCTGCTCCGTGGTCGTTTGCCGCCTTACACATGGATGCGATCTGGAGCGCTCGCGCTCTCAGCTCTCCAGATCGCGATCGTTTATCAATCCACTCCTGCCGGGTCGAATACCGCCAGGGAATCGATCGACAGTGCTTCGACGATCTCTTTCGTGGTCACGATCGCGCTGGCGTAATTCGGCATGTTGATTTCGAGCGCGGCGTGCATCATTTCGTCTGAGAAATCGGCGACGGCGTCCTTGACGACTGTGACGTCGTAACCGAGTTCAGCCGCAAAACGGACGGTCGCTTCGATGCACGTGTGTGCGATCAGTCCGATAACGATGAGCCGCTGGATGCCGTGCCTCTTGAGCTGCAAATCCAGGTCGGTGTTGGCGAAACCACTGGAGCACCAGTGTTCGCTGGCGACGATCTCGCCGGGCTCGGGCACAAATTCGGCTCGGAACTCGCCGCCCCAGGTGCCGAACTCGAAGCTCTTGTTTCTCCACGCCGCCCTCTGGACGGGTGCGACGTACTTCCAGGAGGCATAGTCGCCGGCACGGTACCGGTGATGCATGGCATAGAAGACCCGAAGCTTCGCTTCGCGGGCCGCACACAAAACCTGCTGCATGTGCGGAACGCAATTGTTCGCTTCAGCCACGACTTTGATCCGCGGCCAGATCTTGCCACCCTCGGAAATGAAGTCGTTGTAAGGATCGACCACCAAGAGAGCGGTGACGTTCTTGTCATAGGAGGGGTAGGTCATGGGACTCTCCGTTGCGGCGGTCGCGCCGTCGCGGCGCTTCCGCGGTTGACGATCAGTTATTCGTAAGCGCAGCCCGCTCAATGCTGGCTGCGAACATGGGCGTCTCGCTCTGATTATGGGCGATCGAAGCTGGCTGACGCTGCGCGCGGAACAGGTCGAACGGAATGCCCTGCTTGCCGATGAACGCCATGAACTCATCCGTCGCGTACGACCGGACCCGGTTGGTGAACTCGCACTTTCCAGGCTCGATTTCCTTGGCGCTTAATTCCCAGGTCACGTGGATAGTGGTCCGGCCGGTTGGCGTGAACACGTCGGACGTCGAATCCAGGATCAGGTGGTTCTTCTGGCCGAGCGTCTCCACGTAGTGCTGCACCATCAGGCTGCCGCCGATGGTCTCGACGTTGATGGACATCCGCTTGCCATCCGGTGCGGTCGTGAAGCCCGCGGCGATGTGCGCTGGCGAACAGCCCTGATATTCCGTCTCGGACAGGTTGAAGCACCAGGTGGGAATGTCGATCTTCTGGATCGGCGCATTGATGATGGCGGTGAAGCTGGAATCGACGATCTGGTTGGTGGTCATGACTTGGTCTCCTCATAGAGTTTGCACGTCGTGGCGATTGTTTGAGGCCGCACGGCCCCGTTGCGAAAACCTGCGCGACGCAGTCGCAGGCTTTCGCTGGACGGAAACGGATTTCGTCGGGTAACTGGCGGGCCCGCCGGTCAGCGGGCCGCAGCAGTCTGTCGGATTTCAAACTAAGTTGATCGCCACATCGATATTGCCGCGCGTGGCCTTGGAATAGGGGCAAAGCTGCTCGGCATCCTTGACGAGCTGCTCCGCTACGTCACGCCCGACGCCCGGTAAACCGACATTGAGTCGGGCGCTGAGGGAGTAATTGTCGCTGCCCGCGAGATGCAGATGGACCTCGGCGTCGATGGCAACATCGGACACCGTCACCTTGCGCTTGCGAGCTGCGAGCCCGATCGCGCTTTCGAAGCATGCCGACCAGCCGGCCGCAAAAAGCTGTTCCGGATTGGTGCCGATACGCGACGAGCCGGGCGGCGAAATCTTGACATCGAGCCGGCCGTCGGAGCTGCGAGAAACGCCATTTTCGCGGCCGCCGATGGTGTGGGTTTTCGCCGTGTAGATCACCTTGCCGAAGTCCTCGGTGGCGTTCGCCTTGAGTTGAGTCATGGTTCTCTCCTATGGAGCGTTGTTGGATGCACGTTGTGGGCGCGCACGTCATGCGCGCAGAGGTTGTCAGGTCGATTTGCGGAGGGCTCTGAAGCCAGCCCGGACTTCTTCCGAGAAGGTCTTCGGCTGCTCCCACGCGGCAAAGTGGCCGCCCTTTTCGAGCTTGTTGTAATGAATGAGCTTGGGGTAGGCGCGCTCCGACCAACTCTGCGGAGCCTGGTAGAGCTCTTCGGGAAACGCGCTGACGGCGACCGGAATGGCAACATGCTTCGGAGCAAAGAACGGAAGCTTGCTTTCCCAATAAAGGCGCGCTGAAGATACCGCTGTGTTCGTCAGCCAGTAGAGCGTCACGTTGTCGAGGATGTCGTCCCGCGTGAGGCCCTCAGACTGCCCGTCGAACACGCGTGTGATCAGCGCCAGGCTCCGCGCGTCGTGGTCGAGCATCCAGGCCGCAAGGCCGGCAGGAGAATCTGCAAGCGCGTACAGCGTCTGCGGACGACCTGCCATCTCTTGGGCGTAGCCAAGACCGTGCTTGTAGAAGAAATCGAGCTGGTCATAGGCGCGTTTCTCGTCGTCCGAGAGGCCAGACACCGCCGGTCCGCCGTGGAGCGCCTTTTCAACGTCGTCGGGAACGGTGGCGGGCATGTTGGTATGAATGCCAAGCAATTCTGGCGGCGCTAAAAGCGCCATCTGCTCGGTGACCGCATTGCCCCAATCGCCGCCTTGCGCGACGAACTGCGTATATCCAAGGCGCTTCATCAGCACGACCCAGGCGCGTGCAATGCGGATGGGATCCCAGCCGAGTTCGGTCGGCTTCCCTGAAAACCCGTGACCGGGCAGCGACGGGATCACGAGGTTGAACGCATCCGAAGCACTTGCGCCGTGCGCCGTGGGGTTGGTCAAAGGATCGATGATCTTCAGCTGTTCGATGATCGAGCCGGGCCAGCCGTGCGTGACAATCAGCGGCAGCGCATTTTCGTGCTTGGAACGAGCATGGATGAAGTGGATTTCGACGCCATCGATCATCGTGGTGAACTGCGGCAAGGCGTTGAGGCGTGCTTCAACCTTGCGCCAGTCATGGTCTGTCTGCCAGTAGCGCACGAGACGCTTGATGGTCGCCAGCTGCACGCCCTGCGATTGGTCGCCGACGATCTCCCGTTCCGGATACTTCGTCGCCGCTAGGCGCCGGCGCAAATCGACGAGTTCGCCCTCGGGCACATGGATGCGGAATGGTTTGATTTCAGAGGCCGGGGCAGCCGAGGCTGAACGGCGCGTCAGCAAATTGGACACACCGGCCGCAACCATCCCTTTCGCCATGGCCCCTAGGAGTTCGCGCCGATCGAGGTTCGCGGGATTTAAATCTGTTTGCCAGCTCATCTTGCATCTCCCTGTTGTTGGCCGGCGACGCTGACCGATTTCCTCGGTCGGCAATTCGCTGGCGGTGGGGACAGGTTGATGCAGACAGCCCAGAATTGCTCGTTATGGATTGTTAGACTTCGTTAGAGTCGACACAATTTGGCGCGGGGCTGAATGCTACCTAACATATTGGTATGCATTGAGAATTTAAGTTGAACGTGCCCGTGTAAGCAGACGGGTGGTCCAATCCCAGTTTTGGTCCAAGTCAATGCGCGGCGATTGGGCACTCCGTCCGGAGGCAGAGCACAACGCGCGAAAGCTTGAACGTTGAGTTCGCTTTGGAGGCCGGATTTCTGGGTGCGTAGGCCGATTGCCTTTGCTAATTTGCGTCTTGCAAAATCACGATGCGCGCCGCCAAGAACAACGCCGAAAGATGACGACAGCGCAGGACAACGAGATCATTCTGTTCGGTCCTTTCCGCTTGAATCCGGCCGAGCGACTGCTTACCAAAAATGGCGTGCGCGTAGAGCTACGCGGGCGTGCTTACGATCTTCTATTGGCCCTTCTCTCGCGTCCCAACGAATTGATCAGCAAAGGTGATCTATTGCGCCAGGTATGGCCCGGCCTCGTCGTCGAGGAAGGCAGCCTGAGATTTCACATGACGAACTTGCGCAAAGCACTCGGCGACGGGAATGAAGGCCAGCGTTACATCGTGAATTCATCGGGACGAGGCTACTCTTTCGTGGCTGAGAGATTGCGCGCACCCGCTCAGGGTTCGCGAGCGGAAGATGCCGCGACATTTCAGCATGCGAATCTGCCGATACGTCTTCCGATGATCGACCGCGAGGTCGAAATCGAGCAGATACCCGCCCGGCTGGGCGCAAAACGTTTCGTGACGATCGTAGGAGCGGGCGGCGTCGGCAAGACGACACTCGCGATTGCGGTCGGGCACCGGTTGATGGAGACTTTTGGAGGAGCGCTGCTCTTCGTCGATTTTAGCATGGTCAGTGATCCAGCTCTGGTGGGCACCATTGTGGCATCTCTGCTTGGATTGTCGGTGCAATCCGAGAACGCAGCGCCCAGCATTATCGCCTATCTGCGGGATAAGCGAATTCTGCTGATCCTCGATACCTGCGAACATCTGGTCGAACCCGTGGCGGCTTTCACATCCTCGATCTTTGCATCTGCACCAAACGTCCACATCCTTGCGACGAGCCGTGAGGCACTCCAGGCCGAGGGCGAGAACGTCTACCGACTAGACGCGCTGGCGTATCCGCCGGAGGGCGTGGGACTGACAGCCGAAGCCGCCCGGACATTTCCAGCCGTCCAGCTCTTCGTCGAGCGTGCGCGGGCAAGCGGAGCACAGTTGCATTTCAGCGATGACGAAGCGCCTGTTGTCGCGAACCTGTGTCGCAGGCTCGACGGAGTGGCGCTTGCGATCGAGCTCGCGGCTCGACGGGTAGAGACCTACGGCGTGCATGGGACCGCCGAGCTACTGGATCAGAGGCTTGCGCTTTCTTGGCTTGGGCCAAGAAGCGCCCCGCCGCGCCAGAGGACTTTGCACGCCACGATGGATTGGAGTTACAGCCTTCTCTCCGAATTGGAGCGGGCCATCCTGCGCCGGCTTGCCGTGTTCGTCGAGCATTTCACGCTCGATGCCGTGATCACTGTTTGCGGATACGACATCAGCCGAAAAGATATTCTCAATACAATCGACAGTCTTGTCGCAAAATCGATGGTGGTGATCCATCCGATTGGGGCAATGATACGTTATAGATTGCTCGACACAACGCGCGCATACGCCCTCGACATCGAAATGGACGCGACAGAGGCTGCCGGTCTGGCTGAACGCCACGCGACTTATTTTCGATGCTGGCTGGAACAAGCCAGAAGCGAATGGGAGACCCAGTCGACTGGTACTGAACGCGCATCCTATTTTGCCGGCCTAAACAATGCGAGGGCAGCCTTAGAGTGGTGCTTCGGCCAGGACGGGAATGTAGAAGTCGGCATCGGAGTCGCGGCCGCCGCCGCGCCCGTCTTCTTCACGATGTCACTACTGCCAGAATGTCTTCGTTGGTCGGAGCGCGCGGTGCTCGCACTCGACGAGAACAGTCGAGGTGGCAGTGACGAAATGCAACTTCAGGCGTCCCTTGGCCTCTCATTGATGTACACTCGCGGTCACAGCCAGGCAGCGAGCGCATCATTGCATCGCAGTGTAGAGATTGCCAACGCGTGCGGCGATCACCTGAACGAGATGCGCCTACTCGGGCCCTTGTTCTTCTACCACTTCCGAAACGGTGAATTCAAAATTTGCGGGGAGTATGCGAGGCGTAGTTCCGATATCGCCGACACGCTCAATGACCCAGCGGCCACGGCGCTCGCCAATACGCTGTTGGGAATTTCACTGAATATCAGCGGTCATCTAAGCGAGGCGCAGGTGGCGCTCGATGCGGCACTCGATGCTGCATCGGCCTCGCCCTCCAGCCGCAGGATTCATTTCGGATTTGACCACCATAACTGGGTTCGCGTGACGCGCATCACGACGCTGTACCTGCAGGGTTATCCTGGGCAGGCGAGTGCGATCATCAGCGAGGCGTTTAGGGATGTGCAGACAATCCATCATCCGGTCGCATTTGCTCTTGTCATAAACTCGACTGCAACTCTACTATGGATGGGCGATTTCCGCGCCGCTGAGAAACATATTGAGTGGCTTACCTCGCGAGCCCAGCTAGAGTCTTTTGGACCGTATCTTCACGTTGCCTACGCCTTCAAAGGCGAACTCGCCATCTGCCGCGGCCAGACCGAGACCGGAATCGAGCTATTGCAATCCCGGCTCAGACAATTGCACTCGGCCCGCTACGAGCTGTTTACTGTGCGGCTTCAAAGTGTACTCGCCCGCGGGCTCGCAGCTAGCGGTCGATGGGCTGAAGCTATGTCGCTGCTGGACGAAGCCGGGCGCCTCATCGACGAAAAGGGCTACACCTGTTTTTTGCCGGAGATTTTGCGCCTTAAGGGCAGCTTACTTCTGACAATGCCGGAACGCAGCGTCGAAGAGGCTGAACGCTTTTTTGTCAGATCCCTGGAACTGAGCCGCTCTCAAGGAGCCCGCGCCTGGGAGCTGCGAGCCGCCACCGATCTCGCAGGGTACTGGGCTCGACAAGGCCGTGTCGAAAACGCACGCGAGCTGCTACTACCGGTGTTTGAACACTTCACCGAAAACTTGGACGCGCCGGACATCAACGCTGCCCAAGCCGCTTTGGCAACACTGGGTTAATACGGCGGCGGACGAACAATCCGTCACGAAAATGTAGGCCAAGGCGTCGATCACTTCGTTGCATAGGCAGCCCCCGATCGCATGCGAAACATGCGCCCGTAACTCGGCTGGATAGAGCGTTGCCCTCCGAAGGCAAAGGTCACACGTTCGAATCGTGTCGGGTGCGCCACTTTTTCTTTTACAGCGCTGTATGCGCGCACCGGAAAAAACTCCAGCGCTGGCTCATTCGAGCGAGTAAGCAATCTAGAGGAAAATCGTCGCCGAGTGCTGATAGCTTGGCAACTGACGATATCGGTCGAAAGCTCTCCAGTCTAAGAACGGCGATCGTTTCCATAAGCGGTCGGATAGGACGGTCATCTTCGGGAACGGCCACCTAAGCGGCCCTGACGACTCTCAAGCTCACGTCGACAGCCTTTGCTTCAGCCCAAGAAACTGCGAACTGCGCTACCTCCTCCCAGCCGGGCTCGGCAACGATCAAGTGCGAGCGTGCTTCGAACCGCTTGTATTCGGTAATTGCTCCGGACCGGGCATATTTTCTGTACGTGCTGCGGTTCACCGACTCGGGCACCAGATTATCCCTGCTACCATTGATCAGAAGGAGCGGCGAGCGGTCGCTATTGCGAAAATCGATGGTTGTCGCCGCATGCGGCGTAAAGTTCGCGAGCGCTGCCTGGAAAAGCGGGCGCCCGGGACCGGGAATGACTTCCTGCTCATAGATGTTGCGAGCGTCGCGTTCAGACAGAGTGTTGGCAAAGGCATAATGAAATTGGTCGAAGGTGAGCATCACGGTGCTGTTATAAGAGAGCGGATGCGAAAGCACTGGGCTCGCCGCCTTGATTTGAGAAAACGGTAGGCGGAATACCCCTTTGGGCGCCGTCGCGTCAATCGCTACACCTGCTGCTCCAAGGCCGCGATCGAGCAGGATTTGCGCAATCAATCCGCCAAACGAATGGCCTATCACGATGGGCGCCTCTGGCATTGCGCGAATGAAGCGATCGTAGTGGTCGGCGATCTCGAGAACTCCAAGTCCTGCCAGGACCGAAGGTTCGCGCCGAAGATCTTCGATGCTGCCCTTCAACCGAGGCCAAGCCGGTGCAGCGACGCGGTAACCGAGAGCTTCGTAGTACTTGACGAACGGCTTCCAAGAATGAGGCGTCATCCAAAGTCCGTGGATGAGTACGATTGATAGCGGCTTCTGCGGCATGTCTGAATCTCCAAATTTCTCACGAGGGCTCGTTGAAGCTAAATTCGGATGAGCGTTCCCTTCAACAACTCCATGCCTCCGGAAGTATCTCGGGCAGCCATTAGCTAATTGGAGAAAACAAGCGCCGTTTGGCTCGTCTGGCCATATTTACACCCTTGGAATGTCGGTAGATGCCGCTGCAGCAAACATTCGTCGCAGCCGTTGATCAACCGCGAATAGCGGCCGCCCAGGCGTCTCCTCGACGCCGCGGCTGGCGCTGCTGGTTATACCGATGGCGAAAAAGCCGCTCGTCCCCTTCAGCGCCCGAGACGCCAAGCACGAGGGCTCGTCCCTACTAGTCGGCTGAAAACGCGAGTGAAGTGACTTTGGTCGGCGAATCCACACGCCAGAGCGATCTCGGAGAGTTCTTGTTTCGAACACTCCAGAAGCGATCTAGCCTTATCCACGCGCCTATGCAGGAGCCATTGATGCGGTGGCATGCCGACTGACCGGCGGAAGGCACGTGAAAAATGGGTAACGGACAGACCGCATTTCCTGGCCAGACGGGTCACCGATAGAAAGGCCCTCGGGGCGCGGCGAAGGTCGTAAAAGGTTGTCACGCCTGCTCGGAAGGGCTCACTATCGATACACTTGCCCTCAAGCCATATCTCGTGGTCGTCGCACGCCTCATAGGGTAACGCAACGATGTGCGCGTCTTCAACCGGAAGCGGTTCGGTGATTTCCGAATTGCGACGCGTCAGCCGCATGCTCGTGACGGCGATCTCCGACGACTTCAAGGTTTGGGTGACGAACGTGGGAGCAGCCTCGAGGTGAAAGCGTCGACCTAACTCCCGTCCGTAAAGAGCATTTTCGCGCCTCATCACTCGCGTCTCCGCAGCTCGCCATCTTACAGAGAAGGTAGCAGAAGGGGACCACCTACACAAAAGCAATATCGCGATAGCTTGCTCCCTCAATGCAAGTGTCAGCTTCCTAGCGCCAGGAAAGTTGCCGGCGATGCTCCAAGCGTTTTCATTAATTGCAACGCTCTGGGTGAGGGACGTACGGGAGGTGATCGTTGTCTTCAAATGAATCCTTGGCCGCTCCAACCACCTCCTCGCATTTCATGGAGATCTTCTGTCTGCTTGGGTGATCGGAACGTCAGACCGCTAGTCTGGCAACGCTCACCGGGGTCTGACGAAAACTGATTGCGAGGCGGTTGTACGCATTCATCAGGCCTATCGCGATCGTCAGATCTGCCAGTTCCTTTTCGCTGAATACTGCGCGGGCGATGGCATAGGCGTCGTCCGGAACGTGGGTGTCCGCCACCCGGGTAACGGTTTCAGCCCAGGCCAGGGCAGCGCGCTCGCGTTCATCGAAGAACGCGCCGCCTTCCTGCCATGTTGGCACCAGGGTTACCTTTTCTACGGGAACGCTTTCCTTCAACAGATCGCGCGTGTGCGAGTCGATGCAGTAGGCGCAGCCGTTGATATGCGAGACCCGAAGATAGACCATGTCGATCAACGTTTTCGGCAAACCCGATTGGCTGACGTATCCGTAAACCGTCCCGAGCGCCTTGGCGCCCCCGGGCGCGACGGCCAAATGATTCATGCGTTGCGACATTCTCTTCTCCTACTTATCGGGTGTGGTCAGAGGGCCATCGGTGTTATCGACGATGAACACGGCGAGAAGACTGGCCGGACGTGTCCGGCTAGCGTTCTCGCTGATGCGATGTGCAGCGCCGGGGTCTTCGTAGAAGCTCTCACCGGCCCGATAGATCCGAACAGGTTCGTTGCCGATCTGACTTCGGATTTCGCCTGACAGCACGTAGGCGTAGATGAAGGCCGATGGCGCGTGGTGATGCGGCTTGGATTTGGCGCCTGGCGCATAGTCGAGACGCACCACCACGAGCTTCTTGCCGGGAGCATTGGCGAGCGCCCGTTGAAATGCAGGCGTCACTACTTCGGCGCCGTGGCCGGTCTGCGCCGACTCGCCCAGCATCAGTCCCGCCAGTAATAGCAGCCCCAGGCGGCCGCCGATGGGATTGTTCCGCCTCACCTCAATGACCCTCGACCGCAAAGAGGATCTTCGCGAAATCTCCTGCGGTACCTTAATTGGTGCGCCTCGGGTGAAGTGCCCCCAACGGCGTCGATGATCGGGTAGACTTCGTAGTTTTCCTTGATGGCGTCCAACACGGGGAAACAGAGGCAGACCTCGGTCCACAATGCGCAAACCAGCAGCTTCTTGCGATGCGTAGCCTTCACGGCTGCGTAGAAGTCCTCGTCCTCCCAGGCATTGACTGTGGTGCGGTCAATCGGCTCACCCGGCACGATGTCCGTGATCTGGGTGATCATCGGCTGGTTGATGCCGGTCTTGACATTGACCGTAGAGAGCACCACCGGAAGGTCGTACAGCTTCGCGACGCGAGCGACCGCAACGATATTGCTAACCAGCTCACGGCGATCGCGCGATGCGACCGACGTGACCTGGATGGGTTGATAGTCAATGATAAGCAGGGCGCAGTTCTGCGGCGTAAGCAGGTGATCATTGACCGGATCTCGCGGTGTCAAAGGCGAAGGCATCTCGATCTCTCCTACTTCACGTAGACAGTGTCACTGGGGCCGTAGCCGGTGATGGCGACGATCGCGCCATTCGGACCGGTGCGTGCAAAGTGCGCCTGGCCGCCCGGCTCGGTGTAGAAGCTGCCCGACGGAAGGACCTTCACGGAGCTCTTTTCGTTTTTCGGGCCGTAGCCGAAGTACCAAAGGCCCGAGATCACCATGGCGGTACGCGTATCGCGATGCGTATGGGCCTGGATGATCGTGTTTGGCGCGACCTTCAGTTCGATCGTGTAAAGGCCGGGCTTTGATGGATCACCGAAAAGCACCGTCGTCGTGACGGCTGGCAGCCCCGACGTACCGGTGCCCGCGGTCCTAGTCGGCACCTTGGCTACTTCCTTCGGCGTCAACCGCATTTGCGGGGCATTGTCCTCCGCGACTGCAGGAAGAGTGATACCGAGGATCGCGGCCGCGTTGACGAGAGCAAATAGATGGAATTTGAGCACCCCAGGCCTCACTTCTTTTCAATAAACGGAACAATGGTGTCGATGGCCCGCTGGGGTTGTTCTTCCATGATCCAATGACCGGAACTAGTGATGACGGCGCCTTGGACGTTGGTGGCGACATAGTCCAATTCGCTTTTCATCGAGGCACCGTAGGAATGGTCCCCGCCAATCGCGAGCAGCGGCAAGGTCAGCTTGCCGACCTTGGCGAAGAGCGCCTTGTTGTCTTCGCCATCCTGTGTGAACGCTGCGAACTGGCCGCTGAAGGCGTCGTGCATCGCACCCGCGCGGGCATAGAGCTCAGCGTAGTGATTGCGCGTCTGCTCGTCGATCGCCGCTGGATTGGCCGACAGATCGTTATAGAAACGGTCGAGCAGGATGCGCTCGCGACCAGCAACCAACCGCTCGACATCTGGGCCGCGGAAGTTGAAGTGCCAGACCTTGGGATTTGTCAGTTGCGCGTACCAAGTTCCAAGCCCGGGAAGCGGGGCGTCCATCGCGACCCACTTTGAAACGCGGTCGGGATATTGCGCCGCCAGGGCATAACCGACCATGTTGCCGATATCGTGGGTGACGAGGTCGACCTTGCGCACCCTCAATTGGTCGAGGATTGCTGCAATATCCCGGGCCTGGGCGACCTTTTCGTAGCCGCTTTCCGGGTGTGACGACAGCCCCATGCCGCGCAGATCGGGAATGATGACCGTATGATCTTTCACCAGGATTTCCGCGAGGGGCTCCCACATGTCGCCGGTGTCGCCGAAGCCGTGCAACAGTAAGACGGCCGGCCCACTACCGCCGACCCGGACGTGTTGGGTGCCGCCGCTGACAGGCATCTGTTCGGCATGAAAACTCGCGGGAAACGCTTTGACTTCGGCCGCGGCCGGTGAGGCGAACGCCAGGCTCGTAGCCGCTGCCAGCAAGCCACAGAGGATAACGGCCAAAGATGGTCGCTGGCGCGAATGAGGCACGGCAAGCTCCTTCAAATTGATGGAATTTGCCTACCGGCGTTCGCGCCGTGACGCTTTGCAAATCAGACCGTATTTTTTCTAAAACAGACGCAAAACGAAAAGGCTAGTTTCGATATACCTACTCGGAAAGTGCAAGATCGGACCTCGGCGTTCGATAGAACGCCGGCGTTTTGTACAAAACTGCGGTGCGCGGGTAATCCCTTGCGACAGATTTGAGCAAGAAAGCTTCTAAAAAAACCCGCACATTGGGTGCTGGCACCGCTGACGCATATTCCCATTCGGCGACGCCACGGCTTCGGCGGGGGTACTGACTTGTGGAGAGGGCAGAGCTCAAAGGGTTCTACGGTGGGGAAGTCGCGCAACTACTGCGGTTATCGTCGGCACCATCCTTTGTCTCAAGGTCGCTACGCAAGTCGGCAATTGCCGTTACTCAAATCATCTCTTCCGGACCTAACAGCCAAGATCCGACTCCCGCCTCGAATTTGGAAGATGCTTTTCTCATAGCGCTTTGGCTACGGAACGGATTCGAGCGTGAAATGTGGGTCGATGGCAAGGCCATTGCACCATCATTACCTCTGCCGCCAGGCGTCTTTACGTTCCTCGATCTTCGCCAAAGCGGTAGCGCCCTTATTAAATCCGGATTTCACTCGGTGCAAATTTATATCCCACGGCACGCATTGAACGTTATCGCCGGGGAAGCTGGATCGAGACGGATTGACGAGTTGCATCTGAGGCCTGGGGTCGGCGTCAATGACGCTGTAGTCCTTGGACTGGGCCAATCCCTACTACCAGCATTTGAACGGCCCGAGGAGGTCAACCAGCTCTTCATCGACCACGTCACGCATGCGCTCGGACTGCATGTAGCTCACGCCTACAGCGGCATTGAAGTGAAGCAAGGTCCAGCGAAAGGCGGGTTGGCCTCGTGGCAGGAAAAGCGTGTGAAGGAGCTATTGGACACCAATCTGAGCGGCGACATTTCATTGGAAGCACTGGCCTGTGAGTGCCGCATCTCGACTCGGCATTTCAGCCGCGCCTTTCGTCAGTCGGTGGGCATGCCGCCCCACCGGTGGCTATTGCGAAGGCGAGTTGAAAAGGCGCGCGGGCTGCTAAGAGAGAGCAAGCTTACCATGTCGGAGATTGCCGCAGTGTGTAGCTTCGCGGACCAAAGTCATTTCACGCGCGTTTTTTCGCGGATCACGGGTGTTAGCCCGAGTGCTTGGCGACGACAGACCCAGGGGCCCGCTACGCGGATCGATTCCTGAGACAACTGAAGCACCGGTTCGTTATCAGCCCGCCTCCATCTGATAGACCTGGACTGATCAGCAGTTATCGGGCTGATCAACGACTGGTGGTCGTTGGACGAGACGCTCGCACTGCCGAGCTTGCATTGCAGTTGATGACGAAGCGCCCCCGCCTTCCTTGCGTGATCCGCGCCGGACAAGCACCGCTCCCGGATACCAATCGGGCGCGCCGGCTGAAAGAGCAAGGGCGGACCGATGACCCTTTTAGGCCGACCGTCGGGGCGTAATCGCGTGCGGGTTTTGGCGCAAATGTGAAACCAATGAGGCGATTGTAAAAGGAATCGGACCCGCAGGCCGGCAGTATGCGAATTGCTCAAGGCAACATGAACGGAAAAATAGGAAGATCGCAATGATAGGGTCCAATACCCAAACGAACGGTGGGAAAGAGAGGAGTTGGCGGGAGAACAGTGACGCCCTGAGCGACATTTCGACGACGCTCAATTCCACGCTGGCCGATATGTTTACGCTATATTTCAAGACGAAGAATTTCCACTGGCACGTCACTGGCCCGCATTTTCGCGACTATCATCTTCTTTTCGACGAACAAGCTAGCCAGATATTCGTCGCGACCGATGCCGTGGCCGAGCGTGTGCGCAAGATCGGCGGAGCGACAATCCGTTCTGTCGCGCAGATCGCACGCCTAGCGAGGTTGAGCGATAGCAATGCGGATTGCGTGACATCTATCGATATGCTGGCAGAATTGCGTCGCGACAATGAGCGCCTCACGGAATATCTGCGCGAGGCTCATCTTATTTGCACCGACTATGAGGACGTGGCGAGCGCAAGTCTTCTCGAAACGTTGATCGACGAATCGGAAAGACGTGGTTGGTTCCTGTTTGAAACGACGCGACAGGCGGACGGTTCTCACTAACGTTGCTGCCCGAGCACTCAGGCCTAGGTCTTCCCAGTCGAAAGGACGCAATAAATGACGCAAGTACCGCAGGAATCGCTCGTTCCAAATAACACGCTGATTACCGCAACCCCGGAAGAGGGAAGAGCCTTAGCCATCACTCTCGCCCGCCACTGCGTCCACGCGATGCAGCGGGAGTTGGAGGTGCTGAAGAACGGTCGAGCGCAATATGCGCACGACCCATACGGACTGATTGCAGCAAGTCACGTCGTGGCGGTGGAATTCGCGACCGTCGCAGCAGCTAACAACTACTGGAGGTGAGCCGGCCAGGACCTATTCGTAGCTTTCATCACAGTGGGATAGGCCACCTTAGCGCACCAGGTCGCCGCACCTGCGCGCGTTTGCCTGTCGCATCGTCTTGCAGAGCGGAGAAAAGCG
>VAZV01000042.1 GCA_005884765.1 Alphaproteobacteria bacterium
CGCAATCACGCGGATGCCGGCTTCGCCCAGCGCCTTGATCTGGTGACGCCACGAAAACGCGATTTCCGGCCAGCCGTGGCAGAGGATGACCGGCGGCTTGTCCGTTTTCGGACCGGCCTCGTAATAGCCCATGCGAATTCCGTTGGTATGGGCGAATTGCAGCGGCGGCATCTCGATCATTTCTTCAATCTCTTTTGTCCTGGATATGATCTCATCGGAAAACCGGTGCCCATTTTTCCGGATCTTGCCCCTACTCGGCCGCGCTCTTGATATCGGGGACGGGCGGCGCAAACGCGGCTTCAAGGGCTGCGAATTCGCCCGGCAGCATGTCGGAGAGCACCTGGACGTGCGGGATGATGTTGGCGCCGGCGATGAAGCCGAAATCGAGCTGATCGCGATAGCTCTGCACGGTGATGTTCAGCGCGATCCCATGGGTCGAGATCGAGACCGGGAAGATATGCAGCAATTCCGCCCCGGCGGCATAGAGGGTCTGGCGCGGTCCGGGTACGTTGGACACCGTGATATTGGCGCTCGGCGGCAATACGTCAGACAGATTGGAGCGGCTATAAAGCAGCGCCAGGACCTGCACCAGGATTGGCGCGCCGAGCATCGAGATGTTGGAGACCTGCGGCATCAATGCCCGCAGCGGATGCGACATCTCCTTGGATGTGGTGGATTGCGCGATGATTGCCGCAAGCCGCGCCTTGGGATCCTCGATATTGGTGGCGATCGCGCAGATCATGCCGAACACCTGGTTGTTGGAGTCGGTATTGCCCTCCTCGCGCAGCGAG
>VAZV01000043.1 GCA_005884765.1 Alphaproteobacteria bacterium
CGCCAGCACCACGTCGTTGAGCTTGCCGCCGGACTGCTTGGCGAGCGCCTTGGCCCGCGACAGCGAGATCGAGGTACCCGCGAAGCTGCGTTCCGAGGAGATCGACTTGTTCAGGATGCTCGGCGGCGACATCATGCTGGCGAGGCTGTCGCGCGATTTCGGGTCGGAAATCTTGCCGAGCACGTCGGAGGCGCTTTTGAGCATGGTCGGAATATTGCCGGCAAATTTCACTGCGCTTTCGATCTGATACATCGCATTGTCGAACAGGATCGATCCGATATCGCTCTTTCCTGAACGCGGCAGCTCAATGCTCCTGGCGGCCGCCACATTGAGCGGCTGGGTCCAGAGCTGCTGGTAGGAATCGAGCAAAGTCGCCGCGATGTCGCGCGGCTCCTGGCCGACCTTCGGTTTCGCCGTCGGCGGCTCGACGTTCCGCGGAAT
>VAZV01000044.1 GCA_005884765.1 Alphaproteobacteria bacterium
CGAGGCGATCATCGCCTTGAAGCCTTCGAAGAAGTCGCCCTCGAAATCGTCAGGGAGGCGGAAGATCGCCATGCTGCCGACATGCATCGGCATTTCCGGCGTTTCCAGGTATAAAAAAGATGCATCCAGCGAAGACAGCTTTTTACCGTCGCCCATGTATTCCTCCCGCGAAATTTTCGCACGGCGCCTTGGCGGCGCTTCTAGCGCTTAGGCCGATTGTGCATGTTCCGCCGGCGCATAGGCAATGGCAAACGGCCCGAATCGGTCAAATTGCTTGAAGTGGCCCTCGGCCTGGGCCAGACGATCGGCGACCGCCCAGAGCGCTGCCGGGTTAACGCCTAACCCCACATGGCTTGCGAGCCGCACCTCGATATTCTCGGCGGTAGCGGAGAGCCGCAGGATGCAGGTTCGCCAGTTCACGATGCCGTCGCTCTTCGAATAGATCGATGTAGTGGGCACCGGCAGATCGCCCGCAATCGCCTGTTGCAATTCGGAACTCGCTTGAACCGTTTCACCCGACAGCGCCTCGTAAAGCCGCGTGGATGCCGCCAAGGCTCCATCCGACCAGGCTGACCTTGCGCCCCGTCTCGGTATGAATTTCCTTGAGCCGATCGAGCAGCGCGCTTTGCAGGCGCACAAGGCCGCCGGTATTGCGCCCCATTCGCAATGCATGCGTCTCGAAGCCGAGATCGCTCAGGTATCGCCGCATCGGCGCCATCGACAAGTCGCTCGCAAGAAATCCCGGCAGGGTCAGCACCGGATGGCCGTCACCCTTCGGGGCGAGCATCAACAGCGGTGACAGCAACAGGCTGGTGTTGAATTCGAGGATTCCCCTTGCCTCGGCCAACAGCAGGCCAAGGCCAGGAGCACGGAGCCGGTCCGCCGCGCGCGCTTGGGGGTCCTCGATCGGCATTACTTTTTCTTGTCGCTGCCGCGCGAGCTGCCGAGACCCGCCATGGTGACGAACATATCCTGGAACCGCTCGGCAAGCTTTGGATCGAAGGTGAACCAGTTTTGAATCAGCGCTTCCGGCGAGACCTTGTCGATGTTGGCCATCATCTGCTGCTGCAGCTTATCCATCACCGCCGTCTGCATCGGCGACACGTCCGGAAGTCCAAAGAATTGCCGGGCTTCAAGCGGTGTGCAATCTATCTCGACGTTAACCTTCATGTCCGCTCCTGATCGCTTATTGACGGCACATCGCATAACACCGCGAGTTGGAGCCCGACGCAAGCGACCTGACGTCACACGGCGGCCGTTCGGCGGACATGGTCAACCAAAGCGTTCGACCGCAAACGGCGTCGGATCGGCGAACTGGGTTTCGCCGGTCATCATCTCCGCCAACAGACGGCCGCTCGCTGGGCCCAACGTCAGGCCGTGGTGCTGGTGGCCGAAGTCGAACCACAGCCCGGCATGCCGGGGCGCCCTGCCGATCACCGGCAGCATGTCGGGCAAGCAGGGCCGCGCGCCCATCCAGGGTTTGGCGTCGACAGCCTCGCCGAGCGGAAACAGCGCACGCGCCCGCGGCAGCGCCCGTTGTATCTGAACGGGCGTCGGTGGGGCGTCGCGGCGGGCAAACTCAACGCCGGTGGTGAGGCGAATGCCGCGGTTCATCGGCGCCAGTACAAAACCCTGATCGGAGTCCAGCACCGGATGATTGAGCACGGCATTGCCGCTCGCCGCCAAATGCAGATGATAGCCGCGCTTGACGCTCAATGGAATTGAATATCCCAGCCGGCCAAACACCAGGTCGGACCACGGTCCGAGCGCCAGCACGGCTTCGCGCGCTCTCACTACGCCGTGATCGGTGTTGACGCGCCAACCGCCGGCCATCTGTTCGAGCGTTCGTGCATCGCCCACAGCGAAGCGGCCGCCCTTGCGCTTGAACAGCGCGGCATAGGCCTTGGCCAATCCGCCGGGGTCGGGAACAAATCCTGGTGCCGGAAAATGGATCGCGCCGGCGAATTCACCCCTCAGGTGGGGCTCGCGCAGCTTGATCGCAGCGTCGTCGAGCACCTCGCCTGCGACGCCATACTGCTTCGCCCGCTCGAACTCGCTGAGCGCTTTTGCAAGCGTAGCATCGGAACGATACAGCTTGATCCAGCCGGTCCGCCGCAACAGCTCGCCCACGCCGGCCTCCGCGATCAGTTCTTCATGCTCGATCAGGCTGCGCCGGATCAGCGGCAATTCGGCCATCGCGCTGTGGAGCGCCCGCTTTGGCGAGGATGCGAGGAAGTAGCGCACCAGCCAGGGCAGGAACGCCGGCAAATCGGTGATACTGTAATGCGCCTGCGGCGAGCGGTTCAGCGCGTAGCGCAGAATCTCGCGGGCATCGCGGGGAAACATATAAGGGAAGACGGAAGCGCTTTCGATGATACCGGCGTTGCCGAAGCTCGTGC
>VAZV01000045.1 GCA_005884765.1 Alphaproteobacteria bacterium
GCGCGGGTGCGCAAACTGGGCCGAAATCGCGCTTGCGCGGCGGCCAAACTCTGGCAACATGGCTCGATCATGGCCCGCCGATATTGCAGAAAATGCACGGCGCCCCAGCGGAGAGCGTGAACAAATGTCGGTACGTCATACCCTGTTTGTAGCGGCCACAATCGCAACGGCTGCCTCAGTGATATCACCGGCATCGAGCCAGACGCTGCGCTACGCCAACCAGGGCGATCTCAAGTCGCTCGATCCCTACACGCTAAACGAGACCACGACGCATGCCCATCTCGGTCAGATCTATGAGGGGCTGATCACCCGCGACAAGGAGCTGAAGATCGCCCCGGGGCTCGCGGAAAGCTGGGAGACACCGGAGCCGACCCGCTGGCGTTTCCACCTTCGCAAAGGCGTCAAATTCCATAATGGCGATCCCTTCACCGCCGATGATGTGGTGT
>VAZV01000182.1 GCA_005884765.1 Alphaproteobacteria bacterium
CCAATTGACATGCCTCAATCGCGTTAACAGGATGAGGTGAGAGACTGGCCTGCCAATCCGGCGACCGCCATCCAAAGACCCCTCGAGCTCAGGAGATGCCCATGTCAGACGATGTCGTCATCGTCAGCGCCGCCCGCACCCCGGTCGGAAGTTTCAACGGTGCGTTCGCCACCATGCCGGCCCACGATCTCGGCGCCGTCGCCATCAAGGCGGCTCTGGAGCGCGCCGGGGTCGAGCCCGCGCGGGTATCCGAAGTCATCATGGGCCAGATCCTGACCGCGGCACAGGGCCAGAACCCGGCCCGCCAAGCCTCGATCGCCGCCGGCATCCCGGTGGAAAGCCCGGCCTGGGGTGTCAATCAGCTCTGCGGCTCAGGCCTGCGCACGGTTGCGCTCGGCTACCAGGCGCTGCTCAATGGCGATTCCGAGATCGTCGTTGCCGGCGGCCAGGAATCTATGAGCATGGCGCCGCACGCCCAATATCTGCGCGGCGGCGTGAAGATGGGCCCGGTGGATTTCGTCGACACCATGATCAAAGACGGATTATGGGATGCCTTCAACGGCTACCATATGGGCAACACCGCCGAGAACGTTGCCCGGCAGTATCAGATCACCCGCCCGCAGCAGGACGAGTTCGCCGTTGCCTCGCAGAACAAGGCCGAGGCCGCGCAGAAGGCTGGCAGGTTCAAGGACGAAATCGTGCCGATTACCATCAAGACGCGCAAGGGCGACATCGTCGTCAGCGACGATGAATATCCGCGGCACGGCGCCACGCTGGATGCGATGGCCAAGCTCAAGCCGGCCTTCGAGAAGGACGGCACGGTCACCGCCGGCAGCGCATCGGGCATCAATGACGGCGCGGCTGCCGTGGTGCTGATGACCGCCAAACAGGCTGCCAAGGAAGGCAAGAAGCCGCTCGCGCGCATCGTGTCGTGGGCGCACGCCGGCGTCGATCCGAAGATCATGGGCACCGGGCCGATCCCGGCCTCGCGCGCCGCGCTGAAGAAGGCCGGCTGGAACGTCGGCGATCTCGACCTGATCGAAGCCAATGAAGCCTTTGCGGCGCAGGCCTGCGCCGTCAACAAGGACCTCGGCTGGGATACTTCCAAGGTCAACGTCAATGGCGGCGCCATCGCGATCGGCCACCCCATCGGAGCTTCCGGCGCGCGCGTGCTGGTCACGCTACTGCACGAGATGCAGAAGCGCGACGCCAAGAAGGGCCTCGCCACGCTGTGCATCGGCGGCGGCATGGGCATTGCCATGTGCGTTGCACGCGACTGAACAAAAGGCAGCGGGACACGTTGAATGATGAAAAGATCATCTGTCATCCGCGGCTCAAGCTGGTAAAAAAAGAAAATGCCCGGTCTCGCGCCGGGCATTTTCATCTGGAAACGTCTTGATCTGGAGGCGTCGTCAAAAAGACCGGGGCAATCCCGGCTTATAGAAGACTACCAAGGAGGAAAATCGACATGACACGCGTTGCATTGGTGACAGGCGGTACACGAGGGATTGGTGCGGCGATCAGCAAGGCGCTAAAGGCCGCAGGCTACAAGGTCGCGGCAAGCTACGCCGGCAACGACGCCGCGGCGGAGAAATTCAAGGCGGAAACCGGCATCCCCGTCTACAGATGGGACGTCGCTTCGTTCGAAGCTTGCACTGCCGGCATCAAGAAGGTCGAGGCCGACCTCGGGCCGATCGACGTGCTCGTCAACAACGCCGGCATCACCAAGGATACGGCCTTCCACAAGATGACGCTCGAGCAGTGGAACGCGGTGATCAACACCAATCTCGGCTCGCTGTTCAACATGACGCGCCCGCTGATCGAGGGCATGCGCGCGCGCAAGTTCGGCCGCGTGATCAACATCTCCTCGATCAATGGCCAGAAGGGTCAGTTCGGCCAGGTCAACTACTCCGCCGCCAAGGCCGGGGACATCGGCTTCACCAAGGCGCTCGCGCTGGAGAATGCCAAGGGCGGTATCACCGTGAACGCGGTCTGCCCCGGCTACATCAACACCGAAATGGTGCAGGCGGTGCCGCGGGAAGTTCTGGAAAAGAGCGTGATTCCGCAGATTCCGGTCAATCGCCTGGGAGAGCCGGAGGAGATCGCGCGCGCGGTCGTGTTCCTCGCCGCCGACGATGCCGGCTTCATCACGGGATCGACGCTGACCGTGAATGGTGGGCAGTATCAGGCGTGATCTGACTTTGCCGTTCCGGGACACGCGTCTTCGCGTGGACGCGGAATCTCGAGATTCCGGGTCCACGCGGTTCCCTCGCGCTCCGGAATGACGACCTGGATGACGCCGCGTACCGCAACCCTGATCGGGCTGACCGCGATCCTGATGTGGTCGCTCTTGTCGGTGATGACGGTTGCGACCGGCACCATTCCCGCATTCCAGCTCGCCGCGATGACGTTCGCGATCGGCGCGCTGGTGGGATCGCTGACATGGGTCGGACGGGCTAAGGCGGTCAGCGCGTTGCGGCAGCCGCTGGTCGCCTGGGTCGTCGGCGTCGGTGGGCTGTTTGGCTATCACGCGCTGTATTTCCTGGCGCTGCGGTTTGCGCCTCCGGCCGAAGCCGGCCTCTTGAATTATCTGTCGCCGCTGCTGATCCTGCTGTTTTCATCGCTCTTGCCGGGCGAGCGGCTGGCGCCGCATCATATCATCGGCGCCGTGCTCGGATTGGCCGGCACGGTGCTCCTGTTCGCGGGCAACACCGGCAGCGTCACCTCCGGCCAGGTGCCCGGACTGATCGCGGCGTTCGTCGCGGCCTTTGTGTGGGCGACCTATTCGGTGCTGTCGCGCCGGCTCAAGAGCGTGCCGACCGATGCGGTGGCGGGATTTTGCGCGGCGACGGCGCTGCTCGCCGCAATCGTACATGCGGCTATCGAGGCGACGGTCTGGCCCGATACGATGTGGCAATGGCTCAACGTGATCGCGCTCGGTATCGCCCCGGTGGGAGCTGCGTTCTACGCCTGGGATATCGGCATGAAGCGCGGCGACATCCGCGTGCTCGGCGCCGCGTCCTATGCCACGCCGCTGCTGTCGACCGCGTTTCTCGTCATGGCGGGCTTTGCCAAGCCGAGTGCAAACATCGCGATCGCAGCCGTCCTGATCGCCGGCGGCGGATTGGTCGCGGCGAGGGACATGATCTGGAAGCGCTGAGGGGTCATGGCGACCATCTCTTCGGCGCCAGCTCAAAACCCGCAAATTCGAATCCGGGCGACACCGTGCATCCGACCAGGGTCCAGTCGCCGGTGCTTTCGGCCGCCTGCCAGGCATGCGCCGGCACGATCGCTTGCGGGCGTTGGCCGGCGGCAAGATCGGGCCCCAGCGTGACCGCGTGCGGCGTGCAGCCGTGATGGGCGATCCTCAGATTGAGCGCGCTGCCGGCATAGAAGTGCCAGACTTCGACCGCATCGATGCGATGCCAGTGCGAGCGCTCGCCGCGTGCCAAGAGGAAATAGATCGCGGTCGACAGCGCGCGCCGGTTGGCGTCGGTGCGGGAATCGCGGAACGTCTCGCGATAATGCCCGCCCTCCGGGTGCGGTCTCAATTCAAGTCGCGCGATGATGTCGGCAGCGGTCGTCATCATCAGGATTTGTTCTTGCGCTCGCGCAACTCGCCGAATACCTCGGCCGCATTCACGCCCTTCATATGCAGTTTTGCGGCGATCGACGGATCGTCGGCGCGCAGGAACACGTTGGCCTTCTTCTCCTCCCCCATCAGCGTCGGCACGGTCGGCTTGTTGGCCGCGCGCAGCCGCGTCACTTCCCCGGCGCGCGCCTTCAGCGCGGCGTTGTCGGGTTCGACCGTGAGCGCGAATTTGATATTGGCCGCGGTATATTCGTGGCCGCAATAGAGCTTGAAATCATCGGGCAGCGCCCGCAGCTTCAGGAGCGAGTCCCACATCATCGGATGCGTGCCCTCGATCACGCGTCCGCAGCCGATCGAGAACAGCGTGTCGGCCGCGAACAGCGTCTTTTCGTTGTCGAACACGTAGCTGATGTGGTCGAGCGTATGGCCCGGCGTTTCCAGGACCCGCGCCAAGAGGCCGCCGACTTTCACAACGTCGCCATGGGCGGCGCGCAGATCGACATTGGCGATCTTGGTCGACTTGTCATGCGGAGCGACGACGCGGCAATTATATTTCTGCTTCAGCGCGGCGACGCCGCCGACATGATCGTGGTGGTGATGGGTGATCAGGATATCGGTGAGCTGCCAGCCTTCCTGTTCCAGTGCCTTCACGATGGGGCCGGCCTCCGGTGCGTCGATCGAGGCGGTCGCCTTGGTCGCGGGATCGTGGATCAGGGCGCCGAAATTATCGGTGAGGCAGGTGAACAGGCGGATCTCGGCGACCATGATATCTCCATCATCCTAGCGAAGTTGGTAACGCAGCCCCTTTTGAGAAATATGGCGTTAACGCTTCAGGAGCAATGCAATATTCTGCACGCCGCAGGGCATAGCGCCGTGTTAGATTAGTATCATGGACGTCATCGATCTGCGCGATTTCTATTCGCGGCGCCTCGGCATCGTGGCGCGACAGCTCATCAACCGCGGAATTCGCGAACGATGGCCGGACGCGAGAGACCAGCGTGTGCTCGGCATCGGCTATCCGACGCCCTATCTCGGCCTGTTCCGCGAGGATAGCGAACGGTGCCTCGCCTTCATGCCGGCGGCGCAGGGCGTGCTGAAATGGCCGACCGGGCGGCCGGCGCTGGCAACGCTGGTCGAGGAGTTCTCGTTGCCGCTCGCGGACGCTGCGATCGATCGCATCCTCCTGGTTCACGCGCTGGAAATGTCCGACGATCCGGAAGGGCTGCTGCGCGAGGTGTGGCGGGTGCTGGCGCCGTCGGGCCGGATGATTGCGATCATCCCGAACCGGCGCGGGGTGTGGACCCGCACCGATGCCACGCCATTCGGTCATGGCCGACCTTACTCGCGCTCGCAGATCACGCAATTGCTGCGGCAGACCTGGTTCACGCCGACCGCGTGGGGCGAGGCGCTGTTCATGCCGCCGGTTGCCGGCGGCTGGTTCCTGCGTTCGGCCTTGGCGTGGGAACGCCTCGGCGAGGCGCTGTCACTGCCGTTCGCCGGCGTGCATATTGTGGAAGCGACCAAACAAGTCTATCGCGCGATCCCCGTCAAGCGCGAACGCGCGCGGCTCATCCCGGCGCTGCAGCCGGTGCTGGTGCCGTCATCGCCGGCGACGCGCTAAAGCGGGATGACTTTTCTTCGAATCGTCATCCCGCTCTATCTTTTTGTTTGAACATGATCTCCGCGCAAACGCTTCGCGTTTGTCGCGAGGGAAAACCGGTATCCACCCTCGGGTCAAGCCCGAGGGCATGCTTTTCCGGATCATGCGCTAGCTACTCATTCCCCGGATTGAAATCGTCGCTCGACTGCGCCGGCGCGGGGAGGCCTTCGGGCCGCGGGCCGTGTGGCCGGCGCCGCCGGCGCGGGAAGCGCTCGCCGCCGCCATTACCTTCAAATCCGCCTTGGCCGCCGTTGATCTGCGGCTGCGGGCCGGTGATGAACGAGGGCAGGCGGTCGACCCCGCCATTGTCCGCGACCACCGGCTGCGGTTGAGGCTGCTGCGGCTGGTATTGCGGCTGCGGACGATGCTCGCGATCGCGGTGTTCCCGCGGCTGCTGGTCGCGTTGATAGGGTTGCCCCTCGCGCTGATGATCGCGCGGGCTGTTGTCGCGCACATAGGGTTGTTGCTGCACCGGAACGAAGCCGGGCTCCTGGCCAAAACTCGAAAAATTGTCGCCTTCGTCCTCGCCCTCCTCGGTGACCATTTCGCCCTCGGGGCGTGGCTGCTGCTGCGGCTGGTTCTGACGGAACTGCTCCTGGGCAGCCGCGATCAGGCGGAAATAGTGCTCGGCGTGCTGATAGTAGTTCTCGGCAGCCACAGGATCGCCGGAAGAGCGCGCATCGCGCGCGAGCTGGACGTATTTTTCGGCCACATGGGATGCGGTGCCACGGATCTTGATATCGGGCCCGTTGGATTCGAACACCCGGGTCATCGGGTTTTGCCCACGCCGGTTGTTATTGTTGTTGTTATTATTGTTCCGGTTACGCATCCGCTTGTTGTTTTGACCGTTTCTCATGTCTTGCCTTTATTCCAGCCCTGAAGTTAGCAGCGTTGAATTGCCGTTCCGATAGCCGTCTCGATCGATCAGCCCACGCGCTCTCGCGCGCCGAATCACGATGCAGTTCCCACTCGTGCCGATTTCGTCAACGTCGCGTTCAACAAAGACGCGTTCCCCACCCGCCAGCCCAAATCGCCGGCGAACAATGATTCAGCCTACCAAAACAAGCCCGTTTTTTTTTGCGTAACTCTTCAAGCGCAATATCAGGCTTTCGTTCGCTTTGCGGTCGCAAGCAGCGCAGCTCTGTTAGCCATCGCGCTCAATAGGACCTGCGTTTTGGAACCTTTTACCCGGCGCGGCTCTCGCTTTGAGAACTCTGGCTTTCACCCGTTGGTCTACGGGGCCTGCGCCGATGCTGTGAACGGAACGTAGTCGCTCCCGGGGAATATTCCAAGTGGTTTTTTGTGCCCCAATCGGGCTTTTATAACGGCATTTTTCGGCCCGCCACGGCGCGCGGGATGCCCGCCAAATCAGCTCTCGGAGGGCTTTCGGCCGTTAACCCTGCAGCCGTCATCAAATCTTCAATCTGGCCGGTTTGTCCTTGTCCGGACTCGACAACGAGCGCGCCGCCGGGCCCCAACAGGCGCGCCGCCTGCGGGATCAAGGCGCGATAGGCGTCAAACCCGTCCACACCGCCGTCCAGCGCCCGGTGCGGGTCGTGATCACGGACCTCTGCCGCCAGCCCTGCGATATCGGCGGAGCGGACATAGGGCGGGTTCGAAACGACCAAGTCGAACGGGCCGCTTAGTCCTGCCGCATAATCGCACGCTATGAACGTGGCGCGGTCAGCGAGACCCAGATCAGCTGCGTTGGCTTGCGCCATTTGCAGCGCCGCCGCGCTGATGTCGGTTCCGAATCCGCGGGCGTCCGGCAATTCGCGCAGCAACGCGAGCAGGATCGCGCCGGAACCGGTGCCGAGATCAGCTATTCGCCACGAGCGGTTCCTTGGGAGGTTCCTGGGGCTGTTCGCGGCTGGATTGGCGCGCAGCATTTCCAGCGCCAGCTCGACCACCGTTTCGGTATCCGGCCGCGGCACCAGCGTTTCCGCCGAGAGCTTGAGCGGCAGTCCCCAGAATTCCTTGGTGCTCAGAATCCGAGCGACCGGCTCGCCTCCCAGGCGGCGGCGGACGAAATCTTCAAGGCGCGCCGATTCGCCCGGCGAGAGCAGCCGGTTCGCGGCGATAATCATGCCGGTGAGATCAAGGCCGAGCCCGGCGCCGATCAAGAGTCGTGCGTCGAGTTCGGCCGAATCGATCCCGGCGGACGTGAACCGCGCCGTCAGGCTGCGTCGTGCTCTCTCGAGGGTCTGTCCGGCGAAGGATTGACCTGATCTCACGCCGCGGCGCCCTGGGCGGCGAGCTGCGCCGCCTGGTGCTCGGTGGTCAGCGCGTCGATCAGTTCGCCTAGGGCTTCGCCCGAGATCACCTGCGGCAATTTATAGAGCGTCAGGTTGATGCGGTGGTCGGTGACGCGGCCTTGCGGAAAATTATAGGTGCGGATGCGCTCGGAGCGGTCGCCGGAGCCGACCTTCTCGCGGCGATCCGCCGAGCGCGCCGCCTCGACGCGCTGGCGCTCGGCGTCGTAGACGCGCGAGCGCAGGATGTTCATGGCCGACGCCCGATTCTTGTGCTGCGACCGGCTGTCCTGCATGCTGACCACGATACCGGTCGGGATGTGGGTGATGCGGATCGCCGATTCGGTCTTGTTGACATGCTGGCCGCCGGCGCCTTGCGCGCGCATGGTCTCGATCCGCAAATCGTCGTTCTTGATCTCGACATCGACATCCTCGACCTCGGGCAGCACCGCCACCGTGGCTGCCGAAGTGTGGATGCGCCCCTGCGTCTCGGTGGCGGGCACACGCTGCACCCGGTGCACCCCGGATTCGAATTTCAGTTTCGCAAACGCGCCGCGACCGGCCACCTCGGCGATGATTTCCTTGTAGCCGCCCATGGTGCCCTCGCTGGCCGAGATCACGTCGACCCTCCAGCCCTGCAGATTGGCAAAACGCTCGTACATCCGGAACAGATCGCCGGCAAACAGCGCGGCCTCGTCGCCGCCGGTGCCGGCGCGGATCTCCAGCATGACGTTGCGGTCATCCATGGCGTCCTTGGGCAACAGCGCGATGCGGATCTGTTGCTCGAGCTCAGTGCGGCGGCCCGTTAGCGCCTCGCGCTCGGCTTCCGCCATGCCGCGCATTTCCGGATCGCTCGCGGGATCGGCGATCAGGGCCTCGGTATCGGCCAGTTCCTTGACGATGGCGCGATAGGCCTTGACCGCGTCGATCAGCGGATTGAGCTCGGCGAGCTCGCGCGTGATCTGCACATATTCCTGCGAACTCACCTGGCCGAGCGACTGCGCCTCCAGCGAGGCGTGGTGCGCCAGCAGGACATCCAGTTTGGTTTCGGGCAGCAACGACATGGGTCATGTCTCAAATAGCAGAATCTTAGAAGCGGAGCGCCGTTCGGCAACAGCCTCGCTACAACGCCAGCCCCTCGGCTTCGGCGAATGCAGTCAGCCGCTCGCGGATCGACACGCTGCCGGCCGGCTGATCCAATAACGGTGTCATCATCGCCTCGGCTTTTTTGGCATCGAGGTCGAGGATCATCGCCTTGACCGGTCCAAGCGCGGTCGCCGACAGCGACAGCGAGCGATAGCCGAGCGCGATCAGTGCCAACGCGCCGATCGGCTTTGACGCCATCTCGCCGCAGAGCGAGGCGGATTTCTTCGCCGCCCGCGCCTTGCGCACGATATCGCGCAACGCCCGCATGATCGGCGCCGACATGGTATCGAACCGCTCGGACACCTTGGCGTTGCCGCGGTCGACCGCGAACAGGAACTGGAACAGGTCGTTCGATCCGACCGAGACGAAATCGACCTTCTTCAAAAGCTCGTCGAGCTGATAGAGCAATGCCGGAACTTCTACCATGGTGCCGATGTCGATACGCTCGGGCAGCGTATGGCCGTGCTGGCGCAAATATGTCAGCTCGCGCTCGACGATGGCTTTCGCTGCATCGAATTCGGCCACTTCCGAGATCATCGGGAACATGATGCGCAGCGCACGGCCGCCGCCGGCACGCAGCAGCGCGCGGATCTGGCCGCGCAGCAGGCCGGGCCGGTCAAGGCCGAGCCGGATCGCGCGCCAGCCGAGCGCGGGATTTTCCTCGATCACAGCTTCCATGTAAGGCAGCGCCTTGTCGCCACCGATATCGAGCGTGCGGAAGGTGACGGGCTTGGGGCCGGCGGCATCCAGCACCGCGCGGTACAGCGCCAACTGGTCGCTGGTGCGCGGCAGGCTCTGGCCCACCATGAATTGCAGTTCGGTGCGGAACAGGCCAATGCCGGCGCTGCCGGTGTCGTCAATATGCGGCAGGTCGATGGCAAGGCCGGCGTTGATCATGAGCTCGACCGGCTGGCCGTCCCTGGTCACGCAGGGCCTGTCGCGCAGCGCGACATATTGCGCCTGGCGCCGGGCGCGGAAGCGCACCCGTTCGGCATAGGCCGATTCGATTTCCGCCGACGGGCGGACATAGATTTCGCCCGAGGTGCCGTCGACAATGATGGCATCGCCGGGATCGGCGATGCCGGGCGCGTTCGGCACTTCGCCGACCGCAGGGATTCCGAGCGCGCGGGCCACGATCGAGACGTGCGAATTGGCGGTACCTTCCTCCAGCACCAGCCCCCGCAGGCGCTTGCGGTCGTAGTCGAGCAGGGCCGCGGGCCCCATCGCGCGCGCGATCAGGATGGCGTTGTCAGGCAGATGTTCACGCGAGGGCGCGTGATCCTGTCCGACCAATTGTCGCATCAGGCGATAGCCGAGGTCCTCGAGATCGTGCAGGCGGTCGCGCAAATATGGATCGGTCGAACGCAGCATGCGCGCGCGGGTATCTGACTGCACGCGTTCGACCGCGGCTTCCGCCGTGAGGCCGGTGGCGACCGCCTCATGAAGCTTGTGCGACCAGCCGTGGTCGTTGGCGAACATGCGATAGGCTTCCAGCACGTCGCGGTGCTCGCCGCCGTCCGCGACGTCGCCACGTTCCAGCATGCGGTCGAGATCGGCGCGCAGCTTGGTCATTGCGATGTCGAGCCGCTTGATTTCCTTGGGCAGGTCCTCGGCAATATAGTTGGTGATGACGACACGCGGTTCGTGCAGCACGACATGGCCGAGCGCGATGCCATCGGACAGGATCGCGCCGGTCTTGTGCTGCGAATGCCGCGCGGCAGGCTCGGCGCCTGGCTGCGCCAGTGCCGTGAGTTCGCCTGAGGCGATCATCTCCGCTAGCACCATGGCGGTGGTCTGCAGCGCCTCGACCTCTTCCTCGACGTAGGTGCGCTTGGCGCGGTTCTGCACGACCAGCACGCCAAGCGTGTTGCCGGCGCGCAGGATCGGCACGCCGAGGAAGGAGTGGTAGATTTCTTCGCCGGTTTCCGGACGGTACGAGAAGGCGGGGTGGCTTTGCGCGTCGTTCAGATTGAGCGGCGTCGCCTCGCTGGCGACGAGGCCGACCAGGCCCTCATGCGCGCTCAGCACCGTGCGATGCACGGCGTCGCGGTTGAGGCCCTCGGTGGCGTAAAGCTCGAGCGTATTGTCGACGCGCAGCACGTAGCAGGAGCAGACCTCGGCCACCATATTGGCCGCGATCAGCACCACGATCTTGTCCAATCGCTCCTGCGCGCTGACCTGCTCCGCCATGGTTTCGCGGAGCCGTCTCAGCAAGACGCGGGGGCCTCCCGACGCGCTCCGCATGTGCTGTGATCCCCCTTCCATCAAGCCAGCCCGACGTGTCGCCGGGAACTGACGTTAAACTCACCCAAAACAACGATTTTATTCGTTCGGCGCCGTCACAAGCCCTCTCATCCGGGCCGAATCAGGATAGCCAAAACTGTGACACAGTTTGCGGCAGCCCACTGCTTGCAGGCCGTATAGCGAATTGAGGCTTGTTTTGCCAAGCAAAACGCCTGCCAGCGGCGATCACGGCTTGGTTGACCGGATGTTGCGACTGCTAAGAAAAAATCTTGCTAAACCTGGTCGAGCCCATAGAGCGTATGCAGCGTGCGTACCGCAAGCTCGGTATAGGCGGCATCGATCAGCACCGAGAACTTGATCTCGGAGGTGGTGATGGCGCGGATATTGATATTGCGCGCGGCGAGTGCCGCAAAGGCCTTGGCCGCGACGCCGGCATGGCTGCGCATGCCGCTGCCGATCACCGAAACCTTGGCGACGTCGGTGGCGCTGTCGAGCCGCGCATAGCCGATTTTGCTCTTGGCCGAGGTGATGGTGTCGCGGGCACGGCCATAGTCCGAGGCCGGCACGGTGAAGGTGAGGTCGGTGGTCTTGCCGTCCTCGGAGACGTTCTGCACGATCATGTCGACGTTGATGTTGGCTTCCGCCAGCGGCCCGAAGATCGAGGCGGCGACACCCGGCTTGTCCTGGATCTGGCGCACGGAAATCTGGGCCTCATCCTTGGAAAAGGCGATGCCGGTGACGATGTGGTTTTCCATGATCTCCTCCTCGCCGCAAATCAGCGTGCCCGGCGGATGGTTGGCGTGTGGGTCGACATCTTCGGGTTTGTCGAAACTGGAGCGGACGAAGATCGGCATGTTGTGTACCATGCCGAGTTCCACCGAGCGGACCTGCAGCACCTTGGCCCCTTGCGAGGCCAGCTCAAACATGTCCTCGAACGCGATCCTGTCCAGCCGGCGCGCTTTGGGAACCACGCGCGGGTCCGTCGTATAGACGCCATCGACGTCGGTATAGATATCGCAGCGGTCGGCATGGATGGCGGCGGCGACCGCGACCGCCGAAGTGTCGGAACCGCCGCGCCCGAGCGTCGTGATTCGTCCGGTCTGCGGGTTGATGCCCTGGAAGCCGGAGATGACGGCAACTTCCTTGCGGTCCTTGAAGCGGCTGATGATCTCGGTGCCGTCGATGTCGAGAATGCGCGCCGAGGCGTGGGCATCGCTGGTCCGGATCGGAATCTGCCAACCCTGCCAGGACCGCGCCTGGATGCCGAGCCCCTGCAGCATGATCGCCAAAAGCCCGGCAGTGACCTGTTCGCCGGAGGCGACCACCGCGTCATATTCACGCGCATCGTGCATCGGGGAGGCCTCGCGGCACCACTCCACCAACTCATTGGTCTTGCCGGCCATCGCCGACACCACCACGGCGACGTCATGGCCCGCATCGACCTCGCGCTTCACATGGTGCGCGACGTTGCGGATACGTTCGATATTGGCGACGGATGTGCCGCCGAATTTCATCACGAGGCGGCCCATGACGAGGCGTGCTTTCCCTAAAGAGGATAAGTTAATGCCCCAAGCGGAAAGCGGAGGCGCCCGGGCCAAAACGCGCGTATACATAGCGATGGAGCCGGGGGCAAGCCGGTTCCTTCCAACCCCAGGCAATGATTCGGCAGGTTAATTGAGGCGAGTAGATGGGGCGTTATATCGACCATATCCTGCAACCGGGCGAGAAGGTGCTGTATTCGACCAACGCGCACTGGGTGTTTTATCTCCCGGCGATCGCGGCCTGGATCGCAGCCCTGGTGCTGTTGATCCTGTCGCGGAGCACAACGACCGAAGGCCTCGTCCTGTTGTGCCTGTCGGCGTCCGCGGTAGTAGCGCTTGCGGCGCTGTATTGGACTGCAAAGGCCTGGTTCCACCGCTGGACCACCGAGACCGACGTCACCAATCTGCGCGTCGTGCACAAGACCGGGTTCATCAAGCGGCGCACCTTCGAAATGGCGCTCGACAAGGTCGAGAGCGTCGACGTCAACCAGAGCATCCTCGGCCGCATCCTCAATTATGGCGACGTCACCATCCTCGGCGTCGGCGAGGGCAAGGAAACCATTTCGACCATCGCCTCGCCGCTGGATTTCCGCAACCATATCACCGCGCGATAGAACGCACCCCGGCCATGGCCATGCAACAGAATTCTCGCGCGAATGGTCCCGGTGGCGGGGGTTCGACGGTCGATCCGGCCGAGATCGCCAAGTTCTCCAGATTGTCGGAGGAGTGGTGGGATCCGCGCGGCAAGATGGCGCCGCTGCACAAGATCAATCCGTTGCGGCTGACCTATATCCGCGATGCCGCCTGCCGCAAGTTCCAGCGCAACGCCAAAAGCCTGAATTGCCTCTCCGGCCTGCGCATCCTCGACATCGGCTGCGGTGCGGGACTGCTATGCGAGCCGTTTACCCGCCTCGGTGCACAGGTGATCGGCGTCGATCCCTCAATGAGCAACATCGCAGCCGCCAAGCTGCATGCGGACAAGGGGCACCTGTCGATCGATTATCGCTGCACCACCGTCGAAGAAATGGACGTGCGCGAGCGGTTCGACATCGTGCTCGCCATGGAAGTGATCGAGCATGTCAGCGATATCGGCATGTTCCTCCACCGCTGCTCCGCGATGCTGAAGCCCGGCGGGTTGATGGTGGTCTCGACCTTGAACCGCAACTGGAAGAGCTTTGCGCTCGCGATCGTCGGCGCGGAGTATGTCCTGCGCTGGCTGCCGCGCGGCACCCATCAATGGGACAAGTTCGTCACCCCCGACGAGCTCGCAAAGCACCTGCTCGACAACAGGCTCGTCATCATCGAACAGACCGGCGTGGTCTATAGCCCGTTCGCCGACAAATGGAGCCTCTCCTCCGACGTGGACGTGAACTACATGGTGGTCGCCGAAGAGATGGTGTAGCGGACCGCATTCCTGTCATGCGCCGCTCCGGTTGACCGTTTGAGCCGCGACCGGCACGGTGCGGCAACTTCCAGCCGGTCAATGATTCCCGCACATGTTCGCCATCGCCACGCTCTGGATTCCCTTCACCATCACGGCCGCGCTCGGCCAGGTCGCGCGCAACGCGATGCAACGACAATTGACCGGGCCGCTCGGCACCTGGGGCGCGACGAATATCCGCTTCCTGTTCGGGTTTCCGTTCTCGATTGTCTTCTTCGCGCTCGTACTGGCTGTATCCGGTGACCACCTGCCGGTGCCGACGCCTTCATTCTGGCCGTGGCTGCTGCTCGGCGCGCTCAGCCAGATCGTCGGCACCGGGACGATGTTGCTTGCCATGAACGATCGTTCGTTCGTGGTGACAACCGCCTATCTCAAGACCGAAGCGATCCAGACGGCGATCTTCGGCTTTGTCTTCCTCGGCGATCACCTGACGCTGCTCAAAGTGATCGCGATCCTGATCGCGACTGCTGGCGTCGTCGTTGCTGCGTTGCGACCGAGCGCTGCGAAAGGTTTTGCCGATTTGAAGCCTACGCTGCTGGGGCTCGCCGCCGCCGCGTCGTTCGCGCTATCGGCGGTCGGCTTTCGTGGCGCGGTGATCGTCGTGCCCGGCGTCTCGTTCGTGACCGCGGCCTCCTACACGCTGGTGCTCGGGCTCTTCGTGCAGACACTGGTGCTGACGGTCTATCTCCTGGTTCGCGCGCCCGACGTGCTGAAGAAAATACTGGGGCTGTGGCGGCCTTCGATGCTGGCGGGCTTCATGGGCGCGTTCGCCTCGCAATTCTGGTTCCTGGCGTTCGCACTGACAGCGGCCGCCAATGTGCGCACGCTGGCGCTGGTTGAGGTTTTGTTCGCGCAAGGGGTTGCGTATTACTCATTCAAGCAGGCGATCTCGGCGCGCGAACTATCCGGCATCGTGCTGATCGTGATCGGGGTCGCGCTGCTGGTGGCGGCTTAGCGCTTGAATGCAATCAGCACGGCGCCGGCGGCGATCAAGGCGATGCCGAGCCAGCCATTGGGCGAGGGTCGCTCGCCGAGAAACACCACGCCGAACAGCGCCACCAGCACCACGCTTAACTTGTCGATCGGCGCCACCAGCGTCGCAGGGCCGAGTTTTAGCGCGCGGAAATAGCACAACCATGATGCACCGGTGCCGAGTCCCGAAAGCACCAGGAAGATCCAGCTCTTCGACGAGATCGATCCGGGATGGCTGAGCTGGCCGGTGGCGAACAGGATCAACGCGAGCGCGACCAGCACGATGATGGTACGGATCAAGGTCGCAAGATCGGAGTTGATGCCCTCGACGCCGACCTTGGCGAAGATCGCCGTCAGCGCGGCGAAAACGGCGGACAAGACCGCCCAGACTTGCCAGGAAGAGGTCAGTTCCGGTCCTCCGGCAGCACCGGCAGCGGTGAGACCTCGACGCCCTCCTCGATCAGCGCCCGCGCTTCGTCCGGCGAAGCCTCGCCATAGATCGGCCGGTGCTCGATATCACCGTAATGCATCTTGCGGGCTTCGTTGGGAAAACGCTCGCCGACATTGTCGGCGTGTTTCACGATGTGATCGCGCAGCTCTTTAAGTTTGGCCCGCAGCTCGCGCTCCTGCGCGAGCATCAGCGGTGTCGATTCCGCTGCCGCGACGGGTGTCGCAGTTTCCGTCGTGGCGGCAGGTGCAGGTAGGGCGGTCTCGCGGCCCTTCTTGCTCACGATCTGCGGGGCCATGATAGCCTTCTCCACCTTGGCGGAGCCGCAGGCCGGGCAGATCACGAGCTGGCGCCGAACTTGTGTCTCGAAGGCGGAAGAGCTTTGGAACCAGCTCTCGAACGAATGCTCGCGTTCGCAGCGTAGCGAGTATCGGATCATGCCGATCCTCGCACCAGGTGCAGATGTTCCGGACCGGCTTTGGGGTCGGCGACGCTGAAGCGGCGGCCGTGCTGCAGCGATGGTACGCTCTTGCGCGCGGTCTCGACCTTCGCCGGATCGATCTCCGCAAGGAATACGCCGGGCTCGACGCCGCCCTCGGCCAGCACCTCGCCCCAGGGGCCCACGATCAGCGAGTGGCCATAGGTCTCGCGCTTGTTCTCATGCAATCCGGCCTGGGCCGCCGCGAACACGAAGCAGCCGGTCTCGATGGCCCGCGCACGCAGCAGCGTATGCCAGTGCGCTTCCCCGGTCTTGCGGGTGAAGGCGGAAGGCACCGTGAGGAATGCGGCGCCGCTTTCGGCAAGCGCGCGGTAGAGCGCCGGAAAGCGCAAATCGTAGCAGATCGTCAGCCCAATCCGGCCCCACGGCAGGTCGGAGATCACGGCGGTCTCGCCCGGCTGGTAATTGGCCGATTCGCGATAACTCTCGCCGCCTTCCAGATCGATGTCGAACATGTGGATCTTGTCGTAGCTCGCCAGCACGTTGCCGTCGGGCCCGATCAGGAAGGAGCGATTGACCGCCTTCTCCGGCGAGAAGCGCAATGCCAGCGAACCGATATGAAGATGGATTTTCAGCTCGCCGGCGAGCGCGCGGTACGCTTTCAGCGAAAGATCGTCCTCTTCGGTGGCGATATGCTCGAACAGCGCCTTGCGGTTAAGCTGCATCATGTTGCTTACCTCAGGGGTAAGCACATAGTCGGCGCCTTGCGCGGCTGCCTGTCGAATCAATCGGGTGCCCTGCTCGAGGCTCGGTTCGGGCAGAAGAGAGGTGCGCATCTGCACCATCGCGGCGGTGAAGGTCTTATTGTCGCTCATGGCGAGGCCTTTTCGCCCATCAGCATCGCATCGAGCTTGCCCTCGCGGTCGAGGGCGTAAAGCTCGTCGCAGCCGCCGACATGGGTTGCGCCGATGAAAATCTGCGGAAACGTCGTGCCGACGCCGGCACGATCGTACATCTGCTGGCGAAATACGGAATTCTTGGCGACGTCGAATTCCGTGAACGCGGCCTTCTTGCGGTTCAGCAGCGATTTGGCCGCGCTGCAATAGCCGCAGCCCGGGCGGGTGTAGATTTCGATGGCAGCGGTCATGGTGCGCTTCTGTTGGAAAATCTACCCGATTATATGGGAGGGCGGCCGGTATCCACAACCCGGGCGAACACCAGCACGTCGACAGTAGCGGCTTTGGCGCGCAGCAATGCCCGCGCGCAGGCATCGACCGTGGCGCCGGACGTCAGGACATCGTCGATCAGGACGACACGGCGGCCCTGGACCTCAGATTGGCGGTCGGCCGATACCTTGAATGCGCCCTGCACATTGCTGGCGCGCTGCGGCCGCGACAGTCCGACCTGCTGCTCCGTCGCCCGGACACGCCGGAGCAACTCCCCTCTGACCTTGATACCGCTTTGGCGTTCGATCGCGTGCGCCAGCGCGCCCGACTGGTTGTAACGCCGGTGCCACGCCCGCCGCCAATGCAGGGGAACAGGAATCAGCCAGTCGGCCTCGTTGAGCAGTTCCTGGCCGGCGCGGGCCATCCAGCGGCCCATCGCGGGCGCCAGATCGGTGCGGTCCTGGTATTTCAGCGCATGCACCAGCGTTTTCGCGACGTCGTCATAACGCACGGCGGCGCGGGCGCGGGCGTAGGCCGGCGGACTGGCGATTGCTTCCATCGACAACAGTTCAGGCCCTGGATCGTAGACAAAGGGAATCCCGAGCCTCGGGCAAAAGGGCCTCGCGATGAACGACAGTTTCGCCCAGCATTGCGCGCAGACGCCTTCGCCGTCGACCGGTTCGCGGCAGGCGACGCACAGCGTCGGCAGCGCGACGTCGAGCACGAGCCGGGCGGCATTCCTCCATGCGCCGCGGCACGAATTCAGCGCGCCGCGCAAATGGGTGGAAATGGAAGGTGGTGGTGATGCGTCGGCGTCCATGCGCCAAGCTAGCGCCGTAATGGTCAGCGCTCAAGCAGGGCAGAGGAAAGTGAAGGCTGGATTGCCAGGGTGCCATCGATCGGCGTAACCAACCGGCATGGCTTCCCATGCGATCCCCGCCGCGCCGACCCTGTTTGACCGCAGATTGTTGCGGGCGCGGCAGAGCCGTGCGTTCAAGCAGGGGCCTGTTACCTTCCTGCTCGACCGCGTGGCCGAAGACATGGCGGAAAGGCTCGCCGCGGTGAAGCGGGATTTTGCCAAGGCCGCCGACATCTGGACGCCCGGCGATGCCTTGCGAAAGCCACTCGCCGATCGTCTCAAATCCTTCACACACCTCGATGTCCTGGGAGATCCGCAGGAAGTTCTGCCGTTGCAGCAGGAAGCGTTCGATCTCGTCGTATCCGCGCTCGCGTTGCAGTTCGTCAACGATCTGCCCGGCGTGCTCGCGCAGATCCGCCGCGCGTTGAAGCCGGACGGGCTGTTGCTGGCGGCGATGATCGGCGGCGATACGCTTAACGAGCTTCGGCAATGCTTTGCCGCGGCCGAAGCGGAGCTCGAAGGCGGGGTGTCGCCGCGGGTCGCGCCGTTCGCGGATTTGCGCGACCTCGGCAGCCTGCTGCAGCGCGCGGGGCTCGCGCTGCCGGTCACCGATGTCGATCGCGTCGTGGTCCGCTATGACAGCGCATTCGCGCTAATGGCCGATATCAGGCGGATGGGCGCGAGCAATATTCTGGTCGAGCGACGGCGCACGCCGACCCGCCGCGCCACCATGCTGCGGATGGCGCAGCTTTACGCCAAGCGCTTCGCCGATGCCGACGGCCGCATCCGCGCCACGTTCGACGTGGTGTGGCTGTCGGGCTGGGCGCCGCATGAAAGCCAACAGAGGCCGCTCAAGCCGGGATCGGCGACGGCGAGCCTGGCGGAGGCGGTGAAGAAAACGAAGCCGTAATATCTGTCCTCGCGATGAGGACTTTCATTCACATCAACAGATCGACCAGATGCGGGATCAGCGGAATATCCGCCGCCGGCATCGGATAGTCGCGCAGTTTGTTGGCGCGGACCCAGGCCAGATTCTGGCCCTCGCGTGCGATTATGCTGCCCTCCCAGCGGCGGCAGATGTAGAGCGGCATCAACAAATGGAAACTGTCATAGGCATGGCTCGCGAAGGTCAGCGGTGCCAGACACGCCTCGCTGACGGTGATGCCGATCTCTTCATGCAGTTCGCGGATCAAGGTTATTTCCGGCGGCTCGCCGGGCTCGACCTTGCCGCCGGGAAATTCCCACAAGCCGGCCAGCGCCTTGCCTTGCGGCCGCTGCGCGATCAGCACGCGCTTGTCGGCATCGACCAGTGCGCAGGCAACCACCAGAGTGAGTTTGAGATCGGCCATGCGTCGCTGCTTCAGGAGCGGTAATCGCCGTTGATCGCGATATATTCCTTGGTGAGGTCGCAGGTCAGCACGCGGTCGCGGCCTTTGCCGAGGCCGAGCGCGATTCTGATCTGGATCTTGGGATCCTTCATCGCGGACGACGCTTCTTCCTCATTGTAGGATGGATCGCGCGCACCGCTTTTGGCGACGCGGATGCCGTTGAACGAGATCGCAAGCTTGTCGCGATTGGCAGGCTCGCCGGCCTTGCCGACCGCCATCACCACGCGGCCCCAATTGGCATCCTCGCCGGCGATTGCGGTCTTTACCAGCGGCGAATTCGCCACCGACATCGCGATCCTGCGCGCGGAAGCCTTCGATACCGCGCCTTCGACGATGATTTCGACCAGCTTGCGCGCGCCTTCGCCGTCGCGCGCCACCTGTTCAGCGAGATCGGCCAATACAGCATGAAAGGCCTTGGTGAAGGCCTTCAGCCGCGGATCGCCGGCGCGGCTGATCTTTGGCGCGCCGTTCGCCGCCGCCGTGCCGGTGGCAAAGGCCAGCAGCGTATCCGAGGTCGAGGTATCGCCGTCGACGGTCACGGCGTTGAACGTATCCTCGACGCCGCCCTTGAGCAGCGATTGCAGCGCGCCGGCCGAAATCGGCGCGTCGGTGAACACGAACGCCAGCATGGTCGCCATGTCCGGCATGATCATGCCGGAGCCTTTGGCCATGCCGTTGATCGTAACTTTTGCCTTGCCGAGCTTCACGGTCGCAGTCGCGACCTTCGGGAAGGTGTCGGTGGTCATGATCGCCCTGGCAGCGCTCATCCAGTCGGTCGGCGCGGCTTGCTCCGCCAGCGTTCCGAGCAGGCCGTTGAATTTGGTGGCGTCGAGCGGCTCGCCGATCACACCGGTGGAAGCCAGGAAAACCTCATTGGCGCTGCAGCCGGCGGCCTTCGCCGCAATCGCGGCCGTCAGCGCGGTGGCCTGCCGCCCGGTCTTGCCGGTGAAGGCATTCGCGTTGCCGGAATTTACCACCAGCGCGCGCGCCTCACCGCGTTTGAGTTTGGCGCGGCACCAATCCACCGGCGCCGACGGGCATTTGGATTTGGTAAAGACGCCGGCGACCGAAGTGCCCTTGTCCAGCAGCGCGAGCAGCACATCGGTGCGGCCCTGGTAACGGATGCCCGCGGCGGCGGTCGCGAGCCTGACGCCCGCGATCACAGGCATATCGGGAATGCTGGTCGGGGCGAGCGGAGAGATGGATGACATGGGGAAATTCCGAAAAGACCAAACAAAATAGATCGTCATGGCTCGATTTATTCCGGCCATCCACGTCTTTTCGCTGAACGAGCTTCAAGACGTCGATGGCCGGGACAAGCCCGGCCATGACGGTTGTAAATACTATTGGCTTCGCAGAAGGGACAGCGAATTCTTACTTCTTCGCCGGCGCCATCTTGGAGTCGGCGGGCTTGGCCGGATCGGCCGGCTTGGTGTCGGTCTTGGTCGTGTCCGCCGTCTTGTCCAGCCGCTCGATCTTGGCCGAATCGCGCAGCTTGCCGACATAATCGGCCTGCGCCTTGCGCGTCACATAGGTCTCGATCTGGCCCTTGACCTGATCGAAATCCGGCGCCTTGCGCTTGCGCTTTTCCTCGACCTTGATGACGTGCCAGCCGAACTGCGACTTCACCGGATCGGAGATCTTGCCGGGCTCGAGCGAGAAAGCCACCGAGGAGAATTCCGGTACCATCTGATCCTTAGTGAAGAAGCCGAGATCGCCGCCGTCGGAAGCGCCGGGGTCCTTGGACTTCTTCTTGGCGAGATCGGCGAAATCGGCGCCCTTCTTCAGTTCTTCCTCGACCGCCTTGGCGTCATCCTCGGTCTCGACCAGAATATGGCGGGCGTGCACTTCCTCCTCGCCCGTGATCTCCTTGGAGGCCTGCTCGTAGACCTTCTTCATGGCGTCGTCGGTGGTCGCAGCCTTGCCTTCGCTCGCAAGCAGGCTGTCCATCAAAAGCCGGCTGCGCGTGAACGCCAGCCGTTTCTTGAAATCCTCGCCATCCTGGACCTTCTTGTCCTCGGCGGCCTTGGAGACGATCCTCATGTCGATCAGGAACGCCAGCACGTTCTCGTCCTTGGTGGCCGGGTCCATCTGGGCGAGGCTCGGTCCGAGCTCTTCCTCGGCGAGCGCGACGTCGCTCTGACGGATTTCAGCGCCATTGACCTTGGCAAGCACTTTGTCTTCGGCGCGGGCCGGGCCCGCGTATAGCGCGATGGCGAGACAGCCCGCCACCGCGGAGGCCAAGCCAAGGCGCAAGCCGGTTTTCATTACCGGGAACAAAGCGGTCATGGAAAATCCTTATCTTGGAGAAGGGGTAAATCGACCGGCCGGACACTCGCCCAATCATGCGACCTTGGCAACGCGAAAAGTCTGTCAAAATCATGAATTCCTTGACAGCTTCGCGCCATCGGCAAGGCCTTGGCGCCGTTGACAAGCCTGCCACCCAGCCATATCTCTGCCGTCATCGTGTCAATGGCGATAGCGCTTATTTTGCTGCGTTTTTGGCCGTTGAACCTTGGATTGCTTAATTCCCACTCATTGGCGGATGTTCCCCAAGTTCGGGGATTTTGCCGCGGCGCGTCACGGTGAGTTGATAAGCAACTTGGTGGACCACGTCACGGCTGCAACGCATGAACCGCGAAGACAGGAATTCGGCATGATCGGCGCGCTCGCCCGCAAATTTTTCGGCTCCGCCAACGACCGGCGGGTGAAGGGCTATCAGGCCCGCGTCGACGCCATCAACGCGCTCGAGCCGGAAGTCGCCGCACTGTCCGACGAGGCGCTGAAGGCCCGCACCGCCGAATTCAAGCAACAGATCGCAGACGGCAGGACGCTCGACGACATTCTGGTCCCGGCATTTGCCACCGTGCGCGAGGCCGCCAAGCGCACACTCGGGCAGCGGCATTTCGACGTGCAGTTGATCGGCGGCATGGTGCTACACGAGGGCGACATCGCCGAGATGAAGACCGGCGAAGGCAAGACGCTGGTGGCGACCCTTGCGGTCTATCTCAACGCGCTGGCCGGCCGAGGCGTTCACGTCGTCACCGTCAACGACTACCTCGCCCGCCGCGACTCCGAATGGATGGGGCAGATCTACAATTTCCTCGGCCTCACCGTCGGTGTGATCGTCCATGGACTGGACGATGCCGAGCGCAAGGAAGCCTATTCGCGCGATATCACCTACGGCACCAACAACGAATACGGCTTCGACTACTTGCGCGACAACATGAAGTACCGCCTGGAGGACATGGTCCAGCGCGGCCACTTCTACGCCATCGTCGACGAAGTCGACTCGATCCTGATCGACGAGGCGCGTACGCCGCTGATCATCTCCGGTCCGCTCGACGACCGCTCGGATTTCTATAACACCATCGACACCTTCTTCCCGAAGCTCGAGAAGACCGATTACGAGGTCGACGAGAAACAGCGCACGGTGACCTTGACCGAAGCGGGCATGGAAAAAATCGAGACCTTGCTGCGCGATGCCGGCCAGCTCAAGGGCGATTCGCTCTACGACGTCGAGAACGTCTCCGTCGTGCACCACATCAACCAGGCACTGCGCGCCCACACCCTGTTCACGCGCGACAAGGACTACATCGTCCGTGACGGCGAAGTCGTCATCATCGACGAGTTCACCGGCCGCATGATGCCGGGTCGGCGCTATTCGGAAGGCCTGCATCAGGCGTTGGAGGCGAAAGAGCACCAGCAGGTGCAGCCGGAAAACCAGACGCTGGCCTCGATCACCTTCCAGAATTACTTCCGGATGTACGAAAAGCTTTCCGGCATGACCGGTACGGCCGCGACCGAGGCCGACGAATTGTTCGACATCTACAAGCTCGAGGTCGTGGAGATCCCGACCAACCTGCCGGTAGCGCGTCTCGACGAGGACGACGAGGTCTATCGGACCCAGAACGAGAAATATGCCGCGATCCTCGCCGAGATCGAGCGCGCCAACAGGCGGCTGCAGCCGGTCCTGGTCGGCACCGCCTCGATCGAGAAATCCGAAGTGCTCGCCGAATACCTGAAGAAGCACGGCTACAAGCAGATCGATTTCGGCAGTCCCGGCGCACTGGACAAGCTGTATGCCGCGGCGCGCGCGGGCAAGCCGGCCAAATTGTTCGCGGTGTTGAACGCGCGCTTCCACGAACAGGAAGCCTATATCGTGGCGGAGGCCGGGGTGCCCGGCGCGATCACGATCGCGACCAACATGGCGGGCCGCGGTACCGACATTAAACTCGGCGGTTCGCTCGAGATGCGTATCCAGCAGGAAATCGCTTCCATGACCGACGAGGCCGAGAAGGCCGCGAGGATCGAGCGCATCAAGGCCGACGTCGAGCGGTTCCGCGAGATCGTGCTGAAGGCGGAAGACGCGATCGAGATCGAACCAGCCAAGGGCAACAAGCCCGCGAAGACGTCGAGCCGGCCCGGTGGCCTCTACATCATCGGCTCGGAACGCCATGAATCGCGGCGCATCGACAACCAGCTCCGCGGCCGCTCCGGCCGCCAGGGCGATCCCGGGCGCTCAAAATTCTTTCTCTCGCTGGAAGATGATCTGATGCGGATATTCGGGTCCGACCGGCTCGACTCGATGCTGACGCGGTTGGGGCTGAAAGAGGGCGAAGCCATCATCCATCCCTGGATCAACAAGGCGCTGGAAAAGGCGCAGCAGAAGGTCGAAGCGCGCAACTTCGACATCCGCAAGAATCTCTTGAAGTTCGACAACGTCCAGAACGACCAGCGCAAGGTGATCTTCGACCAGCGCGTCGATCTGATGAAAAGCGACAGTGTGGCCGACATGGTTGCGGACATGCGCCGTGACTTCGTCGACGATGTCGTTGCCAAGCATGTGCCCGAACATGCCTATGCCGAGCAGTGGGACGTCGCCGGCCTGAGGGAAGAATTAAAGCGGGTGCTCGACATCGATCTGCCGGTCGACGAATGGGCCAAGGAAGAGGGCATTGCCGACGAGGAATTGCTGACGCGCATCGAGCAACGCGTCGACGAGCACATGGCGGCCAAGGTCGCCCAGTGGGGCCCCGATGTGATGCGTTACATCGAGAAGACCATTCTCTTGCAGACGCTCGACCATCTCTGGCGCGAGCACCTGATCATGCTCGATCATCTGCGTCAGGTGATCGGCCTGCGCGGCTACGGCCAGCGCGATCCGCTGCAGGAGTACAAGTCGGAAGCGTTCGGCCTCTATGAGGCGATGACCGCGCATCTGCGCGAGGCGGTAACGGCGCAGTTGATGCGGGTCGAGATCGTGCCGCCGGAAGAGCAGCAGCCGGCGTTGCCGCCGATGGAGGCGCACAAGTTCGATCCCAATACCGGCGAAGACGAATTGGCGTTCGCCAATGTTTCGCTGGTGCCTCAGGCCAACGCCGCCACCGCTGCCGAGCGCGATCCCAAGAATCCGGCGAGCTGGGGCAAGGTCGGCCGCAACGAGGATTGCCCGTGCGGAAGTGGCAAGAAGTACAAGCACTGCCACGGCAAGTACGCGTGAGCTGCGCGTTAGCTAGCTTTGTGGGGTTGGGCTAAGCCAACGGGTCGCGCGAGCGCGCCCGATGATAAACTGCGCGAGCCCACCATCTAGCATTGATCTGCAGCTTCAATTGGCGGGCATGGCGCGATAGACGCGCCTTTGCCCCACTCTGCTACTCTGATCGAGTGCTTCTTACTTCGCCGCGGAGAAGCGGCTGTCGAACGAGTTCGTCTGCACGATCGGCTGCGAACCGGCCACCAGCGTGTCCTTGGGAGCGGGCGCTTCGGCGACGGGGGCGCTATCGCTCACGGACGGTTTAGCTTGCGGGCGCGTCGCGGCCTGCTTGGTTTCGGTCGGCTTCGATGCTCCAGCCTTCGGGGTCGCAGCTTCCGGCCGCGGTTCGCCGCGCTTGGCCTCCGCCTTCGGCTTCGGCGGAGCTGGCGGCGGCGTCGCCGCAGTGGTGTCCTGTGCGGTTGGCGCCGCGGATGCCACCCGGGTCGGTGCTGCCGGTGCCGGGGTGGGCGCCGACGCCGGCGCTGCGACGACAGGCTCATCGGCGCCTGGGGCGTGCGGCGGATTGACGGTGGAGGGGATCGTGCCCGGCGCGCGGGAGAACCCGGAAAGCGACAGGCTCTGGCCTTCGCCGCCCTCCGACAACCCGGTATTGCCGCCGGGGACGCGCGCGGCGAACACCTGGTTCATGCCGCCGTCGATGCCGGTATTGAGCTTGGCGACCGGCGTGCCCTTTGCAACCAGCTTCGCGTATTCGGCTTGATCCTGCTCCTGCTTCTCGCGCACGGCATCGGCGATCTCGTCGGGAATCACATAGGCCGGGCACTTGGCGGAAGCCTGGAACGCCGGATCGTGCTGGGCATCCGGCGGCTTGACCGCATCAAACACGTATTTCTTCTCGCAGAAATTGACCTTCGGCTCCTGCCGTGTGACCTCGAAATGATCGTAGCCTTCCTTGATCATCTTCCAGAACGGCATGTTCGGATTGTTGCGGTGCTTCGCCATGTTGATCGGCGTCATCCGGAATGGATAGGCCTGGAACTGAAACGCCTTCTGGCCGCCGAAGAAGGATTCGCGGCCGAGCGCATAGATCTCCATGATCTGTTCGTCGGTCATCGCGTAACAGCCGCGCGAGGAGCAATCGCCATGCACCATAAGCTGCGAGCCGGTATGTCCCAATGCCTGGTCATACGCGTTGGGGTAGCCCGTGTTGAATGACAGATAGTACGCTGACTGCGGGTTCATCTGGCCCGGCGTGATCGAATAGAAACCTTCCGGCGCCTGGCGGTCGCCTTCGCGCACCTTGGGTCCGAGATCTCCCGACCAGCGGCAGATCGGATAGGTCTTGAGCAGCGCGAAGCGGCCGGAGCGATCCTGCTTCCAGACCTCGAGTTCCGCTTCCTGCTTGAACAGGCGGACCAGGATCGGCGATTGCAGATCCATGTCCTTTTCGGTCATCGTCGCGATCAGTTTGGGTGGGACCGGCTGGTTGGCCTTGGCGTGGGCCGCGAGTGAAATCTCGTCGCTATCGCATCCGGCCAACAGCGCGCCGGCCGCGAGCGCAGCAGAGGCGATAAGCGCGCGAACAAGCGTGCGATAGTTCAATGCAGAGCTCCACACCCACCGGGCAATGTTCGCGACCCCAACACTTGTTCAAGCATGACCCTGTCGGAAAACCGGAACCCCACTTTTCCGGATCATGCTCTAGCGTTCATGCCCTGAAGCCATTGACTAAAATCTTACCCTTAACGCCGCCCTGCTCGCAACCTGAACGGAGCCACGCACCGGGTTCCCTAAGGCCATAGTCAATAGAAGTTAAATAACGCGGTCTGGGCCTAATTGCGGCCAAAATGGCCACTTCTGGCAAAAAAGGGCGTTAACGCCCCGTTAACGGGCAGTTTTCCGCAGGATTTGGCGGTTTCAGCCCAGTTTCCGGCCGATATCGAGGAATTTCTGCCGGCGTAGCTTGCGGATCATCTCGGCGTCGAGGTTGCGCAATTCATCGAAGGCTTGCGCGATCGCTTCGCCCGTGGTCGCGATCATGGCCGCCGAATCACGGTGCGCACCGCCGACCGGCTCCTTCAGGATGGTGTCGATGACGCCGAAACGCAGCATGTCCTGCGCCGTGATCTTCATGTTGGTGGCAGCTTCCTGGGCCTTGGTGCCGTCACGCCACAGGATTGATGAGGCCGCCTCCGGCGAAATCACGCTGTAGATCGCGTGTTCGAACATCAGCACGCGGTTGGCGGTCGTGATCGCGATCGCGCCGCCCGACATGCCTTCGCCGGTGACGATTGCGACATTGGGCACGCCCAACGACAGGCAGGCATCGGTGGAGCGCGCGATCGCCTCGGCCTGGCCGCGCTCTTCGGCGCCGATGCCAGGATAAGCCCCCGCAGAATCGACGATCGACAGCACGGGAATGCCGAATCGTTCCGCCATCTCCATCAGCCGGACCGCCTTGCGGTAACCTTCCGGGCGCGCCATGCCGAAATTGTGCTTGATGCGGGAGTCGGTGGAGGCACCTTTTTCCTGTCCCATGACGCAGATGCTCTCGCCGCGGAAACGGCCGAAGCCGCCCATCAGCGCTTCGTCCTCGCCGAACTTGCGGTCACCGGCGAGCGGCGTGAATTCGGTTATCAGTGCAGTGACGAAATCGGTGAAATGCGGCCGCTGCGGGTGCCGCGCGACCAGCGTCTTCTGCCACGGCGTGAGATTGGCGTAGAGCTCGGCGAGCGCCTGGCCGGCCTTGTCCTCCAACCGCAAGATCTCCTCGCCGATGTCGCTGCCGGATGCTGCCAGCGCGCGTAGCTCGTCGACCTTGGAGTCGAGTTCGGCAACGGGCTTTTCGAAATCGAGATAAGAACGCATCTGGTCCAGCATCAAGGCAATATAGATAAGAACGTGGTTTGAGGCGAAACGGTTTCGGTCTGCTTGCGGAAAGCACGCATGTTCAATGGCTTAGTGCGTATCTCAGGGCGAGAGGCGAAGAGCGCGTTTTGCGGCTCGCAGGCGGGACGTGGCCCTTTCACGAAAGATCGCCGCCGAAGTCAAGGCGCGAGGCTCCCCACGCTTATTTTTCCGCTAGCGGGTGCAGGTCGCGCACCAGGCTCTTGAGCCGTTCTTCCACGACATGAGTGTAGATTTGCGTGGTCGAAATGTCCGTGTGGCCGAGCAGCGTCTGCACGATGCGCAAGTCCGCGCCATTGTGCAGGAGGTGGCTCGCAAAGGCGTGGCGCAGCACATGCGGCGAGACCAGCCGCGGCGCGAGCCCCGATGCGGCCGCAAGCTCCTTTAAGTCCCGCGCGAAATGCTGCCGCGTCAGATGTCCACTCTCGCCGAACGAGGGAAACAGCCATTTCGAGACGCCGGCATTTTTCTTTTTCTCCGCCTTGAGGGCTTCGATTGCTGCGAGATAGTCGGCCATCGCCCGCCGCGAGGCCTCATTGAGCGGCACCAGTCGTTCCTTGTTGCCCTTGCCGCGTACCACGATCATGCGGGCGTCGATCCGCGCCGCCGAGCGCGGCAGCGCCACCAGTTCCGACACCCGAAGGCCGGTGGCGTAGAGCACTTCGAGCAGGCAATAGAGCCGCATTGCGCGAAGCCGCTGCGAGCTCGACGCCTCGCTCGCCTGCGCAAGGTCCTTGGCGCGCGTCAGCATGCGATCGACGTCGGCGATCGACAATACCTTTGGCAAGCCGCGGCCGCGTTTCGGCCCGGACAGGATCGCTGCCGGATCCTCGCTGCGAATCCGCTCGTTCAAGAGGAAGCGGAACAGATGTCGCATCGCCGACAGCCGCCGCGCCACGCTGGATGATTTGAAGCCGCGGGTGTCGAGGTCGGCGAGGTAGTCCCGCAGCGACTGGGTTTCCGCACCGGCAAAGCCAAGGCCTTTGCGGGCGAGGAAGCCCGACAAATCGGTGAGATCGCGGCGATAGGCCTGAAGCGTATTGGGGCCCGCACCCTGTTCTGCCGCGAGCATGTCGAGGAACAGGCCGATAAGTTTCGCGTCTGAGGTCCTGGCACGCATCCGGCGAGGTTACCGCTTATCTCTTGAGAAATTTATCCGGCGGGATGGTCACGGTCATTTCCCGCGGTTTCGGGCTGACGAAATTCGCCAGTGCGAAAATCACGCCATAGGCCAGCCCGACGATCACGGCGATAACCGTCAGAAAGCGGAACAAACTGGGCATGGCAGGGCCTCATTAACCATCGAAATTATCCAACATGTTCGCCCCGCCGTGGCAAGAGACTCTGGCAAGGCGATTGGCGGGGGTAGTATAGATGGCGTGAGAAGCTCCGCATTGTGCGGCAACTGAGCAACGAAATGCCTGAGACGGTCTCACCGGCGGACGTCAGCGCATCCCGCGAGGCCGAAATTCTGGCCACGCTGGGAACGCGACTCATTGTGCTCGTCGGCATGATGGGAGCCGGCAAATCCACGATCGGCCGGCGCCTCGCGGCGCGGTTGGGACTGCCGTTCCTTGACGCGGATTCCGAGATCGAGGCGGCAGCCGGCATGTCGATCCCGGACATTTTCGAAGCCCATGGCGAACCACAGTTTCGGGATGGCGAGGCGCGCGTGATCGCGCGGCTGCTCGAGAGCGGCCCGGCCGTGCTCGCTACCGGGGGCGGCGCGTTCATGCGCGAGGAAACCCGCAACCGCGTCGGCGCCAAGGCGATCTCGATCTGGCTCAAGGCAGATGCCGATATCATCATGCGCAGGGTGAGACGGCGCGCCGATCGCCCGTTGCTGCAGACCCCCGATCCCGAAGCGACCCTCGGGCGGCTGATCAGCGAACGCGAGCCGGTCTATCAGCGTGCCGATCTGACGATCTGGTCGCGCGACGTGCCGCATGAGAAAATCGTCGACGAATGTGTCGATGCACTGCACGCGCGTTTGCGCGCCAACGCCGAACAGCCATCCGGCATCATGAGCGCTTCGCGATGACCGCGCCGTTGAAACATTCCGATGCTGTCACCGTCGAGGTCGCGCTGGGGACACGTGCCTACGACATCATCATCGGTCGCGATGTGCTGGCATCGCTTGGCGCGCGCATCGCCGATTTGCGCCCCGGCGCGCGCACCGCCATCGTCACCGACCGCAATGTCGCAATCCACTGGCTGGAAAAAACCGAAGCCTCGTTGTCGGCGGCCGGCATTGCGAGTTCTCGCATCGTCGTTGCCGAAGGCGAGGGTTCGAAGACCTATGCCGGTCTCGAACAGGTCTCTGAAGCGCTCATTAAGGCCAGGATCGAGCGCAACGATCTCGTGATTGCGCTTGGCGGCGGCGTGGTCGGCGATCTTGCGGGCTTCGCCGCGGCGATCCTGCGCCGCGGCGTCGATCTCGTGCAGGTACCGACCTCGCTATTGGCGCAGGTCGATTCGTCCGTCGGCGGCAAGACCGGGATCAATTCGCCGCAGGGCAAGAATCTGCTGGGCGCGTTTCACCAGCCCGTTCTGGTGATCGCCGACACGGCGGTGCTCGACACGCTGTCGCCGCGCCAGTTCCGCGCCGGCTATGCCGAGGTGGCCAAATACGGCGTGCTCGGCGACGAAGCGTTCTTCACCTGGCTGGAAAACAATCACGCCGACATTTTCAAGGGCGGCGCCGCGCGCGAGCACGCGATTGCGACCTCATGCCGCGCCAAGGCCGCGATCGTGTCGCGCGACGAGCGCGAGACTGGTGAACGCGCGCTGCTCAATCTCGGCCACACCTTCGGCCACGCACTGGAAGCCGCAACCGGCTTTTCCGACCGGCTGTTCCACGGCGAAGGCGTCGCGATCGGCATGGTGCTGGCGGCGCAGTTTTCCGCGCAGCTCGGCATGATTTCCGCTCCCGACGCGGCGCGCGTCGAACGTCACCTTGCTGAAGCTGGCCTGCCGACCCATCTGCAGGATATCGCTGGCTTCGCCCAGGAGGGGCTTGCGGACGCCGATGCGCTGATGACGCTGATGGCGCAGGACAAGAAGGTCAAGCACGGCAAGCTTGCCTTCATCCTGCTCGAGGCGATCGGCCGCGCCGTGATTGCGCCCAACGTCGAGCCGTCGCTGGTTCGCGATTTTCTGAAAGAAAAGCTGGCGCGGAAAAAATAAACAGGTCATGGACTGGTTTACATTTTCCATCGTGGTTGCCTGCCTTCTGGTGTCGGCGTTCTTCGCGGCGAGCGAGACCGCGCTGACCGGCGCCTCGCGCGCCAGCATGCTGCGGCTGTCGAAGCAGGGTAACCGGGAGGCCGGCGTGGTCTCCAGCCTGTTTGCGATGCGCGATCGGTTGATCGGCGCGCTGCTGCTCGGCAACAACATCGCCAATATCGGCGCTTCCGCGCTCGCGACCGGCATCTTCACCGCCTGGTTCGGCGAAGTCGGCGTGCTCTACGCCACCGGCGTGATGACGGTGATGGTGGTGATTTTCGCTGAAGTGCTGCCGAAGACCATCGCCATTAATGCGCCGGACCGGGTGGCGCTTCTAGTCGCGCGCCCGATGAAGCTGACGGTGTATTTGCTCGGGCCCCTGCTCACCATCGTCGAGGCGGTCGTTCGTCTGCTGATGAAGATGCTCGGCATCAAGATCGGCGTCAACCAGCCGATTTTGTCGCCCACCGAACGTCTGCGCGGTGCGGTCGATCTGCTTCACCATGAAGGCAAGGTGGAGAAGCAGGACCGCGACATGTTTGGCGGCTTATTGGATTTGCGCGAGCTTCAGGTTTCCGACGTGATGGTTCATCGCACCGAGATGGTGATGATCAACGCCGACCTGCCGGCGGAGGATCTGGTGCGCGAGGTGCTCGCGACCGAATATACCCGCATACCGCTGTGGCGCGACAAGCCGGAAAACATCATTGGCGTGTTGCACGCCAAGGACCTGTTGCGGGCCATTCGCGCGTCCGAAGGCGATACATCGCGGATAGATGTTTCGACCATCGCGCTACCGCCCTGGTTCGTGCCGGAGATGCGGACCGTCTCCGAGCAGCTCAAGGCGTTCCGCCGCCGCAAGACCCACTTCGCCCTCGTCGTCGACGAATATGGCGAAGTCGAAGGCATGGTGACGCTGGAGGATATTCTGGAAGAGATCGTCGGCGACATCTCCGACGAACACGACGTCGTGGTCGCAGGCG
>VAZV01000280.1 GCA_005884765.1 Alphaproteobacteria bacterium
GTGCAGGCGGTGGCACCGATCTCCCGCACGCCGTATTTCTGCTCGGGCTGTCCGCACAACACCTCGACCAAAGTGCCGGAAGGCAGCCGCGCGTTCGCCGGCATCGGCTGCCATTTCATGGCGCTGTGGATGGACCGCAACACCGAGACCTACACCCATATGGGAGGCGAGGGCGTGCCGTGGGTTGGAGTTGCGCCCTTCACCAAGGAAGAGCACGTATTCGCCAATCTCGGCGATGGCACCTATTTCCACTCCGGCAGCCTCGCGATCCGCCAGGCGATCGCCTCGGGCGCCAACATCACCTACAAGATCCTCTATAACGATGCGACCGCGATGACCGGCGGCCAGCATGTCGACGGCGAATTGTCGCCACAGCAGATCACGTTCCAGCTTCACTCGGAAGGCATCCGCGAGATCTATCTGGTCTCGGAAAACCCCGACGCCTATCCGGCCTCCGAGATCGCGCCCGGCGTCAAGACCGCGCATCGCGACGAGCTCGACGCCGTCATGAGGACTTGCCGCGAGCTGAAAGGCACCTCCGCCATCGTGTTCGTGCAGACGTGCGCGGCGGAAAAACGCCGCCGGCGCAAGCGCGGCCTGATGGAGGATCCACCGCGCCGCGTGATGATCAATCCGGCCGTTTGCGAAGGCTGCGGCGATTGCTCGGTACAGTCGAACTGCATCTCGGTCGAGCCGCTGGAGACTGAGCTGGGGCGCAAGCGCACCATCAATCAATCGACCTGCAACAAGGATTATTCCTGCCTGAAGGGCTTTTGCCCGTCGTTCGTGACGATCGACGGCGGCAAGCCGCGCCGCCGCGCGCCGGCCGAGCTCGGCGATATCGGCGCATTGCCGGAGCCCATCTCAATGCCCGCGCTGGAGCGGCCCTATAACATCGCGATCGGCGGCGTCGGCGGCACCGGCGTGCTGACGATCGGCGCGCTGCTCGGCATGGCCGCGCATATCGAGGGCAAAGCCTCGATGATCCTCGATATGTCCGGCCTGGCGCAAAAGGGAGGTGCGGTGCTGAGCCATGTCCGGCTCTCCGAGCATACCGCCGACGTCACCTGTTCACGCATCGTCACCGGCACCGCCGATCTCGTACTGGCGGCTGATGAGGTGGTCGCGGTGTCCAAGGACACCATCACGCTCTGCGAATCCGGCCGTACCGTCGGCATCATCAACAGCCACGTGATCCCGACCGCCGATTTCATCCTCAACCGCGATTTCAATTTCCAGAGCCGCAACGTCAACGCGGTGCTGGAAACCGCGCTGCGCAAGGATTCGTCCTTCTACGATTTCACCAAGCCGGCCGAAGCCCTGCTGGGCGATTCAATCGCCACCAACATCATGATGATGGGCTACGCCTATCAGAAGGGATTGCTGCCGCTGTCGGCCGCCGCGATCGAGCAGGCGATCGAAGTCAACGGCGTCTCGATCAAGATGAACACGCAAGCCTTCCGGCTCGGGCGTCTCGCCGCAGCCGAACCTGCGCGGCTGGAAGCCATGATGAAGGGCCAGGATAGGAAAGAAGCGCCGAAGCCGCTTGAAGCGATGTCGCTCGATGAGATCATCGACCATCGCAGCCGGCTCCTGACCGACTATCAGAATGCAAAGCTCGCCGAGCGCTACCGCAATCTGGTCAGCCAGGTCCGCGATGCCGCGATCAAGGGCGGCTACGGCGAGGCGCTGCCGCGCGCGGTTGCCGTCAACTACGCCAAGCTGCTCGCCTACAAGGACGAGTACGAGGTCGCCCGACTCTACACCGACGGCAAGTTCGAGCAACAGCTTCGCGACCAGTTCGAGGGCGACTTCAAGATCAGCTTCAACCTCGCGCCGCCGATCCTCTCGCGCGGCGTCGACGCGCTGGGCCGGCCGAAGAAGCGCGCCTTCGGCGCCTGGATGTTGCCTATATTCCGGCTGCTGGCGAAGCTGCGGGTGCTGCGCGGCACGGCGTTTGACATCTTCGCCCACAGTCCCGACCGCAAGCTCGAGCGCGATTTGATCGCGGGCTACGAGAAGGATGTCGCTACCGTGCTCGGGCTGCTGTCGCCGGTTACGGTCGATACGGCCGTCGAACTCTTGTCGCTGCCCGACCGTATCCGCGGCTACGGCCCGGTGAAGGAGAAGGCGGTCCAGGACGCAAAGGCGCGCTATGCGCAACTGGCCGCTGATCTCGCCAGTCCGCCCCCGGCGCCGCGGCAACTCGCGGCGGAGTAAGTCTGCATGCTGCACGGACACCGCTTGGAACGCGTTAGGTAAACGTCACTGACGCGCTTCTGTCATCGGGTAGACGATCCAGCGCACCGCTCCAGCGCCAATTGCGATTCACGAGCCACGCCGTAAAGCAACGGGGTGCATTGCATCACACTACGGTCTACGCTAGAGCAGTCGCAAATCTTAGAAGTAGACCCATGTCATATGCTTATAAGCTGAATGAAGATGTTCACCACCGGCCCCAAGGGCCGCAAGGTCGTGCCGAAGCTGATCCACCAATGATTTACACTATCGTCCAACGGATGCCCATTGATGCAGACGGACGTCTTAGATACCGCATCAAGAGCAAATCAGAGAATATCGAGCGGGTGGTTACGGAAGATCAGCTTTCGTATTCTCAGTGATTTAGCGGAGTTGGTGGGAGTCTGGTCGTGCTGAATGATCGAGAAAATATCCTGAGCGCTCTCCGCGAGAAACCGCTCAAAGTCTACGAAGTCATGAAACGCGCCAACGTCGTGAATGAGGAAGCTTGCCAATCCCTCCTGTTGAAAATGCGCGACGAAGGCTTGGTGAAGTTCGATATCCACAACGGGCGATGGCTCATCAGTTGAGCCGCGAAATTGCGGCGACCATGCAGCCTGCCGGGTGGCGCTGGCCCTCGCGGGACGGGTAATCTTCCACGCCGCCGATGTCGGCCCAGTTTACGCTGGCGGGCACACCGGCAAAGAATCAGTTTCCTGACGGCGAGCGGACCACCACGGCAACCCGCGGCGGTCCACAGAGATATCTTGACGAGACGCTTGTCGGCCACCACCGATTGAATGGATAATTCGGTTGTTCGAGATTGATTCCTCCTCGGGAAACTAAGACCCTCGAACAAAGGCCCCCAAATTGGGGGCCTTTACTCTTTAAACGGCATCCTTTGCGGCTTTAACCGGCCTCGCCCGCACGATCTTCCGCGCCGGCTTGGCCTTGAACATCATTTCCTCGCCCGTGAACGGGTTGGTGCCCTTTCTCGCCTTGGTCGCTGGTTTCTTGACCACCACGAACTTGGCGAAGCCGGGCACCAGAAATACCCCGGCTTTTTTCAGTTCCTTGTGGCCTACGTCGGTCAGCGTATCCATGACGTTCTTCACGTCGCGCTTGGAAAGCTCAGTGGCGGTCGCAATTTTTTCAACCAACTGCGACTTGGACATTTGGGTAGCCATCGTGTCTCCTCTGATTCGTACCGATGCGATATTAGACCGCCCAGCGAGCGTCTGGAGCCATTCTGCACAGATTTGTTGGCATTTCGAGGCTGCCCACGACGAATTACGCAGCGCCTTGCGCTGCACCGCGCCGGGGACACGAGAGCCTCTGCTACCGATACGGCTGCTACCGCCGATAGAACGGCACCCTGAGCCCGCGGATAGGCTCGAAGCGTTTCTCCGCGAGGCAGCCATAAGACCACTCCAAATCGGCCGGAGCCGCCGGGACGTCCCACCACGCCCCAGCACCCGAACTTGCGATAGGCTTCTGGCTCGCGACGATGTCGTCGGGCCAACTGGGGCTGTCTGGTCGTCGTTGCGTGGCGCCGTTCACCGTTCACCGACGGGTGGTTTTGCACATGCCCGCCATGCGCAAATTGCCCGTCGTGTTAATCTGTCGCAGATCGGAGCTATTGTCCGATACCCCAAATCAGCAGCAACATCTCGCCATCCCGCCCTCGCTACAGAGGGGCGTATCGCGATCGTCACGGACGTTGGGTGCGGGATGCGGTGGACGCGGCAGCGTCGCGCGCGCCAATGGCAGTTGCAGGGCGGATCCCTATGGATTTCCGTGAGCGATGCGCCGGCGCGTAGACGAACGAGGCTGAAGCGGACGGCAAAACCGTGTGGTCCTGGCACCCGTTGCTGGTGTCAAGTTTGCGGAGGCGCGTCGGCCCAACCGGGCGCGGACGTTTCCTTAATCCGCAGATGACGGTGACAAGACGAATTCGTCGCCGAGGAGAGCGCGCTATAAGCCGTTAAAACCATTGCGCGGGGAAGGCCGGACTGTTCGGCGAACCTGTGGTGACGACGCTCGTGCGCTTTTTGTTTGCGTGCGAGGCTGCGGGTGCAACGGGCACCCGGCTTTCCCTGCGCCCTCTCGTTTTCCGAGGGTAGCTTGCCCAACAACTCGGACGCAATCCGCGCCGCGAGATGGTAGCGCTATGTCCGTCTCGCCTCGCGGAATATTCGCCGCTTGCCAAGCCCGCGGGGGCAGGTCAGAAAAAAGCTGGAAATCAAGACACGCCAGCGGAGAGCGATTTGACCATCAAGGGCAAGGCCTACGTTGCCGGGATTTACGAGCATCCGACCCGGCACGCACCCGATAAATCCACCGCACAATTGCACGCCGAGGTCGCCAAGGGCGCGATCGAGGACGCAGGCCTCACCAAGGCTGATATTGACGGCTATTTCTGCGCCGGCGATGCGCCGGGCGGCGCCTGGCCGATGGTCGATTATCTCGGCCTGAAAGTGCGCCACATCGATTCCACCGATACCGGCGGCTGCTCCTACCTGATCCATCTCGGCCATGCGGCGGAAGCGATCGCGGCCGGCAAATGCTCCATCGCCTTGATCACGCTGGCGGGCAAGCCGCGCACGGGGCCGATGCCGCCGCGCGCCGCCGGAGCCGAGGCCGATTTCGAGGCCGCTTACGGGGCTACCACGCACAATGCCTACGGCATGTGTGCTATGCGCCATATGCACGACTACGGCACCACCAGCGAGCAGCTCGCCTGGATCAAGGTCGCAGCCTCCCATCACGCCCAATACAATCCGCATGCGATGCTCAAGGATGTTGTCACCGTCGAGGACGTGCTCAATTCGCCGATGATTTCTGATCCGCTGCATCGGATGGATTGTTGCGTCGTCACCGACGGCGGCGGCGCGCTGGTCGTGACCACGCCCGAGATCGCGAAAAGCCTGAACAAGCCGCTGGTGCGATTGATCGGGCAGGGCGAAGCAATGAAGGGGCCGCGCGGCGGCAAGGATCTCGATCTCACTTACTCCGCCGGCGTCTGGTCCGGCCCGCGAGCGTTTGAAGAGGCCGGCGTCACGCCAAAGGACATCAAATACGCCTCGATCTATGACAGCTTCACCATCACGGTCTTGATGCAGATCGAAGACCTCGGCTTCTGTAGGAAGGGCGAGGGTGGCAAGTTCGTCGCCGACGGCAATCTGATTTCCGGCGTCGGCAAATTGCCGTTCAATACCGACGGCGGCGGGCTCTGCAGCAATCACCCCGTCAATCGTGGCGGCATGACCAAGGTCATCGAGGCGGTGCGGCAGTTGCGCGGGCAAGCGCATCCGAAGGTGCAGGTGAAGAACTGCGATCTCGCGGTCGCCCATGGCACCGGCGGATTGTTGGGCGTGCGCCATGCCGCCTCAACCTGCATTCTGGAGCGCGTGTGATGAGTGAGGCAAGAAAATATCCGGCGCCGCTAACGAACCCGGAGACGAAGCCGTTCTGGGATGCCGCGGCCCAAGGCAAGTTCATGATCAAGCGCTGCACCGCATGCGGCGAGCCGCATTACTTTCCGCGCTCGATCTGCCCGTTCTGTTTCTCCGACAAGACGGTGTGGGAGGAAGCTTCCGGCGAAGCTTCGATCTATACTTTCAGCCTGATGCGGAAATCGGCGAGCGGCCCGTATGCGATCGCTTATGTCACGTTGAAGGAAGGTCCCTCGCTGCAGACCAATATCGTCGACTGCGACATCGACCGGTTGAAGATCGGCCAGAAGGTGAAGGTGGTGTTCAAGCCGACCGACGGCGCGCCGCTGCCGTTCTTTACGCCGGTGTAGTGAGGTTGCGCACGATGAGCGCAAAGCAGGAGGTCGTCATCCCCGCGAAAGCGGGGATCCAGTAAACGCCGGTGGTTACTGGATGCCCGCCTGCGCGGGCATGACAAGGGAGCGGAGGAATAGCCACAATGCCGATTAAGTACGACGAGCTGATGGCGCTGAAGAACCTCGGCCAGCAATACGCCTACAGCGACCGCGAAGTCATGCTCTACGCCTGCGGCATCGGCATGGGAGCCGACCCGATGGACGAGAGGGAGCTCGCCTTTGTCAACGAGGCCTGCGCCACGCCGCGCGCGCTGAAGGTGGTGCCGACCTTTGCGTCCGTCGCAGCCTGGGGCGCGGGGCCGGGCGAGATGAACCTCAACCGGGTGATGGTGGTCGACGGCGAGCGTGAGATTACCTTCCACAAGCCGTTTGCCACCGCCGCCCACATCACCGCCGACTCCACCGTGCTCGCGGTCTTCGACAAGGGCAAGGACAAGGGTGCGGTGATCCGGCACCAGACGGTCCTGAAAGATGCCGATGGCGAGAAACTGGCGACGCTGGTGGCCTCGCGCTTCGCGCGCGGCGACGGCGGTTTCGGCGGGCCGTCCGAAGGCCAGCCCGAGCCGCACCAGGTGCCGACGCGCAGCCCCGACATGTCAGTCGATATCTCCACCCGGCCGGATCAGGCGCTGGTCTACCGGCTCTGCGGCGATCGCAATCCGCTGCACTCCGACCCCGAATTCGCCAAGCGTGCCGGCTTTCCAAGGCCGATCCTGCACGGCATGTGCACCTACGGCATCACCTGCCGCGGCGTATTGCAGACCTACGCCGATTATGATCCCAGCGCCTTCAAGCAGCACGTCGCGCGGTTTTCCTCGCCGGTCTATCCCGGCGAGACCGTGACGATGGAATTGTGGAAGGACGGCAATGTGATTTCGTTTGAAGCCAAGGTGAAGTCGCGGGGTGTCACCGTGATCAAGAGCGGCAAGACGGAGCTGGGTTAGAGCGGCGAGGGCGGTGCGCTCCGCAAGCGGGCGAAGTAAGAAAGAAGAGCGACACAGGAGAAGACATCATGGGGTTACTTGACGGCAAGGTTGCGCTGATCACGGGGGCGGGCGGCGGTCTCGGCGAGGCCTACGCTAAGCTGTTTGCACGCGAGGGCGCTGCCGTCGTGGTCAATGACCTGGGTGGTCCCCGCGACGGTTCCGGCGCCGACAGGTCGATGGCGCAAAAGGTCGTCGATGCGATTCTGGCGGAGGGCGGCCGGGCGATCGCGAACGGCGCCGATATCTCGACCATGGCCGGCGGGCAGTCGTTGTTCGACGACGCCATCAAGAATTTTGGCCGCGCCGATATCCTCGTCAACAACGCCGGCATCCTGCTCGACCAGACCTTCGCCAAGGCAAAGGAGGGTGACTGGGACAAGGTAATCAGGGTGCATCTCAAAGGCACGTTCTGCTGTACCCAGCCGGTGTTCAGGTGGATGCGCGACAATGGCGGCGGCGTCATCGTCAACACCTCGTCGACATCAGGCCTGATCGGCAATTTCGGCCAAGCCAATTACGGCGCCGCCAAAGGCGGTATCTGGGGCTTGTCTAACGTGCTTGCGATCGAGGGCCGCAAGTACAACATCCGGATCTGGACGCTGGCGCCGGGCGCGCTGACCCGTATGACCGCAGACCTGCCCCGCTATAAGGAAAACCCGGGCGCTGCGTTGGGGCCGGACGGCATCGCGCCGGCCGTGCTATACATAGTCAGCGATTTGTCGGGCGACCAGACGGGCAAGGTGCTCGGCGTCTCCGGCCCGCGCGGCGTGCGCGAGATGCGGATGATGGAAATGGAAGGCTGGAAGCCGCCGCATACGGGATGGAAGGCGCAAGATATCGTCGCTCACGCCAGGGAGATCTTCTTCTCCGAAGAGGACCTGATGAAGTCGGCGCGGAGATTTAAGTGACCGTCATTGCGAGGAGCGCAAGCGACGAAGCAATCCAGAACGTTTTGGGTGACTCTGGATTGCTTCGCTACGCTCGCAATGACGAAGCAGGAAGGAAGAAAGAGCAATGACAAAACTCACCGCCAAGGCCGCAGGCACGTTTGCGATCGCGCCGACGCCGTTCCACGACGACGGCCGCATCGACGAGAAATCGATCGACCGGCTGACCGATTTCTATGCCGAGGTCGGCTGCGACGGCGTCACGGTGCTGGGCATTTTGGGCGAAGCGCCAAAGCTCGATGCTGCGGAGGCGGAGCAAGTGGCGATCCGCTTCGTCAAGCGCGCCAAGAATATGCAGATCATCGTCGGCGTCTCGGCGCCGGGCTTTGCCTCGATGCGCTCGCTGGCGAAGGCTTCGATGGATGCGGGCGCTGCCGGCGTGATGATCGCGCCGCCGCCGCATTTGCGCACCGACGATCAAATCACCGGCTATTTCAAGCAGGCGCAGGAGGCGATCGGCGATATTCCCTGGGTGCTGCAGGATTATCCGCTGACCTTGTCGGTCGTGTTCACGCCCCAGGTCATCTGCAAGATCGTGATGGATAGTCCGTCCTGCGTGATGCTCAAGCACGAGGATTGGCCGGGACTGGAGAAGATCTCCGCGCTGCGCGCCTTCCAGAAGGATGGTTCGCTGCGGCCGCTCTCGATCCTGACCGGCAATGGCGGGCTGTTCCTCGATTTCGAGATGGAGCGCGGCGCCGATGGCCCGATGACCGGCTACGCTTTCCCGGAGCTGCTGATCGACGTGGTAAGTTTGTCGAAGCAAGGCAAACGCGATGCGGCGCACGATTTGTTCGACGCGCATCTGCCGCTGATCCGCTACGAGCAGCAGCCCGGAGCGGGGCTCGCCGTGCGCAAATATGTGCTGCAAAAGCGTGGCGTGATCGCCTCCAGCGCGCAGCGCAAGCCGGGCGCTGGCATCACCGCGACCGCCAAGGCAGAAGTGGATTATTTGCTGTCGCGGGTGGCGCGGGTCGACCGCCGCGCCAACCTGCAGCCGCAATCCAGCGCCGCGGGCTGATCCAATGGCCGAGATCGTCGCGCCGCGTCTCGCGTCCACCATCTTGTTGCTGCGCGACAAAGTAGGCAGGAGCGAAATCGAAGTCTTCATGATGGTCCGCCATTATGAGATCGATTTCAGCTCGGGCGCGCTGGTGTTTCCCGGCGGTAGCGTCGACAAGGGCGACAAGGATATCATCGCCAATCCCGCACTCTATTCGGGCGGCGCGGGGCTCGATGAGGTCGCCCAAAGCTTCCGCATCGCAGCGATCCGCGAAACCTTTGAGGAAAGCGGCATCCTGTTGGCGCGACCGAAGGGATCGAGCGCACTGGTCGATGTCGTCAGCGCCAAGGAGATCGAGGCGGCGCATCGCGCCTCGCTCTGTGAGGGCAAGACGGCGTTTCTCAAGGTGCTGACCGACAACGGCCTCCTGCTCGCGCTCGACGAACTCGTGCCCTATGCGCACTGGATCACGCCGGAGGGCATGCCAAAGCGGTTCGACACCTGGTTCTTCCTTGCCGCAGCTCCTCCGGAACAGCTCGGCGCCCACGACGGCAAGGAGGCCACTGACTCGGTCTGGGTCTCGCCGCGCGAGGCGCTGGAAGGCGGCGAGAGCGGGCGCTTCAAATTGCCGTTCCCGACCACGCGCAACCTGATCAAGCTCGGCAAGCAGGCAAGCGTAAAGGCCGCGCTCGAGGATGCCAGGGGCAAGACCATCGTGACCGTGATGCCGGTCATGACCAGGCTCAATGGCGGCCGGCAGCTCCGCATTCCCCGCGAGGCCGGCTATGACGGCGAGGTCTTTGAAGTCGGCGCGCTCGGCTAGCACACTTCGATGTATAGTGAAGTTTCGCGGTGTAATGGAGAGGGCTTGCGGAAGCACCGGAAATCCATCGTTTCCGGGGCTGAAAGCTGGCCGGATTGCCTTGGCAGCGTGTTCCCCCTGACACGGAATACATCGTATATTGCGCCTTTGAAGGCGGTCCCATTAACCATGCCACCTGCGCTCGCGGCGATTTTGCAACGAATTCGATCGTTACCGCTTTCGATCGGCCGGCTGACCTTTGGCAGTTTCCTGCTGTTGCTGGCCGTCATCACCGCAACCAGCGTGGCGAGCGTGATCGCCATCCGCCACATCGGTTCGACCTTTGCCGAGCTGCAACGGCTGCAGGATGTCGGCGATCTTGCCGAGCAGATCGACCGCCGCATGAACGAGTTGCGGCTGGCGGCGCGCGATTTCGTCGTCGATCCGGCCGACCATTCCGATCGGGTCGGGCAGGCGGTTTCCGAATTGAGCGCGCTCCTGAAGAAGACGCGGCTGGAACTCGCGCCCGAGCAGCAGAAAATGCTCGACGGCGTGACCGAGCGGCTGTCAACCTACCGCAGCGGCATCGAGCGTATCTCGGCGTTGATCAGCCGCCGCGCCGAGCTGATTGCCGGGCTGCCGGCGCTACGCGCGCAATTCGACCAGGCCCTGGCCGACGGTTCCGATCCGGTGCTGGCCTCGACGCTGTCGCAGACGCAGAGCCGCATCGCAACTGCGCTGCTGGCGCATGATCCGTCCGCTGCCGAGCAGGCGGCCGAGAGCATGCGCGCCATGACGATCCCGGACGACAAGCTCCGCGTGGCGGTCAACGACTACGGCGAGCGGATTGTTGCGATAACGGTCCGGGAACGACAGATCGCCGACATCGACCGGGAGGTGCTGGGCACAGAGGGGCGCCTGATCCAGCGCGTCACGGAGCTCTTGCGCGAAGTCAGCACGCACCGCGGCCGCATTCTCTCCCACGACTTTGCGCGCACTCTAACAGACGCCACGTGGCAGAGCATCGTGCTCGGAACGATCGGCGTCCTGATCGGAATTATGGCGGCGCTGGTCGTTGTCAGCCTTACGGTGCGGCCGCTGGCCGCGATCACAACTTCGATCCGGGCGCTCGCCGCGGGCGAAAAAGACGCCTCGATTCCCAGTACGGACGTCAACAGCGAGATCGGGGATATCGCCCGCGCCGCCGAGGTATTCCGACGCACCCTGGCCGACGCCGATGCCGCGCGCGAAGCCGCGGTGCGCGCGCTCGCCGAGCAGCGGCTCGCCGAAGAGAGCTACCGCAAACTATTCGAGGCTTCGATCGACGGCATCTATGTGACCACACCTGCCGGCGCGCTGCTCAACGCCAATCCGGCACTGGCGCGGATCATGGGCTACGACACGCCGGAGGCGTTGATCAACGGCACCGGCAACGTCGCCAGCACGGTCTATGTGCATTCGGCGGCGCGCGAACAATTCCAGTTTCTGATGCAGCGCGACGGCATGGTGCGCGAATTCGAATATCAGGTGCGCCGGCGCGACGGCGGCATCCTCTGGCTCTCCGACAGCGCCACGGCGGTGCGTGACGAGAGAGGCGAGGTGATCCGCTACGAGGGCACGGTGCGCGATATTACCGACCAGAAGCGCGCCGAGGACGCGATCGCCGAGGGCCGCCGAATGCTGCAGATGGTGATCGATACCGTGCCCGCGGTGATCAATGTCAAGAACCGGGACCTTCGCTACGTCCTGATGAACCGCTACATGGCCGGCATTTTCGGGATCGAGCCGTCCGACGCCATCGGCCGCACCACCAGCGACCTGATGTCACGCTACGGCGCGCGGAAGACCGACGAGAATGACAAGCAGGTGCTGAAAGCGCGCAGAGGGCTTGGCTTCTACGAGGAGGAATACAAGGATTCCTCCGGCAACATGCGGCAATGGCTGGTCAACAAGCTGCCGCTGCTCGATGCCGACGGCGAGATCGAGAATGTCGTCACGGTCGCGCTCGACATCGGCGAGCGCAAGCGCGGCGAACTGGAGATGCGCAAGGCCAAGGACGCCGCCGAGACGGCGCTGCGCAATCTGCGCGAAACCCAGGCATCGCTGATCGAGGCGGAGAAGCTCGCTGCACTCGGCCGGTTGGTGGCGGGCGTTGCCCACGAAGTCAACAATCCCGTCGGCATCAGCCTGACGGTCGCCTCCGCGCTGGAACGCAAGACGGCATTATTCACCGATGAAGTCGCGCGCGGCGATCTCAGGCGATCGAGCCTCAATGAATTCCTGGACACCTGCCGCAATGCATCATCGCAACTCGTGGCGAACCTCAATCGCGCGGCCGAACTAATTGCCTCGTTCAAGCAGGTCGCAGCCGACCGCAATTATTCCGACCAACGTGCCTTCGACCTTGCCGACCTCACCGAGCAGGTGGCGTTGTCCCTGCGGCCGGGCTTGCGGAAACACAATCTGACGCTGAACGTCGATTGCCAGCCCAATCTCCTGATGAACAGCTATCCCGGTCCCTACGGGCAGGTGCTGACCAATCTGTTCCTCAATTCGGTGGCACACGCTTTCCCCGACGGCAGAGCCGGAACGATCGACATCCAGGCGCGGGAATCCGGCAAGGACAATGTCGAGATCATTTTTTCCGATAATGGCTGCGGCATGAGCCTCGACGTTCGGCGTCGCGCCTTCGATCCGTTCTTCACCACGCGCCGGGATCAGGGCGGCACCGGACTCGGGCTGCACATCGTCTATAATATCGTGACCAACCGCCTCGGCGGCCGGCTCGACCTCGATTCGGAGCCCGGCGCTGGCACGCGAATCCAGATCATCCTGCCGCGGGTCGCGCCGCTGGAACAGGCGGCGGAGTAGCTTGGCAAGTTAGTCGATGTCGGCGAGCCTGCGCAGCGTCGCGCCAAAAATCTGGCTGGCCTTGCCGACCAGCGCCGTCCCGCTCATGGTCGCGCGCGTCCCGGTGAAGGTCCCGGACACGCCGATGCCAACCGGGCTTGGTCCGCCGAACAAAGGATTGGCATCCGGGCTTGAGGTGTGGCGTTGGACCAGCACCTCGCCCTTAAAGGTGTCGTCCTTTACGGTGTAGGTGCCGGTGTAAAACAGATAGGCATCTCCGCCCAGGATTTTGCCGTCGCGGAACATGATCACTCCGCTGCCCTTGCCGACGCGCCCATCCTGCAAGGTGACGTGAATTGAATACAAACCGTTTTTCATGGTGTCCCGCCGCCCATCTCCGTAGCCCTACGGAAAGCCGGCAAACCTCTTATGCCAAAGCACAGGCGGCAACGTCAACGCGACTGTTGCCCGCGAATCACCGCATCAATGCTAAAGTGCGCAGTATCGCCTCCGCTGTGTGACGCCGAGATGACGGGTGGTACCCGTCCGCGATGGGAAGTTGGCCCGCGAAATGCATGGCCTTTGTTGCACTTGCTGGGGGAGTGCTTGGAGCAAGAAAACCGTGAGCGACTGGATCGATTACGGCGGCTATGCGCCGCATCTTTGCAGTAACGCGTATGAAAGGAAAACTTCAGGGAACCGCGGGCCGACACGTTGGAAGGCGCCGTTGCAAACTGGTTGTGCGGTCCTGCTATTAGCCTTGGTCTCCCATTTCGGGCAAGCCCGCGATCTCGACGGACGTTACGCCAAGGCCAACCCTGAATTGAAGGCTTGGTTCGACGGCTTGCGAAGCGGCAAAGGCCCTTGCTGCTCGGACGCCGATGGCACCGCGGTCAGCGACGTTGATTGGGAATCAGCGGCCGGACATTATCGTGTCAGGCTGGATGGCCAATGGGTCGATGTCCCTGACGAGGCCGTCATCACCGAACCAAATCGCGTCGGCCGCACCATGGTGTGGCCGATCCGCGGCTATCTCGGGATTACTATCCGCTGCTTCATGCCAGGCAGCATGACCTAGCGAGGCGGGCGCTGCCGTACTCATGCGTATTTCTGGTCGCGCTCCAAAAGCTCGATCGAGATGCCTTGCGGCCCGCGGATGAAGCAGATGCGCACGCCGGGCCTGATCGTCATCGGCTCCCTGGTGAACTCGACGCCCTTGGCCTTGATCTCGGCGGCGACCGCATCGATGTCCTTTACGGCCAGCCCGAAATGATCGAGCCCCTGATACGGCGTCACCGGCGGGGTGTTGACGCCGTCGCCAGGCGTGACCGGCGCGATGAACACATTGGCGCCGCCGAGCTTGACGTCGATCCGCCCGGGGGCACGGATGATGACGCCGCCGAGAATGTTCTCGAGCCAGGCCGCGGTCGCCTCCGGGTCTGGGCTGCGCAGGTGAACGTGATCCCAAGTGACGAGCGGCATCGTTGGTCCCCCTCTTTTTTGGACGCCGCGCTGTCGCGGCGCCGGGCACTGGCTGCGGCTGGTGGGCTGCGCCAGATCGATTCTAGCGGCGGCGCTCTCGCATGGCCATCCCCTCAATGGCAATCGGATCCCTGCCACCAGAAAATTGCCGCGTTCCGATGCAACCATTTCAGGCTCGGCAGAGTTACCGGGCGTGGCGGACCCTACAGCGGCAATCGTCAAGCAAGCCGTACGGCATTCCGCCCGTACGGCTTTTCACTGTGCGGCGCAGCAGGCATAGTCGAGGGCGCCACGGGCTTGAGGACATGGCTATGACTGTGGATGGGAGGTCGTGGTTCGCGAAAATCCGGAGCTATCGCCAGACCGACTTGTCAACGCAGGCGGCCGTATTGCTGCCGGTTGTGACGATCGCCGGGCTGACCGTCTGGACCGTGCTTTCGGGCGCAACGAGCGCCAACAGTTTATCGGTGAGCCAATCCGTGTCGCCGCCCGCGTCGATGATTGCCGCCACTGAGAAGATGTCACCGCTCGATGCCGTGTCGCCATCCGCGCAAGACCCGGCGATGCCTCCACAGGCTATTGCGCCTGCAGATCAGGCAACGGCGCCTGCCGCGTCACCGCTGGAGGAAGCGTCACCTCTCGACGGGCTGAAGATCTCGTCGCAATCCTGGCGCAGGGGCGGGCTCGGTTCGAAAGCGCTTGTCACCTTCACGCTCCGCAACAACAACGATTACGCGGTCAAGGATATCGAGATCGCCTGCGCCTTCAACCGCAGGGACGGCAGCCATTTGACCGAGCGCACGCGCCTCATCCCCGACACCGTCAACATGAAGAGCCGCAAGACCTTTGCCCGCATGCATGTCGGTTACGTGAATATCAATGCAAGTCAGGCGAGATGTTCGCTGGTGGCCGCCAGCCGCCTCTAAGCGCGATCCCGGAAGCTTGCCCTCGGGCTACGATCCGAGCGATGGCACCGGTTTTCGGGTCAGACCATGCCGAATGAGGTGTGTTCGACACCGGGACTGGCTCTGGCATCCGCCGGTAGCGAAAAAGTTATCACCCCGTTGAACCGGATGGGTGGCATTAGGAACCAATGGTAATATCTCAAGTTGAGTGGTGGACGGTCCGCGCCCGCGCGCGGATGGAGCAGTGCTTCGATGCCCGTGTTGCGTTATTTTTTGTTCGTCGGTGGAGCATTGCTCGTGCTGCTGCTGGTAGCCAGTGGGCTGCTGCCGGAGGTGCCCGCGACGGACAGCGTGGTGTCCAGCATTGATCCTCCGGTCATCAGAATTCATTCCGATCGGAAGTGGCCGGAGAGGGTGGTATTTGACACCAGCCAGCCCACCATCGCGCCAGTGACGGTTGCAAAGGCGAGTGAGCCTATCGCCGCGCCAGCCGTTGCCGCAACATCTCCGGCGGTTACCGTAGCTTCGCCGAAGGCGCGCGTGCGCGAGGCCTTTGCCCAATTGCCGCTGTCTGAGCAGATACCGCCGGTCGATGCCAGGAAGCTGGCAGCCAAACCGCCCAAGCGCAAACTCGCGAGGACACGTCCTATACAACAGCCGATGCCGCCGGCTTGGCAACAGCCAACGATGCTGGTCGC
>VAZV01000183.1 GCA_005884765.1 Alphaproteobacteria bacterium
TTCTCGTTGGCCATGAGGCCGGCGGTCATGTCGCTCATGATCCAGCCGGGGAGGATGGCATTGGCGGTGACGCCGTGACGGGCCAGTTCGACCGCGAGCGCGCGGACCAGCGCGTTGATGGCGGCCTTGGTTGCGGCGTAATGCTCGTTGCGCGCGGTGCCGAACAGCGAGGCGAGGCTCGAAGTCGCAACCAGCCGGCCGAACGGATCGCCTGCATTGGCGCGTTCGGTCATGTGGCGCGCCGCGACCTGAAAGGCGTGGAACACGCCGTCGAGATTGGTCGCAAACATCTGCCGCCATTCTTCTTCGGTGCGATCGATGAAGGCACGCCGTCCGCCGCCGCCGATGCCGGCATTGGCAAAGCAGCCGTCGACCCGCCCGAAAATTTCCAGTGTGCCGGTCATCGCGGCCTTCACCGACGCCGGATCGGTAACATCGCAAACCCGGGTATCGACCTTGCCGGGTCCACCCGCCATGCGCGCGGCGGCGCTTTTGTTCTTCTCGGCGTTGCGGCCCCAGATCGAAACGTTGCAGCCCGCAGCAGTCAGCGCCTGCGCGATACCAAGGCCGATGCCGCCATTGCCGCCAGTGATCACGGCCATGCGGCCGGAGAGGTCAAAAATGTTCTCGAAGCTGCTCATTGGGGCGTTTCCATCTTTTGTATGACGCACATCAGACGCCAAGCATGGACAAGCCCGCCCGGAAAATCAAATATGGTTCGAGACATCCATTTGACGCGCCGCGATACCAACGTGGCGGCAACAGGCGAGGAAACCATGCAATTCAAGCACGTCACGCTCGATTTCGATGGTCCGGTCGGCCTCCTCAAGCTCGATCACCAGGAGGTCATGAACGCGGTCTCCATGGACATGCTCGGCGGCCTTGCCGAAGCCCTCGATACGATCGACGAGAAAAAAGCCGAGGTGCGCTGCGTCGTCCTGACCGGGGCAGGGCGGGCGTTTTGCACCGGCGCTAACTTGCAAGGGCGAAACAACCAGAAGCCCGGCAGGAGCAATGCGGGTGCCGCGCTCGAGACCGGGTTTCATCCGTTCCTGCGGCGGCTGCGTAATCTGCATTGTCCGCTGGTCACCTCGGTCAACGGGCCGGCCGCCGGCGCCGGCATGAGTTTCGCGCTGATGGGCGACATGATTTTATGCGCGAGGTCGGCGTATTTCCTGCAGGCCTTCCGCCGCATTGGCCTGGTGCCGGATTGTGGATCGACCTGGCTGTTGCCGCGGCTGATCGGCAAGGCGCGCTCCGTCGAATTGTCGCTGATGGGCGAGCGGCTGCCGGCCGAGAAGGCGCTCGAATGGGGGCTTGTCAATCGCGTCTATGACGACGCGGCGCTTTCAGGCGAGACCATGAAGCTCGCGCATGAGCTTGCCAACGGGCCGACGATCGCGCTGTCGCTGATCCGGAAACTATATTGGGAAAGCCCGGACAATTCATTCGAGGACCAGCTCAACCTCGAATTCGAATCGCAGCGGATCGCCGGTGCCGCGGAAGATTTTAAGGAGGGCGTCACCGCGTTCCTCGAGAAGCGTCCGGCCAAATTCAGGGGAAAATGATCGAGACGGAGCTTTTGTCACCTGCCGGCCCATTTCGGTGGGCGCTTTTCGGAAAACGCCTTCGGTCCCTCGATATAGTCCTGCGAGGCCACCATCGCTTTCACCGCCGGGTATTCGCGCTGCTCGGCGATCGCCTGCTCGAGCGAGACCGCGAGGCCTTTGTGGATCGTCTGCTTGGAGGCACGGATCGACATCGGCGAGTTCCTGCAGATCGTCTCGGCCCAGCGCTCGGCCGCGGCCAACGCTTCGCCCGCGGGCACTACTTCGTTGACAAAGCCGAGCTCAAAGCCCTCGCGCGCCGAGACATGGCGCGCGGTCAGGATCATGCCCATCGCGCGCTTCAGGCCGATCTGCCGCGGCAGCCGGTGCAGGCCGCCGGCAAGCGCCGCGAGGCCAACATGCGGTTCGGGCAGGGCAAACTTTGCATTCTCGGACGCAATGATGAGGTCGCAGGCGAGCGCAATCTCAAAACCGCCGCCCATGGCGACGCCGTTGACGGCGGCGATGATCGGCTTGTCGCAGTCGAAGCGCGTGGTGAGGCCGGCAAAGCCGCCCTTGTCCCAGCCGCGTTTTCCGCCCGCCGCCTGCCATTTCAGATCGTTGCCGGCGCAGAACGCCTTGTCACCGGCCCCGGTGACGATCGCGACCCATTGCTCGGGATCGGCCGAAAAGTCGTCGAACACCTTGTTGAGCTCGAAATGCGCATCGGTGTGCAGCGCGTTGTACACCTGGGGGCGCGACAGCGTCACGATCGTAATAGGGCCCTTGCGCGTGAGCTTGGAGAATTTCAGATCCATGTTTGCTCCCGTCGGGTTTGGCGTGGAAGGCTCGCAACAATACAAGCGTGCGGTCAGCACCGAACACCATCCAATTGCGCAAGGAGGGTGGCAGGGCGGGGAAGCATTAGGGTGAAGCGCGCCCTGCGATCACCCCCGTGCCGCGCGGTCCTTCTCGTTCTGCGCCTTGATCTGCTCGCGCGCCTGGTTCCAGTCGGCATCGGTCCAGTCGCGGAGCTGATAGAAGTTGCCGCCCATCGCCAGCGCCTGCGCGCCGTCCATCGCGATGGTTTCGCCGTTGATCCAGTCGCAGCCGCCGGAAATCAGGAACACCGCGAGGTTTTGCAATTCTTCCATGGTGCCGACCCGCCCCATCGGGTTCATCGCCTTGGTCCGCGCGCCGGCCTCATCGCCGGCTTTGAGACGCTTGCTCATCCCCTCGGTCGGAATTTCGCCGGGAGCGATGGTGTTCAGCCGGATGCCATAGTGGCCCCATTCGGTCGCAAGCGACATGGTCATGGCGTGGATCGCGGATTTGCTCATCGCCGACGGCACCACATAGGGCGAGCCGTTGCGCACCCAGGTCACGGTGATCGACACCACGTTGCCGCGCAGCTTGGCAGCGATCCAGCGTCGCCCCACGGCATGGGTCACATAGAAGGTGCCATGCATGACGATGTTCGCAACCGCATCGAAGCCGCGCGGGCTCAATTCTTCCGAGCGCGAGATGAAATTGCCGGCGGCGTTGTTGATGAGATCGGTGAGGGGACCCTCGCGGAAGATCGTCTCGATCATCTCGTCGACCGCAAGCGCGTTGCGGATGTCGACGCCATGACTCGTCACCCGGCCGCCATGGAGGTCCATCAATTCGGTCGCGGTTTCGTCGCAGACAATCTTGCGGCGGCCGCAGATATGCACCTCGGCGCCGAGCTCGAGGAAGCGCGCGGCCATCGCTTTGCCCAAACCGGTGCCGCCTCCGGTCACGAGAATGCGGCGGCCTGCGAGAAGCTGATCCTTGAACATGGCGTCCACCCAAGGGAATTGTCTGTTAATTGGTCGATTGACTAACAGCGGCTTTCTGTAAAGCTGCAACAACAATATCTGTAAAATTGGCACGAGAATAAGAGCCTCACGGAGAATTTCATGGAGCAGCGCGTCTCGATATCGATTTCGCAGGGTATCGCCGACGTCCGTCTGGTGCGGGCGGACAAGATGAACGCGCTGGATGCGGCGATGTTCGACGCGCTGGTTGCCGCCACTGCGCGGCTTGCCACTGAAAAAGGGCTGCGAGCGGTAGTATTATCCGGTGAGGGGCGGGCGTTTTGCGCCGGCCTCGACATGGGCCGCTTCGCCGCCATGAACGACAATGGCGGCAACGGGATCGCAGGCGGCGAAAAACGCGACCTGACCGTACGCACCCATGGCCTTGCCAATTTTCCGCAAGCTGCGGTGTGGGGCTGGCGGCAGTTGCCGGTCCCGGTAATTGCCGCGATCCAGGGCGTGGCGTTTGGCGGCGGATTCCAGCTCGCGCTCGGCGCCGACATGCGCTTGCTTGCGCCTGATGCGCGGATGTCGATCATGGAGATCAAATGGGGATTGGTGCCGGACATGGCGGGGACGCCGATCCTGGCAAGCCTGGTGCGCGACGATATCCTGCGCGAGCTCACCTATACCGGGCGGATTTTCTCGGCGCAGGAGGCGATGACTTATGGCCTTGCGACGCGCATCTGCGACGATCCGCGCGCCGCCGCCCTTGAGCTCGCGCTTGAAATCGCCGGCAAGAGTCCGGACGCCATCCGCGCCGCCAAGCGATTGCTGAACATTCTTTCTGTCGATCCCGGTCCGGCGCTGCTCGCCGAATCCGTCGAGCAGCAGAAGCTGTTGGGTAGTCGCAATCAGCTAGAGGCAGTACGCGCCAATATCGAGAAGCGCGCGCCGCGTTTTGCCGACGCCTGACCCACCGTCATGGCCGGAACACGTGCGCTCCTCGGATGAGGACATCAACCCGTAATACCGCCTCTATCTTTATCTTGCGCTGCGGCAGAAAAATTGCAGACTGCGGGTTGCCGGGCAGTTCTGGAGCAGTCACCGATGTCTACCCAGATCATGCCTTCGAATGCCGAATTGCGGTCCAATCGCAACGAAGATGCGCAGGCGCTGGAGGAGGACGCCCGGCTGCGGAACGATATCCGCCTGCTCGGACGTATCCTGGGCGACACCGTGCGCGATCAGGAAGGTGCCGATGTATTCGATCTGGTCGAACGCATCCGGCAAACCTCGATCCGCTTCCACCGGGATGACGACCGGCCGGCCCGGCACGAGCTCGAACTCATCCTCGACAGCATGTCGATCAGCCAGACCGTGCGCATCGTGCGCGCCTTCAGCTATTTCTCGCACCTCGCCAACATCGCCGAAGACCAGAACAACATCCGGCAGATGCGGGCAGGCTCGACGGCCAGCGGGGCGCCGCGCGCCGGAACGCTGGCGCTGACGTTGTCGCATGCGCGCGCCGCCGGCTTCAGCGTGCCTGAACTGCGCAAATTCTTTGCAACTGCCCTGGTCAGCGCGGTGTTGACGGCGCATCCGACCGAAGTTCGCCGCAAGAGCACGATCGACCGCGAGATGGAGATTGCCGCGCTGCTGGACCGGCGCGAACGGGTCAAGTTGACGGCTGAAGAAACCGAGGCAGCCGACGAGCAGTTGCGCCGGGCAGTGCTGACGCTGTGGCAGACCAATCTCCTGCGCCGCACCAAGCTTACCGTGCTCGACGAGGTCGCCAACGGGCTTTCCTTTTACGATTACACCTTCCTGCACGAAGTGCCGCGGCTGCATTGTTCGCTGGAGGATCGACTAGACGACGGCGACGGCGCAGCATCAGGCGAACTGGCCTCGTTCCTGCGGATGGGAAGCTGGATCGGCGGCGACCGCGATGGCAATCCCTTTGTTACCGCGGAAGTCATGCGCGGAACGCTCAAGATGCAGTCGAGCCGGGTGCTGCGCTTTTATCTCGAGGAGCTGCACGTGCTCGGCTCCGAACTGTCGCTCGCAGCCCACCTTGCCGATGTGTCGAAGGACCTGCGCGCGCTCGCCGAGCGCTCGCCCGACACTTCACCGCACCGAAGCGGGGAGCCGTACCGGCTGGCGGTGTCGGGTATCTACGCCCGGCTCACCGCTACGGCCGCGAGGCTGGATGTGGAAACCACGAGGCCGCCGGTCGGCGAAGCCGCGCCCTATGCCAATGTCGGGGAGTTCAAGGCCGATCTCGATGTTCTCCATCGCTCGCTGATATCCAACAACTCGCGCGTGATCGCCCGCGGACGGCTGCGGCTGTTGCGCCGGGCCGTGGATTGCTTCGGTTTTCACCTGGCATGTCTCGACATGCGGCAGAATTCGGCCGTGCATGAGCGCACCGTCGCGGAGCTGATCGACGCGGCCATGCCAGGCATGTCCTATCTGGCACTGAACGAGGAAGCGCGGATCGCGCTGCTTTCCGGCGAACTGCGCAATGCGCGGCCACTGACGTCAGTCTTCGTCAAATACAGCGAGGAGACACTTGGCGAGCTCGCGGTGTTCCACGCGGCCGCCGAAGCGCACGCCAAGTTCGGCGCGGACGCGATCCCCCAATGCATCATCTCCATGTGCAAGGGGATGTCCGACATGCTCGAGGTTGCACTGCTCTTGAAGGAAGCCGGCCTCGTCGATCCCACCGGCCGCAGCGCGATCAATATCGTGCCGCTGTTCGAAACCATCGAGGATTTGCAGGCTTCCAGCGCCATCATGGACCGGATGTTATCGCTGCACGATTATCGCAAACTGGTGGACAGCCGCGGCTCGGTGCAGGAAGTGATGCTCGGTTACTCCGACAGCAACAAGGACGGCGGTTTCGTCACCTCGGGCTGGGAGCTCTACAAGGCCGAGATCGGCCTTGTCGAAATATTCGAGCGCCATGGCGTGCGGTTGCGGCTGTTCCACGGCCGCGGCGGTTCGGTCGGCCGCGGCGGCGGCCCGAGCTACGACGCCATCATCGCGCAGCCCGGCGGCGCGGTGGACGGCCAGATTCGCATCACCGAGCAGGGCGAAATCATCTCCAGCAAATATTCCAATGCTGAAGTCGGCCGCAACAATCTGGAGATCCTGGCCGCTGCGACGCTGGAGGCAAGCCTGCTGCAGCCCAAGCACAGCGCGCCGCAGCGCGAATATCTGGAGGCGATGGACGAGCTGTCGCAGCTCGCCTTCAAGGCCTATCGGGGGCTGGTCTATGAAACCGAAGGTTTTGCGGATTATTTCTGGGCATCCACCGTCATCACCGAAATTGCCACGCTGAACATCGGCAGCCGGCCGGCCTCGCGCAAAAAGACCCGTGAGATCGAGGACCTCCGCGCCATTCCCTGGGTATTTTCGTGGGCGCAATGCCGGCTGATGCTGCCGGGCTGGTACGGCTTTGGCAGCGCGGTGGAGATCTGGGTCGCGCAGCATCCCGACAAGGGCATGCCGTTCCTTAAAGAACTCTATCGCGAATGGCCGTTCTTCCGCATGCTGCTGTCGAACATGGACATGGTGCTTGCCAAGAGCTCGATCGCGATCGCCTCGCGCTATGCTGAACTGGTGTCGGACACAGGCTTGCGCGAAAAGATTTTCGGACGCATCCGGCAGGAGTGGCAGACCTCGATCGACACGCTGTTGGACATCATGGGCCAACAGCGGCTGTTGCAGGGCAACCCGCTGTTGGAACGCTCGGTCCGCAACCGTTTTCCCTATCTCGATCCGCTCAACCACGTGCAGGTGGAGCTGTTGAAGGAGCACCGCGCGCAGAATCCGGACGAGCAGATCCTGCGCGGCATTCAGCTCACCATCAACGGCATCTCGGCGGGGTTGCGGAATACGGGATAAAGGCGCGAATAGTGCGAATAGCGAATAGGGATTGCGACCTCCAGTTATTCGCTACTCGCTATTTCGCTGCTCCCTTGGCTACTACGGCTTCAGTGCGCCCTGCGCACTCGTGTAGACTGCGTAGAGTGATGTCGAGCCGCAAATGTAAAGTCTATTTCGTTGCTGACCGCCAAAGCACAGGTTGGCGACCGTTTCCGGTATGTGGATCTTGCCGAGCAGATCGCCGTTAGGAGTGTAGCAACGCACGCCGTCCTCGTTCGGGTCGCCCCAACCCACGGAGCACCATACACGCCCGTCCGTATCGGTGCGCATCCCGTCGGTAATGCTCGGCTTGGGCATTTCCGCAAAGACCTTGCCTCCCGAAGCTTTTCCTGACCCGACATCCACGTCGAACATGCGGATATGCGACGGGTTTTCCGGCCCGTCCGTAAAGCCGGTATCGATCACATAGAGCCTCTTCTCATCAGGCGAGAAAGCAATGCCGTTGGGCTCCACGAAGTCATCGGCGATTACCTTGACGTCACCGGATTTCGGATCGACCCGGTAGACGTTATGCTTGTCCTGCTCAGGCTCGGCTTTGATGCCCTCATAATAGCCGCCGATGCCGTAGACGGGGTCGGTGAACCAGATCGAACCATCGGAAGCGACAGCAGCGTCGTTCGGCGAATTCAACCTCTTGCCATTGTACTTGTCGGCGATGATGGTGATCGAGCCGTCGAGTTCGGTCCGGGTGACCCGTCGGCCGCTGTGTTCGCAAGTGATCAGGCGTCCTTCCCGATCAATGGTGTTGCCGTTCGAGTTCATCGACGGCTGCCGGTATACGCTTAAGTGACCGTCGTCCTCCGAGAAGCGCATGATGCGGTTGTTGGGAATGTCGCTGAACAGTACGTAGCGCCCGGCCGCGAAGTAGACCGGGCCCTCGGCCCAGCGCATCCCGGTCGCGACGCGCTCAACCGCCATGGTGCCGGCGAAGGCCGGGAAGCCGGCAGGCCCGAACGAAACCTTGGGCTTTTTGAGAGACTCCAGGTGGGAATCCGGGTAGCGGCTCCCGGTTAGCGGCCCCAGGGGCAGCGACTCGGTTGACGGGGTTGGAACGCCAAATTCGCCGAGCGGCCTCATGGTCTCGACAGCGCCAGCTTTCGCGGTCACGGCCGTCGCGGCCAGTGCCGCCGCTGCGCCCTTCAGCAGGGTGCGCCGGCCGAGCCCTGCTGATGCGGGCGCGGGTGCCGACTGGTATTCGTGCTCTTGAAGCTGCGTTCTCATGATGTACCTCCCGAGTTGCTGGATGCGGTTCTGGTTGGTCCCAGAACCCGCCGCCAACTCTCAACCAACTCGTGAGTTCCACGTCGGACAGAATAAAGCGCAAACGGGCCGCGATAGGGTCTCAGATCGCGTCCCAGTTGAAGACATCGGCGGAGCGGTCCAGCTTGTAGAATGACGATTTCAGCGCTGGCATGCCGTGTTCAGCGATGCTCTCGGGCGTCCAGCCTTCGCCGCGGTGCACCGAGCGCAATGGGCGCGACTGGCTCATCAGGAAAATCTCGTTCATCCGCACCGCGAAGATTTGCCCGGTGACGTCCTTGGCGGCGTCGCTGAGCAGGAATGCCACGATCGGCGCGATCCTTTCCGGCCCCATTTGCTGAATTTTTGCCACCCGCGCCTTTTCCGCCTCGGTTTCCGTGGGAATGGTCCCGATCAGGCGGCTCCAGGCGAACGGCGACACGCAATTTGAGCGCACATTGAAGCGGTTCATGTCGAGCGCGATCGATTTCGACAGGCCGACGATGCCGAGCTTGGCCGCCGCATAATTGGCCTGGCCGAAATTGCCGACCAGACCTGAGGTCGAGGTGAAGTGGACGAAGGAGCCGCTCTCCTGCTCGCGGAACAGCCTTGCGGCGGCGTGCGCGACATAGAACGAGCCCATCAAGTGCACCTTGATGACGGATTCGAAGGCTTCCACGCTCATGCGGTGAAAGATCATGTCGCGCAGGATGCCGGCGTTGTTGACGACGCCGTCGAGCTTGCCGAAATGATCGGTCGCCATTTTGACGATCCGGCTCGCGGGAATGGCTTCGGCGACGGTTTCAAAATTCGCCACCGCCGTGCCGCCGCGCTTCTTGATCTCCTCGACCACTTCCTCGGCTGGTGCCGCGCTTGTTCCCGAACCGTCGGCGGCGACGCCGGGATCGTTGACCACGACCCTGGCGCCCTCGGCGGCACAGAGCAGCGCAATCTCACGGCCGATGCCGCGCCCCGCGCCGGTGACGATGATGGATTTGCCTTCGAGTGATTTGGCCATGTCTGTTTCCTCCGGCTAAGCTGTTCGTTCTCGATCACCTCGCCCCGCCTGCGGGGAGAGGTCGGCGCCAACGGGTCGGCGCGAAGCGCCGCCCGATGATAAACTCCGCGCCGGGTGAGGGGGACTCTCCGCGAGTTCAGGTCTGTCGAGAGAGCCCCTCACCCCAACCCTCTCCCCGCGAAGGGCGGGGCGAGGGAGTGGAAGAACTGTGCCTCTCTCACTGGATACTCACTTCTCGTTCGTAAAGATGATCGTGCCCGACGCGGCAAACATGCCGCCGACGCCGTGACAGACCGAGATCTTCGCGCCGGGCACCTGCGCCGGCGCAATGCCGCGCATCTGGCGCACGCTTTCCTGCAGCGCGTACATGCCGTACATGCCGGAATGCATGTAGCTCAAGCCGCCGCCATTGGTGTTGAGCGGCAGCTTGCCGCCGGGGCGGGTATGGCCGCCGGCGATGAACTTGCCGGTCTCTTCATGCGGCATGAAGCCGAGATCGCCGAGTCCATAAAGCGGCAGATGCGCAAAGGCGTCGTAGATCATGAGGTGATCGACATCCTTGTGGGTGATGCCGGCTTCCTTGAAGGCGAGCGGCCCTGCCACCTTGAAGGCGCGCGAACTGTCAAACGTCTGCATTTGGCTGACCATCGGCGTTTCCACACTCTCGCCGGTGCCGAGAATATAGACCGGCTTGTTCGGAAAATCCCTGGCGCGATCGGCCGAGGTCAGGATCAGCGCCCCACCGCCATCGGTGACGAGGCAGCATTGCAGGATGCGGAACGGGTAGGCGATCATCCGCGAGTTCAGCACATCCTCGACGGTGATCGGCGTCTTGAAGGTGGCGCGCGGGTTCTTCGCCGCCCATTCGCGCTGCACCACCGCGACCATCGCGATCTGCTCGTGGGTGATGCCGTGCGTTTTCATGTAGCGCAGCACCGGGATCGGAAACATGCTCGCGGGTGTCGTAACGCCGTAGGGCAGCTCGAATTGTCCGTTCAGGCTGTCGGGGCCCACCATGCGTGGCGTGCGGCCGATGTTCGACTTGCCGCTTTCGGCATGTGTGATCAGCACGGTCTTGCACAGCCCGGCTTCGATCGCGGCCGCGGCATGCCGGACATGCAGCATGAAGGAGCAGCCGCCCACCGAGGTGCCATCGACCCATGTCGGCGTGATGCCGAGATAATGCGCGATCTGCTGCGGCGTCTCGACTGCAGTGGCAAAGCCGTCGATGTCGGACAATTTCAGCCCGGCGTCCGCGATCGCGTTCAGGGCGGCATCCGCATGCAACTGGATCTGCGATGTATTGGGAATAATGCCGAGCTCGGTGGTCTCGGCCGCGCCGACGACGGCAACCTGATTCCTGCGCATGGTCCTTAACCCTTCGCCGGGCGAAACAAGGGAAGAGTGATCTTGTCGTCGAGCTTTTCGAAGGCGACCTCGAGCTTCATGTCGAGTTCGAGTGCCTCCGGCGTCTGCGGACACTCGACGATGTTCGTCATCAAGCGCGGGCCCTCGTCGAGCTCGACGACCGCGATGGCGTAGGGCGGCGTGAAGCCCGGGGCAGGGCGATGATGGATGACGTAGCTGTAAAGCTTGCCCTTGCCGCTTGCCTTGAACACGCTGACTTTGCGCGAGGCGCAGGAGGGGCAGAACGGGCGCGGCGGGAAATAGACGTTGGCGCAGGCATCGCAGCGCTGCAGGCGCAATTCGTTCGCCTGCGTGCCATCCCAGAAGTGCTGGGTTTCGGGTGTCGGCTTCGGTTTGGCGCGCGCTGGCTCAGCCATGTCTGTCGTTTCTCCCTTCAGGATCGGGCCTGCGTAGCTTGATGCGACATTTGACTATCCGTCGTCAACGGTCCAGCAGATTGGCGCATGGCGTGCATTCCGGGACGTGCAAAATCGCTCGCCCGGAGCGCTTGTATGCCTTCGAGCTCCCGCGCTAGGGTGTTCGTCATTGCGAGAAGAGTCAGCGACAAGGCACCTTACGAAAATGACTTTGACGCCGCGCGGGAGGCATAGGGTTTGCGAACGATCAGGATAGGATCCGGCGCCGGCTATTCGGGCGATCGCATCGAGCCCGCGGTCGAGCTCGCCGAAAAAGGCGACATCCAGTATCTGGTGTTCGAATGCCTTGGCGAGCGCACGGTGGCGCTGGCGCAGCAGGCGCGCATGAAGAATCCGGAACTTGGCTATGACCGGCTGCTAGAAGAGCGCTTGCGCGCCGTGCTTCCGATCTGCGCCGCCAAGGGCATCAAGATCGTCACCAATATGGGCGCCGCTAACCCGGAAGGCGCGGCGAAGAAAGCCGCGGAGATCGCGAGATCGCTGGGGTTTTCGTCGCTCAAGATAGCCGCCATCGTCGGCGATGACGTGCTCGACGCCTGCAAGGAAGTCGATTTCCCGATCATGGAATTCGACGGCACCATCAAACAGCTCGGCAACCGCCTGTTATCGGCGAACGCCTATCTCGGCGCCGAACCGATGACGGATGCGCTGCGTGGTGGCGCGGATATCGTGATCACCGGACGCGCCTCCGATCCCGCGCTGTTCCTCGCGCCGATGATTCATGCATTCGGCTGGTCGATGGACGACTGGAATCTTTTGGGGCAGGGCACGGTCGCCGGCCATCTCCTGGAATGCGCCGGGCAAATCACCGGCGGCTATTTTGCCGATCCCGGCTGCAAGGATATCCCTGATCTGGCCCGGCTCGGCTTTCCGATCGGCGAAGTCGGCGAGGACGGCTCACTCATCGTCACCAAGGTAGCAGGCTCAGGCGGTGCGGTGACGGCGCAGACCTGCAAGGAGCAATTGCTCTACGAGGTGCACGATCCTACGCAATATCTCCAACCCGACGTGGTCGCGGATTTTTCGCAAGTCAGAGTCGAGGAGATCGGGCCGGATCGCGTGCACGTCAGCGGCGGCCGCGGCAGCAAGCGAACCGGCACGCTGAAAGTCTCGATCGGCTATCTCGACGGTTTTATCGGCGAGGGACAGATTTCCTATGCCGGTCCCGGCGCGCTGGCGCGCGGAAAGCTGGCGCTCGAGATCGTGCGCCAGCGGCTGAAGCTGACCGGCGTCGCGACAAGCGAATTGCGGTTCGATCTAATCGGTGTCGATTCCCTGCACGGCGAGCGGGTCTCAGCGCATGCCGCCGAGCCCTATGAGGTGCGCGTACGCGTCACAGGCCGCACCGAAAACTTGCGGGAGGCGGTTCGTATCGGCAACGAAGTCGAGACGCTCTACACCAACGGCCCGGCCGCCGGCGGCGGCGCATGGAAATCGGCGCGCGATGTCGTCGCGGTTGCTTCCGTGCTGTTGCCGCGCGAGCTGGCCAGCCCACAGGTGCTGTTTTTCGGGAGCGTGGCATGAAGCTGCGCGAGATCGCTCATTCCCGCACCGGCGACAAGGGCAACACCTCCAATATCTCCGTGATTGCCTATGAGGCCAGACACTATGCGTTGCTGCTTCGAGCGGTGACCAGCGAACGGGTCAAAGCGCATTTTGCCGGCGTGGTCGAAGGCGACGTGGTGCGTTATGAGCTGCCCAACATATCGGCGCTCAATTTCGTCATGACGGGGACGCTCGGAGGCGGGGTGACGCGGTCTCTCGCACTCGATGCGCATGGCAAATCCCTTAGTTCCGCCTTGCTCGATCTGGAAGTCGGGGCATCTTCGGACCACGAATAGGCAAGAGAAAAACCATGCCGAACCCCACACTTGCTCAACTAGCCGATGATCTCGCTGCCGGCGCGACCTCCTCCCGAAAATTGGTCGAGGAATGCCTTGCCAGAATTGCCGATCCCGCGGGCGAAGGCCAGCGCGCCTTCATCCATGTCGACAAGGCTGCGGCGATTGAAGCTGCTGAGGCGATGGACCGGCTGCGCAAGGCCAATGCCGCGCCATCACGCTTCGCCGGCATTCCCGTCTCGATCAAGGATCTGTTCGACATCAGGGGGCAGGTGACGCGCGCCGGCTCGCGGGCACTGGAAGATTCCGCGCCCGCGGAGGCCGATGCGCCCGTGGTGGCGCGGCTGCGGCGAGCCGGCTTTATTGTGATCGGCCGCACCAACATGACCGAGTTCGCCTATTCCGGCATCGGCATCAATCCGCATTACGGCACGCCGAAGAGTACCTGGAACCGGAAAGAGGGCCATGTGCCTGGCGGCTCGTCGTCGGGGGCGGCGGTGTCGATCGCCGATCGCATGGCCTGTGGCGCGCTCGGCACCGACACCGGCGGCTCCTGCCGGATTCCGGCGGCCTATAACGGCATCGTTGGTTTCAAGCCGACGCAGCGCCGCGTGCCGCTCGACGGCGGCGTGCCGCTGTCATCCTCACTCGACAGTTTTGGGCCGCTGGCGAACTCGACCTCGTGCTGCGCCGTGCTCGATGCGGTGCTGGCGGCGGAGCCGAATGTTTCCCTGCGAGCCCGCCCGATCAAGGGGATGCGGCTTGCGGTGCCGACCACGGTCGCGCTCGACGACCTCGACGAGGCCGTAGCGGCGACCTTCGATCGCGCGTTGCAAACATTGTCGCGCCACGGCGCGCTGATCGAACGCATCGAGACGCCGGAGTTTCTCGACGTGGCGCCGATGAACGCCAAGGGCGGGTTCGCCGCGGCCGAGAGCTATGCCTGGCATCGCTATTTGCTCACCAGCAAAGGCGACGTCTACGATCCCCGCGTATCGGCACGTATCCTTCGCGGTGCAGCCATCAGCGCCGCCGACTATATCGACCTCGTGAACGCACGGCGCTCGCTGATCGCACGCGCCCATGCGCGGCTTGCGCCTTACGATGCCCTGGTCATGCCGACCACCGCCAACACGCCGCCGCGCATCGCCGACCTCACAGACGACAAGGCTTTTGCCGCGGCCAATCTGCGTTCTTTGCGCAACTGCACGCTGATCAACATGATCGACGGCTGCGCGATTTCGCTTCCCGCCCATCGCGAGGGCGACGTGCCGGTCGGGTTGATGCTGGCGGCGTCCGGCGGATCAGACCGCCGCATCTTCGAACTCGCAGCCAGCGTCGAGGGGGCCATCCGTGTTTGATCTCACCTTCACCATTGAGGATAACGGCGCGCCGACGCCGCTGACCCTGCCGATCGATCAGGCGGTCATCGCCGGCTGGACCGGGCGTGATCCCATCGCCCGCGACAAGCACATCGCCGAGCTCGAAGCGATCGGCATCGCGCGCCCGGCCTCGACGCCGATCTACTATCGGGTTGCGGCGCGGCGGCTGACGATGGCCGACAGCATCGAAGTCTGCGGCACCGATTCCAGCGGCGAGGTTGAGTTTGTGCTGATCGGCTGGCAAGGCCGCATCTTTGTAGGCTGTGGGTCCGACCACACCGATCGCAAGGTCGAAAGCTATAGCGTCACGGTTTCCAAGCAGATGTGCGACAAGTCGATCGCACCGGAATTGTGGGAACTGGAGGACGTCATCGATCACTGGGACCAGATGATTCTGCGTTCGTTTGCATGGATCGAGGGTAAGCGCGTGCTGTATCAGGAGGGCGCCCTCGATGCCATGCTGCCGGTCAAGGAGTTGCTCGCGCGGGGTTTCAAGGATGGAAAATTGCCCGACGGTTGCGCGATGTACGGCGGTACCTTTGCGGCGAAAGGCGGCATCCGCCCGGCTGACCGGTTCGAATATGAGCTGGAAGACCCTGTTCTCAAGCGCTTCATCTGCCACGGCTATGACGTGATCGCGCTGCCGGTGCTGGGCTGACGGGTTCCGTCGGGAATCGGGTGGTGAAGCGCGCCCCGAATAGCCAAATTGCTTGTGATGAAAGCAAACGCCAAAACCGCCATCCGCCCGGTTTCTTCGCCTGACATCGTCACGCGCGTTGACGCGATCGATTGGACGCAAGCGGCCGGCGATCTCGACGCCCAAGGCTGCGCCGTCCTGGGTGGCCTGCTCACGAGCGATGAGTGCCGCGCGCTTTCCGCCCTCTATGGTGATGATGCGCACTTTCGCAGCCGGATCGTCATGGGAAGTCACGGCTTTGGCCGCGGCGAATACAAATATTTCTGCTATCCGCTTCCCGATTTGATCGCGGGGTTGCGGCCCGCGCTCTACGGGCGGCTCTACGATATCGCCAATCACTGGAACGAGGCGATGGGCATCGATATCCGCTATCCCGATCGCCACGAGGCATTTCTGAAACGCTGTCATGCCGCGGGCCAGACCCGGCCCACCCCGCTGCTGCTGCAATATGGGGCCGGTGATTACAATTGCCTGCATCAGGATCTCTACGGCGAGCATGTGTTCCCGCTGCAGGTTGCGATCCTCTTGTCGGAACCAGGGCGCGATTTCACCGGCGGCGAGTTCGTCCTGACGGAACAGCGCCCGCGCATGCAGTCGCGGCCTGAAGTGGTGCCGCTCGGCCAAGGCGATGCGGTCGCCTTTGCCGTGCACCATCGCCCGGTGCAGGGGACGCGCGGGTTCTACCGCGTTAATCTGCGACACGGCGTCAGCCGCATCCGCTCCGGCCATCGCCATACGGTCGGTGTGATCTTCCACGACGCGAAGTGAGTGCTGGCTATTGACTGGCGATTTGTTTGAAAGCGTTGCCGATCCCCGCACCTGCCAGCAATCGATCGCGGAAGGCGCGGTGCTGCTGCGCGCTTTCGCAAGATCGGTCGAACAGGACTTGATCGCAGCGCTGCACGACATCATCACTCACACGCCGTTCCGCCACATGTCAACTCGGAGCGGACATCAGATGTCGGTGGCGATGACCAATTGCGGTGACGCCGGCTGGGTGACTGATCGCAGCGGCTATCGCTATGACGGCATCGATCCGCAGTCCGGCAAACCTTGGCCCGAAATGCCATCCGTCTTTCGCGAGCTGGCCGGACGGGCGGCCGCCGCGGCGGGCTTTGATGATTTTTTACCCGATGCCTGCCTGATCAATCGCTACCAGCCTGGCGCGCGGATGTCCTTGCATCAGGACAGGGACGAGCGGGATTTCGGCAACCCCATCGTCTCGGTGTCGCTGGGCTTGCCCGCGATTTTCCTGTTCGGCGGACCAGAGCGCTCAGACAGGCCGCGCCGCTTTCGGCTGGAGCATGGCGATATCGTCGTGTGGGGTGGGCCGTCGCGGCTGTTTTTCCATGGGGTGGCGCCGCTCGCCGACGGCGAACACAATTTGCTGGGCCACCAGCGCATCAATCTGACCTTCCGCAAGGCGCATTGACGCGCGTAACTCGGAGGATAACTTACGGCATCGCCGGATGGATGAAGGTCCACGGCGTTACTTCGGAATCCCTGGGCACCTCGATCGCAATCAAATATGGACCGCCGTCCGCGAGCGCCTTTTCGAGGGCGGGGCGGAAATGGTCGGGGGAAGTCACGCGCGCCGCTCCAACGCCGAAGGATTCGGCGAGCTTGACGAAGTCGGGATTGACGAGGTCGGCCGCCACCACGCGGCCATCGAAGCGCTGGCGCTGGTCGCGCCGCACATTGCCGTAGGAGTTGTTGTTGAACACCAGCGTCACCACGCCGATCTTGAACTGTACCGCGGTCGCAAGCTCCTGTAGCGCGAACATGAAGCCGCCGTCGCCGGTGATGGCGACCACCGGCCGATCCGGATGCGCGACCTTGGCGCCAAGCGCGGTGGGAAAGCCCGAACCGAGCGTACCCTGATAGCCTGAAGTGATAAAGGTGCGCGGCTCGTAGACCGGAAACCCATACCAGGAGGCGAAGCCGACCTGCGACAATTCATCGGTGACGATGGCATTGTGCGGCAGCACCTCCCGCAAAATGTTCAGGTACGCCATCTGCGGCTGAACCTTCTGGATCTCCTGCAATGCCGCCGCGGAAGCTTCGCGGATCGCGGCGCGGCGGCCGCTACTCTTCTGGTAGCCGGCCTTTCGCACGGCCGCGAGCAATTCGTAGGTCGCGGTCCTCGCGTCCGAGATCACGGCGACATCGGGCGTGAACCGCCGCATCTCGGCGGGATCGATGTCGATGCGAACGGACTTCAGCCCGTCGGGGCGGAATGGCCAGCGCGACATCGTCGGCAGTTCGAGCCGCGTGCCGATCCCGATCATCAAATCGGTGTGCGGCCAGAGCCGATAGGCTGCCGCCATCGTTAGCCCTAGTTCGTGCGCGTTGGAGACGATGCCGCGGCCGCTGCGGAACGCCACCACCGGGGCGTCGATCATCTCCGCCAGCTCGAGGATTTCCTCGCGCCCATGGATCGCGCCGCTGCCGACGAAGATCATCGGCGCCTTGCTGGCCGCGACCAGTGCGGCGGCGCGTTTGATATGATCGGGATCGGGCTGCGGCGGCGGAAACAGATCGAACGGCCTTGACGGGCCGACTTCCGCGACTTGCGTGAAGACGTCCCAGGGCATTTCCAGCGCTACCGGCCCGCGGCGGCCCGACAGCATCTCCTGGAAGGCGCGCGAGACCAGCGTCAGCGCGGCATCGGGATATTCGATGCGCTCGGCCCACTTCACAAAGGTTCGCAGCGTCGCGAGCTGATCCGGCATCTCGTGCAGATGGCCGCGGCCCTTGCCGAGGAATTGCGTCGGCACCTGTCCGGTGAGGCAAAGCACCGGTTCGTTCGATCCGAACGCCGTCAAGAGCGCCGCCCCGGCGTTGAGCACGCCAGGGCCGGGCACGACGCTGAACACGCCCACCTTGCCGGTCGAGCGCGCATAACCATAGGCCATGTAGCCGCAGGCCTGTTCGTGCCGCGCGCCGATCACCTTCAACTGCGCCTGCTGGAAGGCGTCGAACAGGCCGTAAACTTGCGCGCCGGGCAGCCCGAACACGGTGTCGACGCCGTGCACGACAAGGCCGCTTACGATCGCTTCGCCGCCGGTCATGGAAGTCATTGTCGGATCCAATCGCTTGCGATTTTATTCAGGCTTCGTCAACCACGGCGTTACGCAGCACGCCGATATTTTCGGCTTCGACCTCGACGACATCGCCAGGCTTGAGATAGCGCGGCGGATCGAACCGCGCGCCGGCACCGGTCGGCGTACCCGTGACGATGACGTCACCCGGCATGAGCGTGGTGAAGGTCGAGATATAGTTGATGAGATAGCGGAAGGGAAAGATCAGGCGCGAGGTGCGATCGTCCTGCCTGATCTCGCCGTTGACCTTCGTGGTCAGCCGGATATCGGCAATCTGCGCCTCGTCGCCGTAGGGCACGAGCCAGGGGCCGAGGCTGCCGGTGGAATCGAAATTCTTGCCTTGCGTCACATTGAACTTCGCATGCCGCACCCAGTCCCGGATAGTGCCTTCATTGCAGAGCGTCACCGCGGCGATGTGATCGAGCGCCGTGCTCTCCGGGATGTGGCGGCCGGCCTTGCCGATGACGAGCGCCACTTCGCCTTCATAGTCGAGCTGCGTCGAGGCGCGCGGGCGCACCAGCGGCGCGTCATGGCCGACAAAAGAACGCGGCGTGCGCATGAAGATGCTCGGGTATTTCGGCGCTGCCTCGCCGTCCTTATATTCGGCGTTGCGGTCGGGATAGTTCACGCCGATGCAGATGATCTTTTCCGGGGAGGGGATCGGCGGGAGAAAAGCGACTTCCTCCAGCGCATGATCCGGCGAGCGCCGCGATGCATCTTCGGCGAGTTTCGTCAACGCGCCAGCGGCAATCGCTTCGCGCAGCGTTGGATATTCGTTTCCAAAGCGTGTTGAGAGATCGACGATGCCACCATCGATCACGGCGCCATATCCGGTTTTGCCGCCCGTGGAATAGGTTGCGAAGCGATGTAATACCATGAAAGTCCTGCTCAGGGGAGATTCAAGCCGGCAGCCTTGATCGCTGCGGTCACAGGTGGCGTACGCAAATAATCGATGAACGCTTTGGCAGCGTCGGTCTCTTTGCTATCGGCTGCGACCGCCGCGCTGAAAAGCAGCTCCTGCTGCAAATCGGCCGGGAAGGGGCCGACGAGCTCGACACCGGCGGCGTTCAATACGTTGGTGAGGAATATGCCAAGTTCGGCGTCGCCCTTGGCGACGGCCGGCGCGATCGCGGTCGGAGCCGACTGGACCCTGGTCTTGGCCTTCATGTCCTCGGCAATGCCGAGGCGCTCGTAAACCTTGGCGATATAGGCGCCGGCCGCGCTTGCCGGCACGGATGCAATTGATTTCGCATCGAGCAGAGCCTTTCTGAAGGCATCGGGCGTGGAAATGTCGGGCTTGGGCGCCCCAGTGCGGACGATGATGCCGTAGCCGACGCGGGCGATGTCGACCATCGGCCCGGGAGCGAAATGGCCTTGCGCGGTGGCGTCCTTGAAGACATCGACGGGCACCGCGGCCAGATCGAAAGGTGCGCCCGAATTGATGCGTGCAATGATATTCGGCGTGGAATCGAAGTGGATGGCAAGCTTGTGGCCGGTGGTCTTCTCGAACTGCGGGCCGAGCTCCTTGAGCAAGCCGGTCAGCGATCCACCTGCAATAAGCTTGAGTTCGACGGCTTGAGCTGATGTCATCGTTGATAAGGCCAAACTGACTATTACTGCGACATGTTTCATCGCGGTTCCTAGTCGGCGACGGTCACGTCGGCGACGAATTGCGGCTCGCGCACCTTCTGTCCGCGGAACGGCGATCCCTGCTCGAACCAGGAACGCGGCGCGGGCGCGCCCCACAGCGTCTGCCGCCGCGGGTCCTTTAGCGACCAGCGCATCGGCGCGTGATCATGGTCCATGGTGAAATAGTCGCTGGTATAGAGCTCGAGGCGATGGCCGTCGGGATCTCGGATATAGAGGAAGAAGGCGTTGGAAATGCCATGGCGGCCGGGCCCACGCTCGATGTTCTTCACAAAACCGCTCGCGGCCATCACATCGCAGAGGTGTAAAATGTTCATCGCGGTCGGCACCCAATAGGCGAAGTGGTGCAAGCGAGGGCCCTTGCCGTTGGTGAGGGCGAAGTCGTGCACATTGCCCTTGCGATGCAGCCAGGCGGCGGCGATACGGCCGTTGGGCCCGTCCTCCTCGGCGTATTCGGTTAGCCGAAATCCGATCCGGGTGTAGAAATCCATTGTGTCCTGCACTTCGGCGGCGAACACGTTGAAATGATCAAGCCGCTGCGGATGGCAGCCCTTGTAGAGATCGTAGCGGCGGAGCAGATGCGGGCGCTTCTCCATCGCGGTGTAGAGCTCAATCTGGAAGCCGAAGGGATCGGTGAATTGCAGCGTGCGGCCCTGGAACGGCTGCTTGGCAAAGGCGTGATCGATACCGTTCTTTGAAAAGAATACGGCGGCCTTTTCGAGATCGTCGTCGTTGCCGACTTTGAAGCCCAGGCGGTTGCAGGCGGCGGCCTGCGCCTGGCGCAGCACCAGCGAATGATGCTGGTGTTCCTCGCTGCCGCGCAGGTACACGGCGCTATCGTCGCGATCCTCGACATGTAGCCCGACCGCACTTTCATAGAACTCGCGGCTGGCATTCAGGTCGGTCACGTCGAGCACGACGTGACTGCTCCTGATGATGTTAAAGGGCGGATCGAAGACGTGTTGCGGAATCGGCATCAGATTTATTCTACCTTCAAAGCGTCGTGGATGTTGTTGCGTTTCCAGCTCGTCTCCTTGTCGTTGATCTGCATGTCGAACGACAGCGCAAACTTGCTTTGTGCAAACACGGGATCGAGATAGGCAGACAGCGCCTTGAAGATATGTTCGCCCGCCTTCTTGCGGGTGGCAAGATCGCGGCCTTCGCCGAGCCGCAGCACCATATCGAGAAAACCCAGGTCAGCCCCTCCATCGGCGATGGCGTAATGTTCGCACCTGACCGCGCGGACGCGAATGCCGCCGAGCGGGAAAATGCCGGTCTCTACCGCGGCCTTGCGAACGACTTCGACGACCGCTCCCATATCGAGGCGGGCATCGAGATTGGCGGAATATTCGATGGTGAAATGCGGCATGGCGGGATCACTCCTGCAATTCGGTCGGCAGATCAAGCGAAGCAACAAGCCCACCGAACCATGATCGCCATGGCCGGTCGCCGATCCGCGACCTTTCTTTTACACCCCGGAAAGCGCTGAGTGAGCGCAATTTTGCATGATGCTCATCCGGAGCTAAGCCATGGACATCAGCGCGATTTTTCGCTCAAAGTGCGGCCCAAGCCGGTCGTGAAAACCGGCGCCGGGATCGAAAAGCGCTGCTGCTGAAATGAGATTGGCTAAAGCGACACCTGAGAGGCCGAAAACCACGCATGGTTACCGTACAAGTTCAGAGACTGATCGACTTCGTCGCCGACGTGTTCACCCACTCGGAATCCTCGCCCGAGGAAGCGAAGCGCATCGCCACATATCTCGCGACCGCCAATCTCACCGGCCATGACAGCCACGGCGTGATCCGGGTTCCGGTCTACATCAGATGGAAGAAGATGGGCTCGGTGGTTCCCGATCAGAAAGTCGAGATCGTCGTCGACACGCCCTCGCTGGCGGTGATCGACGGCAAGTTCGGCTATGGGCAAACGGTGACGCCGCAGGCCGTCAAGATCGGCATCGAGAAATGCAAGAGAGCCGGATTGGCAGCGATCGCATTACGCAATGCCGGGCACATCGGCAGGGTCGGCGACTGGGCCGAGATGGCGGCAGCCGAAGGACTGGTGTCGGTGCATTTCGTCAACGCCGCCGGCTCGCTGTTGGTCGCGCCCTTTGGCGGTGTTCAGAAGCGGCTATCGACCGCGCCCTACTGCGTCGGCATTCCGCGCAAGGGGCAGGATCCGATCGTGCTGGATTTCGCCACCTCGATCGTCGCCGAAGGCAAGGTGCTGGTGGCAAGCCGCGGCGGCAAAAAATTGCCCAAGGGCGCGCTGATCGATGGCGATGGCGCGTTGAGTGAAGACCCCGCCGTTCTGTACGGACCGCACACGGCGGAGGGACCGCGCGACCATACCAAAGGCACCGGCGCGATCCGCGCGTTTGGCGAGCACAAAGGCTCAGGCCTCGCCTTCATCTGCGAATTGCTCGGCGGCGCGTTGACCGGAACCGGGGCGACGGCGGCGGACCGGCGTTTCGCCAACGGCATGTTGTCGTTCTATATCGATCCCAAGGTGGTCGATACCGATAATTTCTTCGATGGCGAAATCTCGCGCTATGTCGACTTCATCCGGGCCACCAAACCGGTCGCCGGCGTCGACACCGTGCTGATTCCCGGCGATCCCGAGCGGAAAATGCGCGCCGAGCGCACCAAAAACGGCGTGCCCTTGCCTGACGATACCTGGGCGGCGATAGTGAGTACCGCGCGCGAAGTCGGCGTCAGCGAAGTCAGCATCCAACGAGCTGTCAGCTAGGCTGCCGAAGTATTTTGAGACACGACAAAGGAAACGCGACCAATGGCTAACAACGTCAAGAAAGTCTGGGCCTCGGGTAAAGCGGTCGTCAACGCTTGGCTGGCTATCCCCTCGGGCTTTTCCGCCGAGGTGATCGCGCAATGCGGCTTCGACAGCGTCACCGTCGACATGCAGCATGGCGTGCAGGATTATCAATCGATGGTGCAGTGTTTCCAGGCAATGCACGGCCATCCGGTGACGCCGATGGTCCGCGTGCCTTGGAACGAGCCTGGCGTCGTCGGCAAGGTGCTCGACGGCGGCGCCTATGGCGTGATCTGCCCGATGATCAATACCCCGGAGGAAGCCAAAAACCTCGTCGCGTATTCCAAATATCCGCCGAAGGGTGTCCGCTCCAACGGCCCGATCCGTGCAGGCATGTACGGCTCGGCCGGTACCTATCAGCAGACCGCCAACGAGGAGATCGTGCTGCTGCCGATGATGGAGACCAAAACCGCGGTCGGTAACATGGAAGCGATCCTCGACGTCCAGGGCATCGACGGCGTCTATATCGGCCCCTCCGATCTCGGCTTCTCCTATGGGCTGGTGCCAAAGCTCGACCGCGAAGAGCCGGAAATCCTCAAGATCTATGAGAAGATCGTGAAGGAATGCGGCAAACGCGGCCTTAATCCCGGCATCCACTGCAGCGGCGCCGACGGCGCGCTGCGCGCGATTAACATGGGTTTCAAGCTGGTGACCCTGTCGAACGAAGTCGGACTGATGTCGACCTACGCCAAGATGCAGGTGGCGCAGACCCGCAAGGAATCGGGCGGTAGGGCCTGACGTCAGGACGCGGTATACTTCTCCTCGCCCCGCTCTTGGCGGGGAGAGGGTTGGGGTGAGGGGCCTCCCTCACCGAACGGAGTGGTAATGTTCGGCAGCGTGCCTCGCCCCTCACCCGGACGGCTTCGCAGTCCGACCTCTCCCCGTAAAGAACGGGGAGAGGTGAAAGCGAGAAAAGGAGACATCCCATGGCCCCAGCACCCGTCATCCGATTGCATCCTGACGACAGCGTGCTGATCGCACGCTCGAGCCTGCCGCCGGGCATGGTGGTGGCCGACGGCGTGACGACATCAGAGCGGATTCCTGCAGGCCACAAGGTCGCGACCCGCGCCATTGCGGTCGGCGAGCCGATCCGGCGCTACGGCCAGATCATCGGCTTTGCCACTGCGCCGATCGCACCGGGCCAGCACGTCCACACCCAGAATTGCGGCATGGGCGATTTCGCCAAGGACTACGCGTTCGGCGCCGACGTCAAGCCGGTGCCGAATTTCGATCTGCCCGCGACGTTCGACGGCATCCGCCGCCCGGACGGACGGGTCGCGACCCGCAACTATATCGGCATCCTCACCTCGGTGAATTGCAGCGCCCATGTCGCGGGACTCGTTGCCGATGTCTTCAAGAAGAATCCGTTCTCCGGCGACAATCCGCTGGCCGATTTTCCCAATGTCGATGGCGTGGTCGCGCTGACGCACAAGAGCGGCTGCGGCATGACGCAGGACGAGCCGCTGGCGCTGCTGCGGCGCACGCTCGGCGGTTACGCGCGGCACGTGAATTTTTCCGCTGTGGTCGTGCTGGGCCTGGGCTGCGAGGTCAATCAGATCGGTGGTCTGATGCAGGAGCAGAAGCTAGCCGGCCGCTTGCGCGCGATGGACATCCAGGAAGTCGGCGGCACCCGCAAGACGGTGGAAGCCGGCGTCGCCTTCGTGCGCGAAGCGCTCATTGATGCCAACAAGGTCAAGCGCGAACAGGTCGCGGCGAGCGAGTTGACGGTGGCGCTGCAATGCGGCGGCTCGGACGGCTATTCCGGCGTCTCGGCCAATCCGGCGCTGGGCGCAGCGAGCGACCTTCTGGTGCGGCATGGCGGCACCGTGATCCTGTCAGAAACGCCGGAGACCTATGGCGCCGAGCATCTGTTGACGCGCCGCGCCGTTAGCCGCGAGGTCGGCGAAAAGCTGGTCGGCCTGATGCGCTGGTGGGAGGAATACACGGCGCGCGAAGGCGCCGAGATGAACGCCAATCCGAGCCCTGGCAACAAGGCCGGCGGGCTCACCACCATTCTGGAAAAGTCGCTTGGCGCGATGGCCAAGGCCGGCAGCACCAACCTCGTCGATGTCCTCAATTACGCCGAACCCGTCACCAAAAAGGGTTTTGTCTTCATGGACACGCCCGGCTACGACCCGGTGGCGGCGACGGGTCAAGTGGCGGGCGGCGCCAACCTCGTCTGCTACCAACACGCCGATGTACAAGCGGATGGAAGACGACATGGACGTCAATTGCGGCACCATCCTCGACGGCGAGGAGAGCGTGCAGCAATGCGGCCAGCGGATTTTCGATCTGATGCTGAAGACGGCGTCGGGCCAGCCGACCAAGAGCGAGAGCTTTGATTTCGGCGGCGCCGAATTCGCGCCCTGGGTGCTCGGGGCTACGATGTGATGATTGGCACCTGCCTCCACTTCGTCATTGCGAGCCAACGGGTCGCGCGAATGCGCGCCCGATGACAGGCTCCGCGAAGCAATCCATACCACCACAGGCGGAGCCATGGATTGCTTCGTCGCTTTCGCTCCTCGCAATGACGGGGACGGAGGAACTCTGTCCGCCCGCCCCATAGGCACCCGCTGCCCGTTGTTAGTGCTTGATCCCCGGGGTGAGCAGTGTTCTGCTTAAAAAAGCTGCTGGAGCACTCGGCCTGTGTCGATCTTTGTCGCACTACACCACGTCACGCACTACAAATACGACCGACCTATCGACCTCGGCCCGCAAACCATTCGCCTGCGCCCGGCGCCGCATACGCGCACGCCCGTCCTGAGCTATTCGCTCAAGGTTAGCCCTTCGAACCATTTTGTGAACTGGCAGCAAGACCCGCAGGGCAATTGGCTGGCGCGCTATGTCTTTCCGGAGAAGGCGACTGAACTGAAAATCGAAGTCGATTTCACGGCCGAGATGATTGTCGTCAACCCCTTTGACTTCTTTGTCGAGCCTTACGCCTTTAGTTTTCCATTCCAGTATTCCAATGGCTTGAAGACCGAGCTTGCGCCTTATCTTGAGACCATCAAGCCCGGGCCGCTGTTTGCGGCTTATTTGCAGGAGATTCCGCGCGAGGCGGA
>VAZV01000133.1 GCA_005884765.1 Alphaproteobacteria bacterium
CGGTGGCTGAGAGCGTGTTGTGCTCCCGTCTGCACGGCTAGGGAGCGCACCAATGCAGCAGCGAAACAACAACTTCCTTTTAAACCGACTTGAGCCAGACGTTTTGAACTGGATAACGTCGCAGCTGTTGCTGGTCGACTTGCCTCGTGGCCAAGTGCTTGCCGAACCCGACCAACAAATCGACAAGGTGTATTTCCCGCATTCCGGCGTGATCTCTTGCGTCGTCGAGTTGAGAAGCGGCGATGCGATTGAGACCGGGATGATCGGCAAGGATGGAGCATTCGGTGCCGGTCACGCCTTTGATGGTCGAGTATCTATGAACCGCGCTGTTATGCAGGCTTCCGGGGTGGCGTCGGTCATATCGTCTGATCGACTTGAAGGCGTCGCCAACGAATTTCCAGCTTTAAAGAAGCTGCTTCTCGACTACGAGCACTTCCTTTTGACTCAGGTGCAGCAGACGGCTGCCTGCAACGCGGTTCACGACGTGCAAGCCCGCACGTGCAAATGGTTACTACGAATGCACGAGCTTGCCGGACCCGAACTTCTGCTGACTCAGGAGTTTTTGGCCCAAATGATGGGGGTCCAGCGTACCAGTGTGACTGGAGCTGCGAGCGAATTGCAGGAGGCGGGATTAATCACCTACGCGCGGGGCCACATTCGGATCAATGAAATTGGCAGGGTGAGGCAGCGCGCTTGCGAATGCGACGAAGACATAAGGTCGCATTATCGGCGAATAATGAAGACAAACTAAGCCAACCGGCTTGGATTTGAGCGCCGGGTTTTTCTGACGGCAGCATCACAAGCGGTTTCGCCCCGTCCTCCGTGCTGCTACCCTCGGTGCGACGCTTGGCGACTCCGAATCCCTCACCCTCCGTGCCATCGTGATCGGCGAGACTCCGGAGCGCGGGAAGTGAAGCCACCCGTTGACATCCCCGTCACCGATGCCAAGATCGGCGCGCCACGGCGGACCGGGCGGATGTACCCCGGAGGCGAGCGCGGGGCCTCGGAGCGATCCGGGGCCCTCACTTTTTGGCTTCCCTCTTCGCGCTTAAAATTCGGCCGCGTGGGCCATAAAAAACTCCCGTCCGCGCGAGGAGCAGCGGACGGGACGAAGTACCAAAGCTTTTAGTACCGGGCCCACCAAACAACCGCCAACCACGGCATCAAGCCTGTCACCCAAATAGCCACCGCCATCCAGTCGGCCCTAAGAAATCTTCGCTGCATCGGTCCCCTCCGATATACGAGGAATTCTGCCATCACTTACTCAGGCCCCACCTAGTTTACCGCGATCTATTGAGGCTCAAAAAGGGCGAGTTTAAAGCCAAAAAAGGCCATTTTGGTCGAGTCCCGAACTGCACGTGAGCCAAGTCGGACGACGCACCTCATCTGCGTGCTGCTGATCGCGGCGGGTTTAAGCTGTATCCGCTGGAAGCAACCGTTGATGCGGGAGGCAGAAATAAAACCTGCGAGCCCTGCTTCCTTGCTTCAGGCGTCCGGGTTTTCGCGACCCTTTTTCTGTTTAGAAGTTAGAGATGAAGGGTTGGTCCTCAAAAGCTCTAACTTCTGTAGGTGGTGGAGATACCCGCGTATCTCTGCAGATGAGTTCTTGGCCCGTGTTGCCCCGGGCGATCGCGCCGTCCATCGTCTGCGCCCGCCAACCCGCGCCGCGTCACTTCGTGCTAGCGGGAGGCTGCGACAGATAGGCCAGCAGCTTCATTTCGCGGCGACCGCGCGTCACCGTATCCAGTACCAGTCCCGACGATGCCGACAACAACGCCACGATCATCAGGCCCATCGACAGCACCGCGGTCGGCAGCCGGGGGACAAGGCCGGTTTCCAGGTAGGTGACGACGATCGGAACGGCGAGGGCGATCGAGAGCAGCGCCAGAAAAATCCCGATCGCGGTAAAGAAGCGCAATGGCTTTTCCGACCGGTAGAGCTTTAAAATGGTGCCGATAATCCGCAAACCGTCTCGCCAGGTATTGAGCTTGCTGAACGATCCCTCCGGCCGCGCATAATAGGGCGTTTCGACCTCGGCGACCGGCAGCGCCAGCTCAAGCGCATGAACGCTCAGCTCGGTTTCGATTTCAAATCCGTCTGACAGTACCGGAAACGATTTGACGAAGCGGCGCGAGAACACGCGATAGCCGGAGAGAATATCCTTGAAGGCCTTGCCAAACACCTGCGACAGGAAGCTCGTCAGCATCCAGTTGCCGGTGCGATGGCCGCGCCGGTAGGCCGCTTCGGACTGATCGACGCGAAGGCCCACGACCATATCGAGATGCTCCGACAGCAGTACATCGATCATGCGCGGCGCGCTCGGCGCATCGTAAGTTGCGTCGCCGTCGACCAGCACATAGACGTCGGCGTCGACGTCGGCGAACATGCGCCGGACCACATGGCCCTTGCCCTGGCGGTATTCGCTGCGCACCTCAGCACCCGCCTCGCGGGCGACCGCGGCGGTCCGATCAGACGAATTGTTGTCGTAGACATAGATCTGGGCCGACGGCAGCGCTTTACGAAAATCGCCGACGACCGTTGCGACCGCGGCCTCCTCGTTGAAGCACGGCACCAGTACGGCAATCCGCATCGCTTGAAGTGTCATTTGCAGAAACGCCCGTCGGTTGAGACCGACTCAAGGGTAGCATGATCGGGCTTTTGCCGCCCGCTTAAGCGGGGCATCGTCCACTACTTCCGCCGGCCGTGTCAGCGAGCCGAATAGCCGAATCGCAGAAAAGCATGGAGGCGGGAACCGTATAATACGGCGTTAAGAGGGGTAGCTTAAGAGGAACGCCGGATTAACCAGGCAAATTTCCGGCCGTGACCGAGGCAAGCTGCGGGATAGCGTTCCCCAAGCCGCGAACGCAAGATCAGGCCAATCCACCCAATCGCCAGCCGCGCGAAGCTCAAGGGTCGGTCGATCAGCTTTCAAACGCCACGCCAAAAAAATCGCCCTGGCGCCAAACCAATCGGCACATCCGAACCGATCTGAAATTGTCAAAGGACAATGCAAATTCCAGCGGCATGATTTTCAGGCCCTGGAGGCGAATACCGGCACCGGAATTTGTGACGTCGTGAACCGTGCAAGCATGGACGCCGGCGCCTTCGCTGAAAAACAGCAGCGCGCCTTTGGATATCTTCGTCCTTCCGATGGATCTCCGATCACTCGCTTCCGTCATGCGCGTACTCGATGAACTTCTTATAGATCCAACGGTGTCCGTCATGGCGCCGCCATACCCTGCCATGGACGAGGCGCCCCGTGATCGATCGCCGCGGGACAATCACGGTCCATAGATGCCAGACCTGCGTCCAGGTGGTTGGCGGGTCGAGATGCATCGAAGTATGTCGGTCGCTGTCGGCAATCATTGCGTGGGGGCTCGCGAAGGATAGGGGGCTTTAGAAATCCGTTTCAGGGTCATTGATCTTTGCCAACTGCCGGGACAAAACGGCAATGGTGCTCTGGATGTTGTCCCGGCGTGCGCACATCGCTCTTGCCCCGACCGGGTAGGCGAAGCTTGTGGGGTCGCGGACCTGAGATCCTTCCAGAATGGCATCGATGCTGGCGTTGAGGCTGGATGCGGCGCGTTCGAGCGCCGCGATCATGTTCCTGATCCGCACCGCCGCCGCGCGGTTGTTTTCGGTTTCCTTTTGTCTGCGCCTTTCGTCCTGAACGAAACGTTTGTTAGCGCGCGTGCGAACCCGGTCTGGCTGATTCCTGCGCTCGGTCACTGTTGTCTCAAGATAGTACTGGTCCGCCATGTGCTGCCCCGTCCTGGTACACTACAAATGGGATTTCGACGTTCAGACCAGACAATCGCAAGAAGCTTGCCAAGGGAGCGTGCAAGGAGGCGTATCTTCGGACTTTTCGTGTAGTTAACCCTTCGTTGGGGGTATAAACGCGCCGTAAGATGCGACGCGGCGCAAGCCTTAGACTCCAGGTTTCGGCGCGGCTACCATTCAAGAGGTTGATATGCGGTCGGCTATATCGAAGGACCTAAGTTTGCGATCCAGCGATGGACCGCGGAAGATCGTTGCCGTGATCGGCGACATCATGGTCGATCGTTACCTGACCGGCAGGATCGAGCGCATTTCGCCCGAGGCGCCGGTCCCCGTGCTCGTTCATAATCACGAGAGGACCGTTGCTGGCGGTGCCGCAAACGTTGCGATGAATATCGCGTCGCTCGGCTGCGCTGTCCATTTGGTCGGAGCAATCGGCTCGGATGCCGACGGTGAAGATATAAGAACTCTTTTGTCCGATGCCGGGATTTCGCCGGAGTGGCTCGTGGTGGACCCTGGTCGGCCGACCATCAGCAAAACCCGCATCGTGAGCGGTCGTCAGCAGTTGGTCCGGATCGATCGCGAATTGACCGGGCGCCTCGCGTCCGAGGTCGAAGAGCGGATAATTCGTGCGGCAGGGGCCGCGATTTCAAAAGCCGACATCGTGGTATTGTCGGACTACGCCAAGGGCGTGTTCGGTGATCGCGTGCTGCTGGAAGTGATCGGTGCGGCCAAATCGGCTGGCAAGCGCGTGCTTGTCGATCCTAAGCGGCGCACTTTTGAAGTCTACCGTGGCGCCGACGTCATCAAACCGAACGCAGGCGAGCTTTCGGCAGCGACCGGGTTGCCGTGCGCCACCGATCAGGACCTTGAGGCGGCAGCTCTCGAACTGACAAAGCAGTTTGCGGGGACACTGGTGGTTACTCGCGGCGAAGCCGGGCTTTCACTGTTTTCGCCGGGGCAACCCGCGCGCCACATCACCACCGTCGCCCAGGAAGTCGCGGACGTTTCAGGTGCAGGCGATACGGCGCTGGCCGCGCTGGCCGTCGCTATGGCCGAAGGGTTGCCAATCGACGATGCGGCGGTGATCTCGAACTTCGCTGCTGGAATTGCGGTCGGCAAGCTCGGAACCGCCGTCATTAGCCGAAAGGAACTAAATACGGCGCTGTTGCGCGCGTCGGAAGCGGATTATCACCCGGGTGCTCTGACGAATCTTGCGGCTGCGGCTGAGATGGCTAACGCTTGGCGGTTGGCGGGTGAGCGCGTCGTCTTTGCCAATGGGTGCTTCGATCTCGTGCATGCCGGCCATATCGAATTGCTTACGTCGGCGGCCGCTGAGGGCGACCGTCTCATCGTCGGGCTCAATTCAGATGCTTCAGTCAGGAGGCTAAAGGGGCCGACGCGGCCGATCCAGACCGAGGCAGACCGTGCTCGGATCGTGGGCGCGCTCAGGGCGGTCGATCTCGTCGTGCTGTTTGATGAGGACACGCCCTTGGCCCTGATCGATGCGATCTGTCCGGATGTCCTGGTAAAGGGGGCCGACTATACGGAAGATAAAGTGGTGGGTGGCGACCTCGTGAAGTCGCGCGGAGGGAGGGTTGCGCTCGTTCCGCTCGTTGTTGGCCGTTCCTCAACGACGATTGTGGAAAGGATGAGATCGTGACCTCGCGGCCTCTCCGCGAGCTGACCAGAACAAACACGAGCCCGGATGGAATTTTGTATCGGCTGACGTAATATCAGAACGGTACTATGGCATCCGGAAGCTAGCTAGCGTCGAATACCGCGCTCTGGAATGCCAATGCAGGTGGTCGTTCCATCGGTCTCATGCGCTGCGGTGCTGCAGCGTCGCGCCGGGACGATCTTGGTCGATCCATCCGGGGCTGGTCGGGACATTCCGACCGTAGAGCTCGGGGCCTCCTCGGCAACCCCTTGCACCGCAGTGGGTGCGGGCGGCGCCGCTTGCCCTGTAATGGGCGGAGGCGGCGCCGTGCCGGTGCTGGGCGGGGAGCCGACACCGGCCATCCCGCTCGGCGCGCCGACCGATCCGGAAGGCACATCGCTGCCTTGGGCGAGAGCCAATCCGACCGGAAGGATCACGGCGAGTAGGCCAAGGGTTATCACTCTGGGTCCAGCGAAGGTCTTCATGGGTCCGCTCCTGATTTCGGTTTAAACCGTCATCGGGGGTGCTTGGTTCCCGCGATATTCAGGCCGGCTCTTGATTTTAGTGGGGACCGGCTGGGGGTCGATCGCGCTTCGGTCTATCCGGGCCCCTGACCTCTTGTCTTGGCCTGACGTAGTTGGCCCTGACATCTCTTGGCCCGACGTCGGTCAGGCTTCTTGGGCCTTGCTTCTTATGGCCGCACGGTCACAATGTCGTCGGTTGTGCCTTAATCCTTTGAACCTATTCTTGTTCAGCAAAACTGCTTCGCGGAGGGCGTTATGAGAAGGGTCGGACTGTTTGCACTCGCAGTGCTGGTCTTTGCTGCATTAACTTCCCGACCATCGGAGGCGAGGACATACGCGCATAGGTTCGGCTATTGCCTGCATGCCCTGCATTATGACGACAGCCACAGCAACAGCCTGTCGCCATACAGCTACATCTATCCGGCCGCCAATTGGGGTCCATTCTTCCAGTGTCGGATGTATTATGGCCCGGTCGCCTATCAGCCTGCGCCGTATTAATCGCCGGCGAAGCAGGCCGATCCGCTTGGATTCGCGGGCATTCTATTTGGGCACGTCAGTGTTTGGTTGCGCTTTGCGCTTCGATCAGAGCCGACCGTGCCAGTGCGTGTTTTAAGAGCTCGAGCCCATCTTTTTCCCGGCGCGGCTGAAGGTGCCCTTCGGCTGAAATTAACGGCAGTCCAGTCGAGCTATCGTGCCGAACTTTGTCCGACTGCTCGAATTCGACCATCTCGCTTGGTGTAAGACCGACGAGAATGCGATGGCCATGCTGGTCCAGCAGGTATTCGAAATCGTCGTCATTCATGCGCTCGCCTTCGGCTCACTTCCAGGACAGAGCCGGACCATAGCGGCACCGCGGGCGACTGGTTTTGCCGAGCATACGAACTTAATGCAACCGACTAGGCTTATTTTGGTGCCGCATCGGCCAAACGGTTGCGGCGCAATGGGTCAAAAATGCCTCGTCGTGTGCAACGAAGCTCTTGATAAGCTCGAGTGTCGGCGGTTTTAATGCCTGATGGACCCGACTAAAATTCGCATGAGCTATCTGCTCGTTGTTTTATTCGCTGCGATCATCGCCGCGGCTGTATTGCGTCATGTTCTCCACGTTCATGCGGGTTTCACCCGTAGAGAAATTTTAGAGGGGGCGCTGGCTTGCGTGGGCCTAACGGTCTGTCTTGCCTTTGCGTTGCGCCGCCGCCGAGATCGAAATCCCTGATGCATCTCGCCCACTCGCCTCTTCCCGATAGCGCAAGAACAGGAAAAGCGCGGCACGCTTTCCGCCAAAACGCATCAGCGGGCTCTGTGGGTCGCGCTTAATGTCACCGTCCTCGATGATCTTGATAGACGGTTTTCAGCAAGCCAACGGTCTTTCTGCGCATGAATATCGCGCACGTCGGTCCCCAAGATACCGTGCCCTTTTAAGCTTTGCGTGATTGTCACCACGCTGGTCATTGAGTTCATCCGCGAACGCACTATCGGCAAGGTTAATATTTCGTCTTACCGATTGCTTCGCTTCGCTCGGCGCGGATATTCGCGGCAGCATCGATGCGCGCCTGGCGGCTGGCCGATAAAGCGCCGACTACCAACAATTGCGAGCGGCTACGACTATGTTAACCAAATCCGTTTAAATTGGACCGTATTGCGGCTGGATTTTCGGGGTCTCTGTGGGGGAATGGCCGTGGATATTCTGTTGGTGCTGGGTTGTTTGGTTGCCACGTTGATGTGGGTGTCCTGGTCTTGTGCACGTTCATATTTCGAGACCGGACGGCTTCGGGGCATGGAGGAAGCGACACGCGAGATTGGTAGAGGTGTCGCCTCTCACTGTGAACGCGAGGGTGGGATCGTCCCGGCGGCAGTGGAGAAGGCGATGGCTGCGGTCAAAGCGGTTGCTCAAAAAAGACGCCACCTGACCAGTACGAAAACAACCGATCCCTATCATGCGCAGCTCTGGATACTCGGTGACGCCATTGGCGAGGCATGCTGGCTAAAGGGGCATGCTTCCGGAATAAGAAGGAAAGCGCCGGCGGAAGGCAAAATCCGCATCGACCTTTCTATCAATGAGCTACTGCAACTTAGCTGGTTGGCGCATCTCGGCTTTCAACACATGATGCCGAACTATCGCGGCTTCGAGATCTACCGGTTCAACAGTGAAGAAGACGCGCGGGAGGGTGCACTCGCGGTCGGCAAAATCGAAGGCGTTATTCCCGCAAAGGACAGACCCGTCGCCGACCTCACGGTTCAGTTCAAGAACCGGCAGAAGCTGATTAGCGATTGGTGGGAGAAAGAACCTGCTCGGTTGAGGGCTTGAGAATAGTCCTCATTTGTCTTTTCGGAGCAGGCAAACGACGCGTCCAAGCGTTTGAACGCGCACGCCTGGAATCGGTGCATTGAGCTCGTTCCGAATGGCCTCAGCAGCTTTGTTGCAAAGCTCTTCCGAGGGAAACGACTGAATCTGCTGTGTGGTGGGTTGGGTCGGACTTCCTAGCACAATCCATTGCAGTGAAACGAAAAGAACCCATTCCATACGGTCTCTCCCGGTCTATCCTCGCCTCAGCGCTCTGGCGGGCGATCTGCGCAGCAACGGCATCGGATGCATTTCAAAGCATCTTCATTTATGGTAGTGCTCAAGCGGGAGTGAGGAAGCATGAGGTTCATGTTGGCAATTTTCTGCCTGTTTGCCGGCGCAACGTCGGCACTGGCGCAGTCAGGTGTTTCAAACCAACGGGATATGTACGGCAATCTTGTCCGCTCAACCGGAACATATTCGCCGAGAGGTATCAATCAGGGCCCTGTCAACAACGGACCGGTCGCCACTGCGCCGGCGCAACCGCCGACCGCCAACTCGCGTACGGACAGGGGCACAAGCCGCTAGCGGGTCCACTGCAGTATGAGGCTGGCTCGCCGCTCTTTACCACCACCAGATCATCGGCCTTTCCGGTGCTCCGCAAACGATTGTCCGTTGGCGCTGCACTCCAGAGGGCGTTTGCACCGGAACCACCTTGATGCAGCCGGGATAGACAGCCAGATTGTAGTGAAAGGGTGGCGAATCGAAGTAGCCGTGGATCGGGCAGAGATAAGCGAGATCGGGCCCGCAGCGGGTCAGGGGATACAGGCGGCCGTGAGCCGATGCCGTGTTCGACATGCCGCCTAGGGCGGCGACGATTGCGATAGCGGCGATCTTCGTGAAATACGACATGCCCTGATCCCCTCAAAGATATTGTTCAGATGACGAAGCCTGGTAAGGCTGACAATAGACGTAGCCTAAGGGTTCGCCAAGCGCGAGAAGGTCGATTCCCATGCGAGAGCTGGTAGTCTTCGATGTCGCAAATCCGCCCGAACTGCAGCTTTAGCTAGCTGTCTCAATGCTGGCGGCATGAGCATGCGAGTAGACCCGCTGAGGGAAAGACTTTCTTTTTCAACAGATTAAATGGTGTAGTGGGCCCTTGTGGATCAGCCCGATATGGTCATGAACTCAGAATCTTCGAATATCGATCAGCGCAGAATGGTCTCGCCTCATGCGCAAGAGATCGAGTATGCCCTGATTCTTTCGCGCATGATCAATACCGTGAAGGAAGATCCTTCGCAGATTCGCCTCACAATCTATGAGTTTGCGCGCGCCCGACTGAAGCTCGACACGTCATGGACTGACGAAGCCGAACGAAACCGGCTTTTGGCCGCGCTTGAAACGGCCATCCAGGGGGTCGAAGATTTTTCCGTGCGCCGCGAGGAGCGAGAGCAGCTCGGGCCGCCACCCGTACCTGCGCAGATCGGGTCAGCGAGATCGCCGGCCGAATCGGCACCTGCGCCGATGCGGGCGATCCACCAGCCAAGCCAGGCTCCGGAGGATACTTTTGTTCCGAACAGGGCTTATTGGCACCCTCAAGTGCTGCCAATTCTCGATGTTCGAACGCGGTCGCTGGCTTCGACGCTGATCCGCTTTTGCATCGGAGTGGTGCTGGTCGGCGCCGTGGCGGGCCTAGCGCTCTACAAGGAACGGGCGGGGATTGATTTGCCTTCGCAGCTGCTGTCGAAGCTCGTCAGGCCGCAAACCAAGCCGCCGATTCCCGAGACACCCCAGCAGGCCTCTCCCACCATCGATCCGAAGAGGGCACTTGCCTCCGCGAATGCGCTGCCGTTCCCGGTGCCAAGCGACTATGGCGTCTACGCCTTGAGCGATTCCTCGCTCAGCGAGCTCTATCTGCTGCCGGAACGAGTGCCGGACAAGAGAATTGCGATGTCTACCCCGGTTGATCAGCCCAGCCGGACAACGATTCCAGATGGAAAGGCAAAGTTCGTCCTTTTCCGCCGCGACCTTGCCGGCAACGCCCCCGAGCGAATGGAAGTCCGCGTGGTGGCCCGGGTGATGAGGGCTCTGACCTTCGATGCCAAGGGAAAGCCGACCTTCTCGCCGATCTCGGACGCGTGGAACATACGGAACGTGTCATATGAGTTCAGGGTGCGGCCGATTGCCGGAAACCCGGAGATGCTGCTGGTGCAGCCGGACAAGACCGATTTTACGCTGCCCCCTGGACGCTACGTTCTCGTTCTAAGGGATCAGGGCTATGATTTTACGGTCGCGGGCAAGATCACAGAGCCGTCGCAGTGCGTCGAACGAACCGAAGCAGCGAACGGGACGTTCTATTCCGAGTGTCAAAAGCTGTGAGTGCTGTGACCTGAAAATCGACCGGGCTACCGCGACATCAAGCATGACATCAAGGCGCGACATCAAAGGATGTGACGTACGCGGTGTTCTGCGGCGAAAAAAGCTCGTGCCACGAGTCCCAGAAAATAACTGCCTTGAAGGATCGTCTGCACCACCATGATCGTCAGCGCGGTATCGAGAAAGTTGAACCCGCTGGCGAGCGAGAAGACGATGGACGCAAAAAGCAGCAGCGCGAGGATTAATATCAGGACCTTCAATCGGAAAACCGCACCAACCGCAAACCCCAATATGGCTAGCGAAACGGCGGCGTATCCCATGACAATGATTCCGTCCTCTACGCGCTCGACGCGCGCGGAAATCCAGGGGGCGGCGGAGCAGCCCCACTTTGCCGGTGTAAGGGTTAATACTTTGGCTACTGGTAACTCGCTTGCTCGATCAGGCCGCCGCCTGATCCCCTTGCCGCAAAAACGAATCACTCTGTCTAATAGATCACGGCATTCGACAAAAATCAGCTACAATCCAAACGGCAGGAAGGGCATTCGCGCGGCCAGTAGTTGCGTCCCTCGATCGTGGGCCAGCCGCCGTAATCACCGGCCTGCAGAGCTCCAAAGGCCGACCGGTCAACGGGTGAAATGAGCCGGACAACGTCGATTCGTGGTCGCCAGCGAAAGCGATGCTTTTTGACGGCTAACGGGCTCCTTTTTGCCGCCCGAAAGTCGCACAGCGGGCGCGGATCGAGGAAGGTCGAACGCCCCCAAGGCGCGCTGCTGTCGAGCCGAGATAACCGTCGGTTCGATACAAGTGGCTAAATTTGCAACTATTTCGCACCTGGAACGGGCCGCCCGGGCAAGTGTGACCCGAATGCAACTTGTGCCGCCAAACACGATCTCACAACGTTCTGCGCCCTTTGATGCGGCGAAGTCCCCCTGTAGGTTCTCCGTCGGATGGAGCGTTTGGGGGCCGATCCCCGCAAGGTTAACGTCAAATTAGAGATGAGATTTGACAATCTCGATGGGCATTAAGGGGCGGCTTTGAGAATCCGAATTATCCCGTTTCTCGCGACAGGGGCTCGGCCGAACCTGGTCAGACGCTGGTCGCCAGGGGTGGCCGGTTGTGGCGACCAGCGAGCCTTCGTTATGTTGAAGCGATTTCGTTCCTCTTTCTGTGCGATTGTCGTCGCAGCGTTGTTGCCGGCCTGTTCGTTGCTGCCAGCGACGGGACCGTCAAGCGACACTGTGAACAGCAATGCGACTGCCGGCGTGCGTTCCAATGCGGCCTTGCCTTACGCTCTGGTCGACGTCTCGGCCGACACGATCGGCTTCCTGTCGCAACCCAATGTGGTCACGTTCAAAGGCGAGTTTCCCGATAAGCGTCCCAAGCCGGAGCAGGTCGTAGGCGTCGGCGATGTGCTCAATGTCTCGATCTTCGAAGCTGCCCCGGGCGGATTGTTCACCCCCGGCCAGGCCGCGGGCGCACGTCCCGGTAACTTCGTGGATTTGCCGGCGCAAGCGGTCGATCAGAAGGGTAGCATTTATGTTCCTTACGCCGGCGAGATTCCCGCCGCCGCGCGGACCATACCGGAAATACAGCAGGCGGTCGTTGCGCGGCTGCGCAATCGCGCGATCGAGCCTCAGGTCGTCATTAGCCTCAATCAGCAGCACTCGAGCGTCGTGAGCGTTTTGGGTGACGTGAACACGCCGGGCGTGCTGGCTCTCAACAGCGTCGGCGAACGCTTGCTGGCGCTGATCGCACGCGCGGGAGGGCCCAAATTCGAGGCGATCGAAAGCTACGTTACGCTGCAGCGCGACGGCAAGCGCGTCCGGGTATTGCTGAGCCGCGTGGTCCACGATCCGCGCGAAAACATTTTCATTCGGCCGAATGACGTTATCTTCATCACCCGCGAAGCGCCCACGTTCACCGCGCTCGGAGCGCTCAATCAGAACGTCTTCGGGTTCAACTCCGAAATTCCGTTCGACGTCGAAACGCTGACGCTCGCCCAGGCGATCGGCAAGGCCGGCGGATTGAATGACCAGCAGTCCGACCCCAAAGAGGTTTATGTCTACCGCTACGAGGATCGTCACTTCCTGGAGAAGCTCGGTGTCGACACCACGCGATTTACCTACGACAGGGTGCCAACCATTTATCGTGCCAACCTGCGCGATCCCTCGGGCTACTTGCTCGCCTCCGGTTTCCAGATGCGGACCAAGGACGTCATGTATGTCGCCAACGCCAAGGTCGTAGACTACTATAAGCTGCTGACGCTTATCGACCGGACGACCGGGACAGTGACCAACACGGCGTCGCGATGATCCGCCGGCGATATCTGAAGTTTCCGGTCGAGACGTTCAAGTCGATCCAGCTTTGGGTGACGATTACGGCGCTAACGCTGGCACCGTTATTTTTTGGATCCGTGGATCAGCTATGGGTAGCGACTTGGACGATCCTGCTCGCGATTAGTACCCTCTGCGGCCTCGCGGCGCCGATGGGAATCAGGCAGACGCGCGTAATGACTGGCTTTCTCGCTGTCTGCTTCGCCTATGGGCTCGTCGCGATCCTTCAGGTCGTTCCGCATCTCATCGATCAACTCGACGATCCGATCTGGCAAAGGGCAAACGATCTTCTTGGATTTAATACTTTGCCCCGGATTTCAAGCCGGGCCGAAATACCGCCGGTCGCGATCGGACATTTTCTGCTGCTTGTAACGTCTTTCATGAGCGGCTTCTTCGTTGGGACGTCCCACCGCAACGCGGACTTGCTCATCTGGTTTGCGCGATACTCGATACTGTCGTACGCGGCCTATGGCCTGGTTGCGCTGGTGCTGACGCCGAATATGCTGTTGTGGGCTCCAAAGGTCGCCTACCAAGGAAGTCTAACGGCGACCTTTGTCAACCACAACACTGCCGCAACCTTCATCGGTGCCGGCGCGATCCTATGGTTCTGCGTGGGATTTGCGTCGCTGCAATCCTTTCAATATTCATCGATCCGCCTATTGCTCCTCAGTCCATCGAACGAGAAGCTAGCCTTCAACCTGATGCTCCGTTTGGCCGCTGCTCTCACGTGTTTTCTTGCGTTGCTGCTGACGGGCTCGCGCGGCGGTTTGATATGTTCCAGTCTAGGATTGCTCGCCGCTATTGGCCTGATGATCGCCAACAAGCTTAGGCCCAGGCTCTGGTCCATTCTTGGTTGGGCAGGCTTGGCGTTGGTCGTGGTGGCGGTGTGGTTGAGCGGGGCCGGCCGAATAGGAAGCCATGGGCTGTTCGATGACGGGCGGTGGACCGTCTACGGATTTTGCATCGAAGCCATCGGCCAGCGGCCGCTGTTAGGGGCCGGCGCCGGCACCTTTGCGGATTTGTTCCCTTCGTTGCGAGCGGCCGATCTTAGCAGTTGGGGTGTGTGGGATTATGCTCACTCGACAATCCTCGAAATGGCTGTCGAAATGGGAATCCCGATTGCAGCGATGGTCGTGATCGCTGCGGCCGCATCGCTATTCATCCTTGTGCGAGCGGCGCTCAGGTCCAAAGACCGGAGCCAGACCTCGCTTGCCGCCATCACGGGAATTGCGGTACTTAGTTATCTGCACTCAATTATTGATTTTTCGTTGCAGATACCCGGTTATCTCATCGTGTTCGGGATCCTACTCGGCTGCGGACTGGCGAGGGCATCGTCCGAACAAACAACGGTGCAGAGAGCGCGCTCGGGCACCTCTAATTTCCGTGAGATCAATCGGAGTTCGGAACGGCCGGTTAGCCTAACTTAACTTGGCGAGACCCTCCGCGTGGCGGAGCAATGTCGAGTAACGATGCGTCAACGCTCCGGGCGCGCTTGCAATCGGGAGTCCGTTACCGATCGGCCAAACGCACCTTTCGATCGGCTTGTGACAGGGATAGCGCGGGCGCCTTGACCTCGTACCAGAACCTGGCATCGGCGGCTGACTGGATCTTGAGCCAATGATAGTCGGCGCTCTGCCAGGGACGGATCGTGTCGGTCAGATTGTCCAGCACCAAGTCGGCCTTTGTAGTTGCGACCACAACAACCAAGTGGCCGATTCCTGACGCTGTCTTGACCACCGACAACCGCAGGGCTTTGGCGGGCAGGCCGCTCTGAAGCAGCTCGTGCCGCTTGGTGACGGCGTAATCGTTGCAGTCTCCCTTGATCGGCGCAATGGTCCATCCGTCCTGGAGTTCCGCGCCATAGCTCTTAAGCATCGGAATAATGGCTGCATTGACGCTGCGATTGACACGATTCAGCAATTCAGAATTCTCGGCAGTCAGGTCGATACGTTCGTTTTCCATTGGGTCCGATTTGCAGTCGGACGGATAACGAAGACAGAAACGAACGTGCTGAAAAGGAGCCAAGGTAGGCGAAGCCTCCGTGATCGGCGCCTGGGGACCGGAGTCCTGGAGGGGGCGATCGCGCGCATCAGCGTCACTCGCAAAGAAGGCTGCGGCAAGAGACGCCAATAGGATCGTCGGAGCACGTCGCGCCATAGGGCCGCCACCTGATCGGGAAGATGCAATCGCCGGAGGGGCGCGCCATCGATGGGCGGATTGTCCCTTCGGGGAGTTAAATCTTCGCTAGCGAGTGGAGTTAACGAACCGTGACGTTCGGGAATATGGGCAGTCTGCCGAGCATCGGCAAGCTGTTTCGGAAAACGGAATCAGGCCGGAAGGTGGTTGGAGTGCCAGTTCCAGGCGGTATCGATGATCGACTTAGTCACCCTCGCGGCGTGGCCCGTGTACGACCTCGAAGTCTCTACCTGCGACGCTCCGAACGGTCTCGAGCAATTCTTTCACCGTCGTTCCGTGGCCGGTTCCGAGGTTCAAAGCGTGGCTCGTACCCTCGTTCAGGAGATGCTCAAGCGCGCGGGTATGCGCGTCGGCGAGATCGAGAACGTGAACGAAATCGCGAACGCAAGATCCGTCGCGCGTATCGTAATCAGTGCCCAAAACCTGAAAATGCGTTCGGCGGCCCAGCGCGGCGTCCATTGCGATAGGAATGGCGTGAGTTTCAGGCGAATGCCATTCGCCAATTCTTCCTTCGGGGTCTGCGCCCGCAGCATTAAAATAGCGCAGGATGAAGCAGCGAAACGCTTGGTAGCGGTCGAGATCCTGCAAGATCTGCTCAACGATCAGCTTGCTCCGGCCATATGGGTTGATCGGTGCCTGGACGTGAGTCTCGTTGATCGGTATCGATGAAGGGATCCCGTATGTAGCACAGGTCGAGGAGAACACGATCTTGTCGATACCTGCTGCCTGCGCCGCTCGAAGCAAGGTGATCGTGCCGGCGACGTTGTTGTCGTAGTAGTCGCTCGGGTTACGAACCGAGTCAGCAACCTCTATCGCCGCCGCAAAATGTATGATGGCTTCCGGCCTGTATTTCGCAAGAACTTCGTCAATTCTCTTGCGATCTCGAATATCGCCGATCTCAAGCGGGCCCCATTTGACGAATTCGGCATGGCCATTTGACAGATTGTCATAAACGATTGGACTAAAGCCCTTCCCGAATAGATCCAGGCATGTGTGCGATCCAATATAGCCCGCTCCACCAGCCACAAGGATATTTTTCATCTACCGCTATCTCCCGGAACGCCGTTGTCAGTTCCGTTGCGACCGTCAACTTTTGGCCATCAATCTCGCGGCTTGGGCCTCGCCAGAATGCCCGGACACGAGCGCGCAGGTTTTCAAGCAAACGTGCGAACCAAGCCGTAGCGTGAAGTCAAGGGAGCATCGTCCACAGCTTTTTAGTGTAAGCCGTTGCCAGTCGCAATATTTCAAGCATCCCCCAACCAAGGAAGCCGAACCAAGCAACCATTACCACGATGATCAATATGACCAACAATCCGATCACAACCCTTCTGGTCGTCCACATGGACGACGACCGGGCCTTGATCTCCGGATCGTGCAGGTCGACGGGTCGCAGATTGTTCATTCGTTTGTCACTGTTTGACGCGTACTGATCAGTAACTGCAACGAACAAACGGAGCAATCTCAAGCGGAAATTAACGTAAAGGTTCTCGACCCCGCTACTATTCGTAACCAAGTTATGGGTATTTTAATTCTATGTTTGCTTGATTTGAGGGTTAGACCCTCTCCGGATCGCGCGCGAGGCGGCCGACTATGCTGCGGCGGAACGGCGATAGCAGGCGACTGTTGCGCGGGATACGGTAATGGCTCGGTCTGCGCAATCAAATGTGCGATGAGGTTCAGACGGAACTAAGCGAGAAAGGACTAGGGCCACACCCAATCCGCCGACGATCCTCAGCGAGCTAGACGCGCTTTACCTGCCGTCCCGATTAAGCGCCGGAGGCCGGGGAGAGATCTCCACTTTGTTCCTCTCCTGATATCGCGACTGACCCACGGCTCAGAACGCGCTGTCGGAAAGTACAAGGGAGGGAATCGTAACAACCAATATTTTTGCGTCGAGTGCCATCGACCAATTACGTGCATAAAACGCGTCACATGCGACGCGCTTGTCGTACGTGGTTTTGCTGCGGCCGCTGACCTGCCACAGCCCCGTGATACCGGGTCGGCACGCCAGATATTCGCCTATGGAACTCGCGTAACGCTCCAGCTCTTCGTCGGTCACCGGACGAGGGCCCACGATGCTCATGTCGCCTTTGAGAACATTGAACAACTGGGGCAGCTCGTCCAAGCTAGACCTGCGAAGGATGGCGCCGATCGCCGTCACTCTGGGATCGTACCTCAGTTTGCGACTGGCCGTCCATTCGGCAGCCGCCACGGGATCCAATTCAAGCAATTGGCGCAAGCGCTCAGGAGCATCCGCAACCATGGTGCGGAATTTCAGGCAATCGAAATGCTTGCCGTTAAACCCGACCCGCCGATGACGAAAGAGCGCTGGCCCCGGTGAGCTCAGGATCGTGAAAACAAAACAGATGATCAATAGCGGCGCCAGCAGGACGAGCCCGGAGAGTGCTAGTACAATATCAACTATTCTTTTGGGAGTCATTCCGATGGGAGCCGCTGATTCTATTGAAGCCAATTGCAGACCGCTACGTGTATCGGCCAAGCTGTTCATTTCGGTACTCCAAAAAACAAATCTCTAAAAAGCTTCCCGACTTTCGTCATTCTTAATGCGCTTCTTTAACTGTTTTTTATCAAAGTAATGGGCGCTGCACAATTCGAGCAAGCCTGTATTGTATGCAAGATTTAATTAAGCTGAATGCAATAACTTCTTAAATTTGTTAACCATTTTGATGGTCCTTGTCAAAACAAGCAGATGCTGCGCCAAAGCTGGCCAGAACCGGACGTTTGGATGTTGCTCCGCGATGTGGTCGAATGAGAAGCGTTCAAGTCGTGAGTCTTCCGTCACCCGAAAAGGTTCGAATTTGCCTTGATTTTTTGCGGATCGTTAACCGATCGGGGTAGGCAGGGGCGGCTGCTGCAGCCTGAGAACTGCGAAATTCCCGCTGAACTCGTGTGCCGAGCCCCGCAGACGGCTTTGGCCCGACGCTGATTAGTGGCCTCGGAAGGCTGTCCGATACAATAGGCGGTCGCAGATGGTCCTACGGCGGACGTTGCGCCGATGCTGCCGTCAGGAGGGGTCAACAACAGAGCCGTGAAGCAGCATGGCAACAACTTCACCGAAGGTCGAATTTTGCAAGCTCTCCCCGGGTAGCGGGAAACGTCGCGCCAGCAGAGTCCGCCTCATGAGCGGAGTTTGTGCAACGCGTCGGAAAAAGCGCTCTGGCTAAGCGGGTCGAGTTGGTCAATGCGTGATTGGAGTAATGTGCGCACGGCAGCGGGTGCGTTCAAATAGGCGCGGGCGGGGATCTCAATAAATCGATCGCTAACAAGATGCTCGAATTCGGTCAGGATTTTCTGCCGAACCGCCTCGGGTGCAGCAAAGACCACGGGTATCGCAACGACGATACGACGGACCGCCACCCACGCCTCATTTGGTGAGGTCTCGTAGGACATCGCGAGCAGATCAAACGAATGTTCGTTCAATACCCCATGCTCGATTTCTAGCCCGAACGCCGCAAGCCAAACAAATGATTCGCGCGGGCTGCAATTCAGAATCCGCCGGACGCGAGCTTCGAGAGACTGAATGTGCTGATCGTATTCATGAAAGGCTCCGGACCGTAGGGCAGCATCTGCGAGTGGAATTTCCAGGAGCAGGAGTACGCGCTGCGAGTGATTGTCGCAGGCGCCCACGTTCTCCACAGCCGCGCCCTCAAGCATCCTGATAGCCGCGCTGCGGTTGAAGGTCTCGAATCGCAGGAGGCGAGCCTCAACATCCCGAAAATCGTCGGCCGCCGCACCGCTCGCCAAATTTGAAATTCCCCAGACCAGTCCCAGAGAGCCGATGGCGAACGCCACGGTCCGCAGAGCAAATATTCGAAAGGCAAGCCCTGGCTTTGAGGCGGCAGGCAAAATTAAACGACTTCCGAAGGAATTTTTTCGTTGGTGTAGTAGTGATAGCTGCGATCCGAGTATCCTTCGAAGCGCCGCATGACGGCCTCGTCGGCCTTGTTGAGAACGGCCCCGAGCAATCGCTCCGAAACAATGGAGGAGGCCGAGACAGCCTTGAGGATTTCATCGGACGAGGTGCTCCCCCACTCGACCACCAGAACGAAGGCGTCGAATAAATGAGCCGCCGCCTTGACATCCACCACCGGAAGGATGGGAGGCAAGTCGACGAGGACGTAATCGTAGTCGTTCTTGGCGGCCTTTAACATCTGCCGCATTGCCGGGGAGTTCAGAATATCTGAACTGTTGGACGGCTTGATCCGCGTCGAAGATGGCAGGAAGTCGAACTTATACTCGGTGTCGGTGATGACCAGATCGTCGAAAGACGATTTGTCAGCGACCATGTCGAGTAGCCCCGGCGCATTGGCGTAGCCAAGCGTATTGGTCATCGATGGATTTCGCAAATCCGCATCAATCAGCAGCACGCGGCTTCCGCTCTTCGCGACAAAGGCCGCGAAGCTCGCAGCAACCGTCGTTTTTCCCTCGCCCGGAAGCGCTGAAACGATCCCCACGACTTTACCACCGGCCGGATGCAGGTCGATCGCGACCTTGATATATCGAAGCGCTTCGGCGGTCGCAGAGAAAGGTGCTACTTCGCTGATCTCTCGAAACGCCCCTGAATCTCTTGGCGCCCCGTGTTTGCGGAGAGGGGGTCTTTTTCCAGCAACGGCCGGCAGGACCGCAAGACAGCCGATCCCAAGAAGGCCCTCAAGCTGAGCGCGCGTGTGGATTTGGCGGTTCATCTGCTCACGGGTGTACGCCAACATGATCCCGAGGCCGAACCCGCAGACAACTGCCAGTGCGAGCGTCAGGGTGGTCTTGGGCGAACTAGGTGCGCGGGGCGGGGAGGCGACAGTGACAACCCGCGCCTCGGTCGAGGGAAACGACTGTTGTTGCACCGATTGAGTGAACCGGGACAGGAATGTCTCGTAGATATTGCGATAGGTATTCGCGGCGGTCTCCAGTTCGCGCAAGCGCACCTGCGATTGTCGCGTCGATCCGGACTGCTGGAAAACGTCCATCATGCGCTTGTCGATGGATTCTTCCTGGCTTTTGGCGATCTGAAGCTCGCTCTTATAGCTCTCGGCGATGCGCGAGATTTCGTCCCAGATCGCGCGTTGCAGCGCCGCCATTTCAGCGCGAAGATTTCTTGCGGCCTGATGATCAGCCCCGTAACGAGCGCTCCATTCAGATTCCCTGTTTTGATCGTCAAGGAACTGCTGACGGAGCTTCGTAATCACGGGATTGCTGAGGGCGTCGGTGACGACCGGGTCAGGGATGCCAAAGCTCTCCTTGTCGTTGCGCTGCTCAAGAACGCGCGCTATACGGTCGAGCTTTGCTCTGGCCTGGCTGGTATCGGCGCGAGCTTTCGCCAGGGCGACGCCCAATTGATCGAGTTCGACCTCGCTCGCCAGCTTGCCATCGACGCCGATAATGATGCTGTTCGCGGACTTGAAATCCTGCACGGCCTTGTAGGCATCGCTCGCTTGCTGGCGCAGTTCTCCTATCCGCTGCTCCAACCACACGCTGGCGCGATGCGTCGCCTCGAATTTCGCCTGGAGCTGATCGTCTATATAGGCATCGGCAAAGGCGTTCGCGATCGTTGCGGCCTTTTCCCGGTCACGTGACGTGTAGGCGATCTGCTCGATATAACTGCGCCCCAGGCGGGTAACCCGTAGATTGTCTTTCAGCGCTCCAAGAGTGCGGCGCATTATTTCGTCATTTGACGGCTCGGATTGCGGTCCTGAAGTCAGTCCCAATAGCGAGAAGATGTGCTGCTTCAGGCCGCTGCCGGTGCCGACAAATTCGGGATCTTCATTCAAATGTAGCTGGCGGATGACAGTAAGGGCGACCTTTTCGGACTTCGTGGTTTCTATCTCACTCTCCACCGCGGGGTCTTCAACCGGATGATTTTCGGTTGCGAGCTCAGACTGCGTCCAAGTGATCCTCTTCGTGTCGATGATCATATCCGCCTGCGCGGTATATCTTGATGGCGTGATTGCAAGGTATGCTACGCCGACGATCAGGGCCAAGCCCGTGACCAGAACGATGAACCGCCATTGTCTGCTCAGAAAATCGCGAACATGCGTCAGTGATAACGTTCCGGCGTTGGGATCGGATTCCATTGCCGGCGCGTATCGCGGAAATTGCCCGGCTATGTTCATCCACAACTCCTCGAACCGACTGCCGTGTCAGCAGGTTTCATGCACGCCACGGACATTCAATGTGTTGCGCTTACTGGATTTGCCGCAGTCGACGAGCCGGATGCCGTCGGCTTGCTTGTCGGGCCAGCGGTTGCGCCTGCCGATGTGATCTGGAAAAACGGGGGTGAGCCGGCCCCGCCAGGGTCTTTGGGTAATCCCGGCGATCGGTTCGGATTTACGATGACCACGCTGCCCACAGAACTGGTGGCGGACGACACAGCCGCATCCGTTGCAGCGGTCGACAGATCGCCTGCTACCGCAGCGAAGGCGTTCTGGAATTCGCCGTCCTGAAAGCCGGCCACCGCTTGCTGGATGAGCAAGGCCGCGTGCAGGTCAATATTGGAACAGGCTATCGCGGCCTGAGCGAGACCGGCAGCGATCGCGGTCTGAAACCGCGGTGTCGTTGTGCTTGCAAGTCGAACAAGATCCACAGCAAGGGAAGCGTCGGTCCCCACCAAGTCTCTCACGAAGGCTTCGACCGTGCGGGTATCTGAATTTGCGGCGACGATGTCTTTAGGATTTGATTTGAACTGAGCGACTGCTTGGTCCGATAGGGGCGGAACGACACATGGCGTAGCTGCCGCCTGACTGGCGCAATATGCAACCAATAATTGAGGGACAAGTATCCTTACCACGAATCCGATACGCATCAACACGCTCCAAATACCTGTTTGAATGGAAAAATGCACATTTAAGTCTACAATGAGATACGAGATTGCATCAACCGTGTTTCTTTAGCTATGGTTGACGGGTCAGCTTTCCGGCAGAGGCGGACCTTACCCCCGCTTGACGCTTGAATATGCTAGCGTTTTGAGAACGGGGCACTTCCTGCTAGCGTTTCTGTGTCAGGTTTTCGGAAGGTTGCAGGCTGCGATAAATCTACGGAATGCAGTTTTCGCGACGTCGGATCGAGGAAAGCTGATTGTCCGTCTTGCGCGGCTCGTGAAATGAAATGACCCCATTCCCTTTTGCAAACTGCTCGGCGAGGGCGAGTTGATAGAGCCCTTAACGCTTTTTGGTGTCGATCGTTTGAAAGTACTCGGGCGGCGTCCTTCGTTATCCGCAGGCCAGAGAATTTATGCGGTTGGCGACATTCATGGTCGGCTCGATCTGCTCAATGAACTGCTGGCCTGGATCGACACCGATATCGGACTTCGTCCGACCGCCAGGCCGATTTACGTCTTTCTGGGTGATTATATCGATCGCGGACCTGCCTCGCGCGAGACGATCGATCGATTGATCGAACACAGCGAAGCTAACGAATGCATATTCCTGAAAGGCAATCACGAACTGATCGCGATCAAATGTCTCAGTGATCGCAACCTGTTCGATCAATGGATGCGCCTGGGCGGGATGGAAACGCTTGTTTCGTACGGGATCTCTGCTCAGGGCCTGGCGAATGGAAGGAACATAGTTGAGTTGCAGGCGGCCTTTCACCGGGCATTGCCGCAAGTCCATTTCCGCTTTTTCCGAGACTTGCAGCCGTTCTTTGTCTGTGGCGATTTTTTCTTTGTCCACGCGGGGGTGAGACCCAATGTCGACCTAACCCGGCAGAAAGAGAGCGATCTGCTCTGGATTAGGGACGAGTTTCTCTCGTCGAACGTCGACTTCGGCAAGATCGTCGTTCACGGGCACACGCCGACCCTCGAGATCGAAGTCGGATCGAACCGGATCAACATCGATACCGGCGCATTTGCGACTGGCCGTCTCACATGCCTCGTGATCGAGGAGTCATCATTGTCAGCTGTCAACACATTCTAGCGCCACCGTCCGAGCGAAGGATCCTCGCTGCCGCCCGCGATCAATGTATGCTGGCTCGCTTGCGAAGCAGGCCGTCGATGTGGCTGCCCATCTTCTGAAAGAATTGCTCGCGGCCGAATTGCTTCGCATGCGCCGCGATCTTTTCGGAATCGAACTCGACCTCAGCCAGGCTCTTTACCGCCGCGGTGATCGCCTCGACCGTCTGATCGGCGAAGAACACGCCCGATACGCCTTTGGCAACGGTTTCGGTGGCTCCGCCGCGTGCAAAGGCGACGACCGGACGCCCGCTCGCCATCGCCTCAACCGGCACCATCCCAAAATCCTCCTCGCCGGGAAAGATCAGCGCACGGCATTGAGCATAATGCTCTTTCAGGACATCGAAAGGTTGCGCCCCCATCACCGTGACGGTCGGGCCGGCGATACGGCGGATTTCATCGATCATCTCGCCGCCGCCGATCACGACCAGCTTCAATTTCATCTCGTTAAATGCGCGGACCGCGAGATCGGGCCGTTTATAGGAGACGAGCTCGCCCGCCATCAAATAGTACTCGCCGAGGTTCGATGGCGCCGCGATCGAAAACGCATCGGTGTCGACGGGCGGGTGAATGACAACAGAATCCCGTCCGTAATATCGCTCGATGCGTTTTGCGACGGTGGCCGAGTTCGCGACGAAGCTGTCGACGCGCGCCGCCGACGCGACGTCCCACATCCGCAGGTAGTGCGCCAGGGGAGGCATCGCGAGCCGCGTCATCCGGCCGGCGCCGGCGCGATACTCGTGATACATGTTCCAGATGTAGCGCATCGGCGTGTGGCAGTAGCAAACGTGAAGCGCATCCGGCGGTGGAATGACGCCTTTTGCAGGTCCGGATTCGCTGCTGATGACGAGGTCATATCCGCGCAGGTCGAGCTGCTCAAGCGCAAGCGGCATCAAAGGAAGATAGCTCTTGTACATCCGTGTGGCGCGCGGCAGCGCATTGATGTAGGTCGGAATGATCCGATGCCGACGAATCCTGTCGGATATCATCTCGGGATCATAAACATGGGTGAAAATATCGGCCTGCGGGTACATCTCGCAGAGCGCCTCGATCACCTTCTCGCCGCCGCGCATGCCGACGAGCCAGTAGTGAACAATTGCTACTTTCATCGGCAATGCCTTGGATTATTTCTGTTGCAACTGCCATCGAGTGCCTTCTTAGCTTTGCGCTTCGATCAGGCCAATAGCCGCAGCAGCCTTCAACCGGGTAATGTTAACTCACGCCTGCACCCTCACCCAGGGCTGAGCAGGAGCCGGGAAGCACGGCGAGCTTTGCGGGAGCGATTAACCTTGTTGTCGGCCTATCGGTAAGGCCTCGTGCGCTCCGTTTAACTAACTCGATGAAGATTTCTTCGGCGGCGTTCGCGAATCGTTGCGGTGCCAATGTCCTCCTGCCAAGAGAACAGTGGCACGCCAGCCAAATAAGGTCATGGAAGGGCGATCATTCGATCGAAATCACCGGCGATGAGCGAAAATGTCGTGAAAGGAACGGCTGGTTCTGACGATCTCCCTTGGGGACAGTCAGCGCGCGGAAAGCTCAGGATCGCTGTTGGCATCGCGACTGCCGGTCGACGGACGATCGTTGGCTACACGCTCGATCTGATCGCGCGACAGACGCGCTTGCCCGACGCGCTGATCGTTTGTCCGGCGGTTCCCGAAGATTTGGATGCGGCGGCGCTTCAGCGTCTTCCGTTCGAGACCGCGGTTCGGACCGGCAAGCGCGGGCTCACGGCACAGCGCAATCAGATCTTGTCGGCCGCAGATTCCGCGGACGTGATCGTGTTCTTCGACGACGATTTCTTTCCCCAACTCAATTATCTCGCGGAAGTCGAAGAGCTCTTTCTTGATCATGCCGACGTGGTCGCGATAACCGGCCGACCGATAGTGGATGGGGCCAATGGCCCGGGGCTGGAGACGGAGGCTGCGCTGCGATTGATTTCCGCGGATGGCCCGTGTCCACATGACCGGTGTTTCGTGCCGACCTACGGGACGTATGGCTGTAACATGGCCTTTCGGATGAAGCCGATCCGTCAGAGCGGCCTCTTGTTCGACGAAAATCTGCCGCTCTATGGTTGGCAGGAGGACATCGACTTTTCCCGGCAGTTGGCCGGTTTTGGCCGGATCATCGATGCCAAGGTGTTGCGCGGCGTACATTTGGGTACGAAAGGCGGACGTACCTCGGGCGTCCGGGTTGGCTATTCGCAGATCGCCAACCCCGTTTACCTGATCCGCAAAGGCACGATGTCCGTCGCGTTCGCAGCGCCGCTTCTCTGGCGGAACGTGTTGGCCAATCTGGCCAAAAGCTTGCGGCCGGAGCCCTGGATCGACCGTAGGGGACGTTTGAAGGGCAATTTTTTGGCCTTGCGCGATCTCCTTACTGGACACATCTCGCCGCAACGCATCCTCGAGCTTACCTGACAACGCGAAGCTTCGCCGATCTCGTTACAACCGGCCGTGTCGCCGAGAATGCGAGGGTGCTCCCTGCCTCGTCATTGTCTTGCCGCCGCAATTTCCGACTTCTCAAGAGCTCGAGCCTCTTGCCATTCCGAAACGGTTCCGTCTGTTGTCGCGATTAAAGTTACCAAAGCTGGCGACTTGTAATAAGAGATGCACGATGCGATGCTGAAATCACTTACAGGCGCCAAGGACTTGTCCGCTATGACTTCTTTGCCGCCGACCTAAGAGGGTCAATATGGACCGCTGGGTATCCCTTTTGAACCAAACTTCCGGCAATGCGCCGCGGACCGCTCGTTCGACCGGGCCGGCGCCGGCGGTTATCGCCGCACTGATGATTGGTTTTTCCTGCAGCCCATTGCTGGGAAAGGAGGGAAAAGTCATACGGTCTTCCGATATGATTCAGTTGATCGGCGTCAACACGCACATGATCTATAATGATGGCGCTTACGCCAAGCTGGAGAATGTTCTGCAGGATCTCAAGTTTCTTGGCGTCAGTCACATTCGCGACGTCCTGCCTGGAGCGGATAGCCAGCCTGCGTTGCAAGGTCGCGACGCTCTGAGGCGCATGGTCCACGAGAACATCAAACTAAATATCTTTGTGCCCTCGGGCTGGACTTCCACGTCAATTGCCTGGCTCCGGTCGCTAGAGGCGGGAGTACCAGGCGCCATCGCCTCAGTCGAAGGCTACAATGAAATCAACAATTTTCCGCCAAAGTTCGAAGGGCTGAGCGGACCGGAGGCAGCAAAGGCAGGCCAGAAAGCGCTTTACGAGGCGATCAAGTCCGATCCAGTGCTGAGCCATGTTGCTGTCGCCGACATGACAGGCTTCGAAATGATCAAGGAGCCGACATTCTCTTACGGCACCACCCTTGCCGGTTATGCTGATGTCATGAACATTCATGAGTACGCTCAGAACGGCGCACCGCCAGGCGTTTGGATCAACCCCACTCGACATCGATTCTACCAAAATGTGGGAGCTGATGTACCGAAAGTGCTCACGGAGTTCGGTTACTCGTCGAGGCCTGAAAGCAACTGGGGCTTTATCGGAGTGGACGAGCGCACACAGGCGAAGGGCGTCATCAACGGGCTCTTCGACGCTGCGCGGTCCGGTTACAGCAAGGTGTATCTCTACGAGCTCCTAGACGAGAAGCCGGATCCCGAAATGAAGGACTTGGGATTCCATTTTGGCCTGTTTACGTATGAAAATAAGCCGAAGATGGCGGCGCGCGCGATCAAAAATCTAACGCAGGTTCTTGCCAGCAAGGCTGGTGTTGATAAGGGGGGCGCAGATATGTCGTCTTCCGATGCGTCAATAAAGGTCAGAATTGACGAACCGGAAGACAATATCCCGGTGTTCTGGATCGTCTTACTAAGGGAAAATGGTTCGCCGATCGTTGCAGCGTGGCGTGAGACGCCATTTTGGGACAGAGCAAAGGGGAGCCCGCTGGAGGCGCGGCCAATTCAGGCGAACATCTCGTTTGGGAAAACGTGCGGATCAATCCGGACCTATGATTTGCTTCAGTCAAGCGACCCAACTTCGGTGCATGCTGGTGACTCCCTATCCCTGACAATAGGAGACTACGTGCAACTTATCGAATGCGCCTTGTGAGATTATCGATAAATGAGCGGACTCTCTGTCGACCCCCTGTGGGCATTTCCATAACGGCTATGGTGTTCGGATCGGCGGGAACTCTGCTGCTTCATTGAGACTTCGACGATGGCGGTCAGATGATCGGAGCGTGGATCGGAAGTTCGCTGAAGCCTTTGCGAATCAGGAATATCCGTAGATTTTCTTTTGTTGGGTCGTTTCAAGCATCATGGATTGCAGGGGCTGAATTGGCGAAGCAGGGCGAAGCCAAGCACCGGCGGGTCGATTTTCTTGATGCGCTGCGCTTGATTGCGGCCGGGGCGGTCTTGTTCCAGCACGTTTTTGAAGGTCGAAATGCGGCTTTGGACGCTATCGTAGACTTGACCTCTCCGGGCGTGTTTGGCGTCGTCCTGTTCTTCTTCATCAGCGGTTTTGTCATGCCCATGACGTCGGAACGTGGCTTCAGTCTTCCCCGGTTCGCGACTAAGCGGGTTCTGCGTATCTATCCTCTGCTGCTACTCGCGTTTCTATTCATTGCGGTTTTGAACGGCGCCACCGGAGGGGCGTTTTTTCCCGCGGCCTTCACAACAAGTCCCAAATTCTGGCTAGCCAATATTTTCTTGATCCAGGATTATGTTCGTGCGCCGGCAGTCTTGAACGTGACCTGGACGCTGTCCCTCGAATTCGCCTGGTACGCCCTGTTCGCTGCAATGATGCACTTTCGCGGGCATCCCAACATTCAGACCTTGATCCGCGCAGCGCCGATCGTTCTGCTTGTGTTGACGGCGGCATCGGTCCTCGCCCATTTTAGAATGCCTTTCGGGCGGGTTGGAATGATCTATGCGGCGATATTCGGCGCCCGAGCCTATCAGCTGCTACGGGGCCAGATCGAGACACGGGATTTCCTTCGAGACGCACTCATCTTCGAGGCGGTGACCTTGATTTCAAACGGTGTAGCCTTTGGCTATTTCCGTCACCCGAATATCACACTATGGCAGGCGATCATGCCCTGGACGCTGGCTCTGATCGTCTTCACAACCGTCTGCAGTGTGCAATCGATCCGCCAGTCGAGACTTCTGAACGCGGAGGTATTACTATTCGGCGGACGAATCAGCTACTCACTCTACCTGCTGCACCCCATTGCCCTGCGGATCGCTGATCTGTTGCTTGGCCGCGCAAATGCGCTGCTGGTGGGCATCGTTCTCGCTTTCGTCATGGCGGCCGCGGGCTATTTCCTGGTGGAGAGACCCGGTCAGGATTTTGCAAATTGGGTCACGCGCAAGGGCGCCTTGCCGAAGGTCGCCGCCGATGCAGTTGGCACATCCTGCGAGCCGGGACCACCGCTGCGTCCATAAAACAACCGCTCCGCGAGGCTGCGAACCCACATCTGTTTTCCGTTCGGATGGCCGTGGCGCGCCGCTCAACAATCGCCGTTGGCGCTGCGTGATGCGGAGAGGCTTGAAAAGACGGTCTATTTGAAATCTGATGAGTTCCGTCGACCGTCATCGCACCTGAGCGGTTGCGGTCTACCCGGCCTGCCGGCTATAAAATGTCTGGACCCATTGTATTGTTTCGAAAGCGGCCGTTGCCGCCGATTGAGATTTGCTGGCTCATTCCGCTCGGACCAGCGCTCACGTCAGAGGCAAACTCTGTCGGGAATATTGGAAAAGATGCGACTCGCATGACGGTTGAACTAGTTGGCGTGATCGCTCTCGTTCTCGGCCTGATAGGCCTGTTTCTTGAGCCTGCTTTCCTTGTCTACGTGTTTTTTGGCGCAACCCTGCTTGGCGCGGCCGCCGCTTTCGTGCTGGACTCGCTGGGTGGTACCACGATTCAACCTGCCCACCTGTTTCTCGGCATCCTGACCGCCAAGCTGCTCAGCCGTCGCGACGTGCGTGCGGGAGTCCTTGGTACCCTAAGCCTCGGCAGTCCCGGCTTTTGGCTTTTGATCACTGCTGGCTACGCCGCGATGTCCGCATATGTCATGCCACGGTTGTTTATGGGGCAGACGCTCGTATTTGCGGTGCGAGCAGAACCAGGCAGCTATTACGCTGCTCCACTGGTTCCGACGATGTCAAACCTGACTCAATCGATCTATTTCGTCGGAGATTGCGTTTGCTTCCTGGTCTTGTCCAGCTTTGGCAGCACCGAAGCCGGCCGGAAATGCCTGGGACGCGCTGCACTGATGTGCGTCGTGCTCAACCTGGTCTTCGCGGTCCTGGACTTGGCGACCTATGCAACCAACACGAGCGAATTGCTGTCATTCATTCGCAATTCAACATACTCGGTGTTGAACGACAACGAACTGGCTGGCTTCAAGAGAATCGTTGGATCTTTCGTCGAAGCGTCAAGCTTTGGCTATTGGACCTTGGGATATTTTGCGTTCGCGACGACGCTTTGGCTTAACGGGATCGTTGCCCGCTTGACGCTGCCGCTGAGCATGCTGTCACTCCTCGCTTTGCTGTTATCTACATCCACGACGGCATATGTCGGGTTGGCGGCTTACCTGACGGTGCTATTTGCCACGCTGGCTTTCCAGTTCGTATTTCGGCCGGTGCGGCCACAGATGATCATTTTCTTGATCGGCGCGCCCTTCGTGCTGTGTGTGCTTGTTCTCGTGATCTGTCTCAACGATGCGTCCTATGCTTACGTCACGGACCTCCTGAACACCTTTATCCTCAATAAAATGTCGACCGGGTCCGGCATCGAGCGATCGAGCTGGAACAATCAGGCAATGCTGAATTTCACGGATACGCTTGGGTTCGGCGCCGGCAATGGAAGCGTGCGCGCATCCAGCTTTCCGGTTGCAGTCATCGCCAGTCTCGGCTTCCTGGGAACTGCGGCCTATGTGTCGTTCTTGCTGACGATCTGGATCAGAAGGATAAGACCGGCGCCTCCAACCGTATCGGCGATGCAAAGCGCGGCCAGATCCGCCTGTTTGGCGTGGCTGATTGCCGCATCAGCATCGGGCAGTTTCATCGATCTCGGATTACCGTTTTTTGCTTTTGCCGCGCTTGCCTGCGCGGACGTGCTGGGCTCGCGAGCGCAGGTTTCAGCGACGCGGGCGGGCATTCCATACCGTCAGCTCTCGACCGCACTCGATTAACTTGGTCGCGTCCATTTTGTTGGACGAGGAGGCCGGTGGATATACCCGCTTAACCATGGGCTTCGGCGGAGGAGTCTGCGAGCGCCTGTTTAGCCTATTCGTTGATTCACATTGTACCGTCGCTATTGATCTCTTAATTTTGGACAGGCGCGAGGTGGCGCGTTGAACAAACCGCCGTTGGGATGTTCGACGAAATGCGCGCAGATAGCGCAAAGGAATTTTGATGATAGCTTTTGGTGGTTTCAAGCAAGTTAGACGCCTTCTATGCGTCGGAGCCCATTCTGACGACATCGAAATCGGTGCCGGGGCAACCGTGCTGCGTATCGTCCGAGAAAACCCCGATGTCGAAGTGACATGGTGCGTCCTTTCCGGCAATGAGATTCGCCATGAGGAGGCGCGCCGCGGCGCGGACCAGGTGCTGGGACCCCGCGTGGCGCGGTCGATTGTCTTGAAGGATTTTGTGGACTCACGCTTTCCCGAGCATCGTGAAAAGATCAAGGAGTTCTTCGAACAGCGTCTGAAGTCAACCGATCCCGACCTGATCCTCACGCATACGCGTGCCGACGCGCATCAGGACCATCGCATGGTTAATGAGCTGACCTGGAATACCTTCCGATCGCATCAGATCTGGGAATACGAGATTCCGAAATGGGATGGAGATCTGATGCAGCCAAACCTCTATGTTCCGCTCGACCCTGAAGACGTCGCCGCGAAGGTCGCTGTGCTGCGCGACGTGTTTTCGAGCCAGCGCAACAAGCACTGGTTCGACGAAGAGACATTCCGCGGACTGATGCGGATCCGGGGCCTTGAAAGCAACACCCGCTATTCAGAGGCATTTTTTGCCAGAAAAATCGTGGTTGCGTAGAGCTTGGCGAGATGCCTGTCACTGATGATGAGATTGCGGCGGCTTTGGAGTTCGTAGCTTAAGATTAACGAGCGAAGCGCGATTGACGCTGGGGATCGCAAGCTAAATAAATGTACGTGATTGATTTTGAGCGACGCCGACGGCCTCATCGGACAGTAGCCACGAACTCTGGCCGCGTGGATTTCGCACCTTGACGATGACACAGGGACGAAAAGCGAGCCTGATGTCTGGCGCGAGCCGGCCGCGGTTCCGGCTGATCGGTCTATGAGAGGTTTCTGGTTTGCTGCCAGATCGGCCAGCAAACGATTTTTCGAGCAGGCGCCAAGCGTCTGAAGCGAGGGGCGGTGAGTTTCCGACGGTTAGCGATCAATGGCAAATTCTTGGGCGCGAAGCCTACCGGCGTCCACCGCGTCGCTGAACAACTTATTCGCCAACTGGCTATTCGTCGTCGCGAGCTGGCCGAGCTGTTCCCAAATGCGCCCGGCATCATTGCGCCGGCCAATGTTCGAAATAATCCTGAAGCTTCGTTCGCGATAGAACGAGGTGGGCTGTTCCGGGGCCAACTATGGGAACAGCTTGATCTCCCCCATTTGGCGGGAGGGGATCTGCTCCTCAACCTTTGCAACCTGGGGCCCATGGCGAGCACGGCCGCGATCACGATGATCCATGATGCGCAGGTCTTCATTTCGCCGGACTCCTATACCTGGGCGTTCGCAAACTGGTATCGCAATGTGCTGCCGGTGCTCGGGCGCAGACATGCGAGAATACTGGCGGTTTCGGAATTCTCTGCTTCGCAATTGGCTCGGTTCGGCGTCGCCAAGCCCGACCAGATCTCGGTGATCTCAAACGGGGCCGACCACTTGCTCGCCCACGAGGCGCGCCCCGAGATTATTGGTCGCCTGCAGCTGGACTGCCGCAAGTTCGTCGTCGCGTTGGCCAACGTCCAGGTGCACAAGAATATTGGCCTATTGTTGAAGGCGTTCGCCGATCCTGCGCTCGCTGCGATAAAGCTCGTCCTGGTGGGGGCTGCTGGCCGGAAGCAATTTGAGGCGTTGGGCCATTCGGTCCCGGAAAACGCCGTGTTCGCCGGCAGGATCGATGACGGCGAACTCCGCGCGCTCCTCGAAGGGGCCCTCTGTGTAGCGTTCCCCTCGACCACCGAAGGATTTGGTCTGCCGCCGCTTGAAGGCATGACGGTCGGGTGCCCGGCAGTACTTGCGCCGTGTGGAGCGTTGCCTGAAGTTGGAGGGGAGGCGGCCATCTTCGCGGCCGCGGATGATCCCGGGCAATGGGTGAGGGCTATCGATAAACTAGCAACCGATTCCGGCTTTTGGGAACAATATTCACGCGCCGGCCGAAAACGTTCGGGATTGTTTACATGGGAAAGGGCCGGCGGAAAACTCCTCGAAGTGATGAGGTCGGTCGTTGCTGGCCAAATATCAGGTGGCCGCGGGCGCCGCTGATGACATCGTTGCGAAGCCCATTGTAGTGATGCTTGCTGGCATCATGTAGCGGGTCGACTCGGACGCGCAAAGCCGGCCGAGTGGACGCCTAGGCCAAGGGTCCGCCTAACCTTGCTGTGAATCTACTGAAGGCTATCATTGATATCCCGCATCGTACCGTTGGGGTTGACGGCAGCTCCGATCGCCGATGGTGCGAGCCGCGGCGCGGAGTTCGCCCAAACCTGCCACTTTGCCTTTCCGGAATTCACCATGTCGTCAAGCATCATCTTCTCTTTGAAGGTATCCATGCATGCCCAAAAGCCGTCATAGCGGTAGGGCGCAAGCTGCTTTGCTGCGATAAGGCGCTGCATGGGTTCTTCGACGACCTCCTCGCCCGGCTTGATGAAGTCAAAGACTTCCTGACGCATGATCCAATAACCGCCATTGATATAGAGACCGAGTTGATCAGCCGGTTTGATTCCGATCATCTCGCCGGCGGGGTCATATTGCACGGCATGAAAGCTTGAGCTTGGCTTTACTGCAACGAAGCTCATGGTCTTTTTGGATCGCTTGAGAGTATCGACCATGTCGTCGAGCGGCGCATCCGTGAGACAGTCCGCATAACTGCACATGAAATATTCATCGGCAGAAACGTAATCCCGTACCTTTACCAATCTTTCACCGATCTTGGATTCGATACCCGTGTCGACGAATGTAATGGTCCAATCGTCGATGTCCGATGAGAGTAATTTAACCGTCCTCCCACCGTTGGTGATGATGAAATTATTGCTCATAGCTTCGCTGTAGTTGAGAAAAAAATCTTTGATGAATTCGGCTTTGTGGCCAAGGGCTAAAATGAATTCTTTGTGTCCGTAATGAGCGAAGTACTTCATTGTGTGCCAGATGATCGGCCTCGAACCGACGGGAACCATTGGCTTTGGAATATTCTCCGAGAAGTCACGGAGCCTGAGACCTTTGCCGCCACAAAAAATTACGACTTTCATGTATGCGCTCCTCTGAGCCCGCTGCAGGTGCTATGATCGTACCCAAATGACCAGTTAAACTAGGGCTTTAGTTGCAGGCTTACAATGCGAATCCGGGAATAGTCTAAACGCAAAGGCCTCCCCGCGTCATATGGTTAAAGGTCAAATTTCGGAGTGGCAGTCACTTGGATTCACCAGCTGAAGGGGGGCCTGGATGGCTCGGCTATGCCGCACGCCGCTGCGTCGGATGCACCATCGGCTGCTTCCGGATTTTGATCGGGGAGAGACTAATCCTCTGAACGGCTTTTGAGTGCACTGGGCCTTAGCCGGTGTGAGGTCTGCAACATCGAAGCACACCTGATGTCACAGCGAACGAAGCGGCGACGGCATTCCGCGTTTACTAAACGCCAACCTGAAAGATTGTCACAAGCTGAGTGTTCTGATAACGAGCGGCAAATCCCGAGGGATTTCAATCGAGACCAAAATGAGTTCCACGTTGATATAGCGATGAATTGGAGTCCCCTATGGACTGTCGGTGGGAAGCCATTTTTGCGCGCGCGGACCGGAGGTTCCCCCATGGCGACTTGCCGGAGGCCATGGCGGTCGGAATGACGTGGGACCAGCTCAACATAGCGAACCGACTATTGCAAAAGATCACGGCATGAAAGGACGGTCCGCGTCGGCTCAACCTCTCGTTGCTGTGGTGACACCAGTATACAATGGGGGCGCCTATCTCGAAGCCACAATGAGGTGCGTTCAACAGCAAACCTATGGCAGACTTATACATGTCATGGTTGACAACTGTAGTTCGGACGATACGTCGGCGATCATCGATCGGTTTCGCTCCCAACGCGTTGAGTTGATTACCTCGCGAAACGACAGCGTAATTCCACTGCAGGAGAACTGGACCAAGGCGCTGTGCGCTGTTCCAGCCGAGGCGACTTATGTGAAGATTCTCTGCGCTGATGACCTCATGCGCAGTGATTGTATCGCGCGCTTCGTAGAGGTCGCTGAATCCGACGAAAAAATTGAGGTCGTTCTCTGCGATGATGTCTTCGCAGACATGGTGCACCGCGCTAATTTGCCTTCAGACCAAACCGTTTTTGATGGAATTAAGATTGTGGGCAAGATGCTAGACGAAAGCATCAATTGGTTACCCTATCATCATCTCTTTGTTCGCTTCCATGGCGGCATGCACAGCGCGGAATTTTTCAATGGCGCGCCGGTCCATTTTGACTTTGCCGCGGTTGTGCGCAGTTCACTATCTCGCAAGCTTGCGTATTTGCATGAACCCCTCGTCTACACGCGTTGGCACTCGAATTCTCTCACCAGCCAGCAGCTAGGTGCGAATCAGTTAAAACCCTTACTCGAGCGTTTTGATCTTTTATGCACGTTCGGTGCTCAGTGCTGGGACGAGCCGACTTTTCGAAACAAAAAGGAATATATGCGCGCCAAATTGATGCGTTTGGCCATCAAATGGACCGTGAGGGGCAGGCGGGACGCGGCCCAAGAGCTCTTGAGTGGCCTGAAAGAGCGGCAAGTCGCTCCGGGCGTTGCGGATTGGGGCAGATCAATCATTGGATGGATATCATATATGAAATGGAAGCGAAGCTGGCGTCTTCCAACCGGCCCCGAAATTAATGAAGCCAAGTTCCGCTCTGAGAATTTCTAGGCCAGTAGCCGCCGCAGGCCCCAAGCGAGGGCTCGTTAACCGGAACGGCTCAAAAACATAATGGCGACGGAAAGTGATCTTCCGCAACTCAAAGGATCTCGGACAACAACTCCTGTTCGTGTTGTTTTACACGAAACTGGATGGCATCGAGGTTCTGCCGAATGATCGCCCGATAATGCTCTTTGTTTTTCAGTAGTTCGGCGAGGTGCATCTCCAGCAGATCGAGGTCAAGATTTTCCACGGATTGGCAGAATTCTCCAACGCCGAGATCGGTCATTACTGCGTCGTTCTTTGCCTCATACCCGATGGAGATCGTCGGTCGAGCAAGCTTTAATGCGCAAACGACGTTGTGAAAGCGCGTGGCGACAACGATGTCAGTGTCGCTGATTTGCTGCATTACATCGTGCAGGGAGCTGATTGGCTCCGTGATAAGCTGTTGGGCCTTTGGAGGGGCCAGGACGCCGTCAATCAGCTCATATCCGCTCGCTTTGGCAATACGACCGATATCCCTCACTGCCCGCGCATCCACGGTTTCGCCGGTCAAAAGGCGTACTCGGTAGCCGCGGTCAAGCAACGAGTTGACGAAACGTCCGATCCTCTCAATGTAGGTTCGATAGATCTTAGGGTCCGACCCCGAGTTGTGGCCTGCGCGCCAGCCATTATAATTCATAAGGCCGACGCCAATCGTTATCAGCTTTTCTTGCGTCCCGTCCCGCTTTGGCAACGGTGTTGGTAATTTGAATACGAGATCTGGGTAGACTTGGTCACTACTTGTATCGATGCCAAGTGATGCCAAGAAATCCTTGGATACCTGGTCACGGAACGAACGGAAGCCTGCCCAAGCCGCTGCAGACCTTAACATCCAGCGACTGACAGGATGCAGGATCGGACCGGCGCCGGTTCCAACAAAGCAGAACTTCACCCCGCACAGTCGCGCAGCTGCGGCCCAGCGGAATAGGCCGTAGGATGTTCCCCACGGACCTGAGCCGTAGTCGTTCAAGGTGGATGTGCCCGGCACAATCACGATGTCGAATTGCCGGACATGTTTGATTGCGCGGCGCCAGTTCGCCAGCCTTCCAAGCATTCTCAGGCTGAGTTTATTGCAGAACCTCAGGAAGGCATTGGAAAATTCCGGGGCGCTGATTGGCGTTGTGGCAATCTGATGCGCTTGTCCTATTGCAGCAGGATCAACGCAAACACATGAGATATGCGCATCGGGCCGCGCTTCCCGCAAAAAAAGCAAAAACGATTCGAGCGATGCGTCGTTGCCGAAATTGCCTCCGCCGAACATTCCAAAAAGGCATATTTTACGAGGCCGCACGCGGCTGTCTGCCCAATTGTCACTGTGGGTTTCTGTAGACGGCGAGGCGTCAATTGCCTTGGCTATTCCGTCTCTGGCTCGATGTACGCTGGATTGAATCATGAGATAAAATATCACACGAGAAGGAAACTCGAAATCGTTATCGCCCCCGAACGGCCGGACCAGTCAGGGACTGTGAACCGCGATGAACTCGCGAGGTCAGATTCTGATACGCTGGTTTACAGGACTGGGCAATGGGGGCAAACGAGGCGTGGGTCCAGAAAGCATTATGACAAAACTGCATCCGCTCGATGAGAGTTAACCGTAAACCGATTAACCAAAATCTGGGTGCTGCAGTATTTTGTTCGGCTGGTCTTCGCTCTTGAATTTCCCGGGGGCGAAGCGCCAAGTCCTCACAATGGGTCGACGCATTCCAACGACCTACTTTGAAAAGCGCGGTTTGCTGCTCTAACAACCAATGAAATCCTTGAAGCCTCAAACACACAATATCAAAGGCCGCACCGCTGCCGGTGCGACCATTATGATTGCTTCGCGGTTGATTACGCGCTGCATCGATTTTGCAGCACTGATCGTTCTCGCGCGCCTCTTATCGCCGGAAGATTTTGGACTCGTTGCAATCGCGATGTCGGTTATCATGATTGTCGAAGCAATCATGGAACTGCCGTTGGGATACGCACTTGTCGCGTTGCAGACGCGGACAAAGTCCCACTACGATACCGTCTTCACGCTTCAACTCCTGAGGGGATCAGGGCTTGCCGTAATCCTGCTGATTTCGGCTTGGCCGCTTTCGCAGCTATATAGTGACCACAGATTGATCTGGCTTATCTGTGCGCTCAGCATCGCGCCGGCATCGCGCGGTCTCAGCAGTCCTCGCATTATTGAATTCTCGATCGCCTTTGAGTTTTGGCCCAATCTCATAATGGAGGTCACAGGCAAGCTGACTGCTCTTGCATTGTCGGTCGGTTCAGCGTGGTTGACCAGAAGCTATTGGTCCCTTGCGATTGGCACAATCGCTGCTCCGGTCACTATGTTCGTCGTCTCTTATATTTATGCCCCGTTTCTACCGGCTATCTCGCTTCGAAAATGGCGCGATTTCGCCGGATATGTTGGTTGGAACACATTTGGACAGACCATAAGGGCGCTGGTCTGGCAAATGGATTCGTTGATGCTCGGCCGCTTCGTGAATCGCTTCGAGCTCGGCGGCTTTTCGATGGCTGCAAACCTTGCGGCGCTCCCTGGGCAGATATTCGTCGATCAGATGATGAACCCCCTTTTAGTGGCTTTCTCTTCGGTCCGGGAAGATACACGAAGATTGACAACGGCCTATCAGAAGAGCGGCATCAGCATCGTCGCGCTTGGCCTTCCGATCATGATAGGGATGAGCACGAACGCCGAACCGATACTCCGGCTTGCTTTCGGGGAAAAATGGTTAGCGGCGGCACCCATTTTGCGATGGCTTTGCTGGGCGATCATTCCCTCGTTCTTTACGGCTCCTTTCGCAGCGCTTGCGATCTCTCTTGAGAGGCCTCGACTGATTACTCGGCTTGTCGCTAGCGAATTTCTCGTCAGGCTTCCTCTTATGTTCTTTGGGATCTTGTACTATGGGATTGCAGGGGCCGTAGCAGCTCGTCTGGTAACCGGCTTTGCGATTGCGGGATATGCAATGCTGTCTGTGCGCGAATTGATTGGGTTGCGCGTCAGAGATCAACTGCTCGGTGCATGGCGGCCAATGACTAGCGTCGCCATTATGGCAGCCACGATTGCGCCACTGGAAATATCCCCGGGGGACGTATCGGGATATTACCAACTCATACTCCGGCTTGCGATCATCGTGGGTGTCGGTGCGGCTGCTTATGCAAGCTCAATGTTCTTGCTGTGGCGCCTTGTTGGTCGTCCGGATGGACTTGAATCCCATATTGCAAGGCTGCTGGCCGTCGGTGTGCGGAGAGTTCGCAGGGTTTAGGTGGCGGCCTCGTGAGCTTAACCGCTTTCACGGAAGATCCAAGGGTTGAACAGTTCGGCGTTGATTGACCCGTTCAGGTACTGATCCGAAACTTGGATCGAACGTCCAATTCAGTGAGTGGGAAATAAGCGTTCGAATATGTACATTTTGATGAGTACCAGCATGGCGCGTGAAAGCCCGGGCGGCTATGATTAGTCGCAGGACCTTCTATCTCAGCGTGGCGGCGGGCGTCTCCGCTTTGGCGGGAGGCAGTGTCTTTTTCCGCTTCTTGCGCAGGGGAGAAGCGCAGCCAGAGGCGGGAAACTGCTTGCCCATTGCATCAAAAGCAGACGTGACAAAGTGGAAGTCGATTGAGCAGCAAAGTGTGGCGACCACCGTGTTCCCGCTGCATCCGGTCGAAGGACAGCGCTACCTTGTGGATGCTTTGGGGCAGCCGTTCCTGATTGTCGGGGATAGCGCGTGGTCGCTGTTAACACAACTCACGACTGAAGACGCCGAGCTTTATCTTAACGATCGTCAGGCCAAAGGCTTCAACACGGTGCTCGTCAATCTGCTCGAGCATAAGTTTGCCAACGGCGCCCCCAGAAATGTATATGGCGACGGGCCGTTCAAGCAGGATGGGGACTTCTCGACAACGAACGATCGTTATTTTGATCACGCCGAACGTGTCTTGCGCGACGCCGTTCAGAAGGGCTTCCTCGTGCTCCTGGCGCCGGCCTACACCGGGGCCGGAGGCGGTGATGAGGGCTGGTATCGCGAGATGAAGGCGTGCGGCCCGGATAAATTGCGGGACTTTGGCCGCTACGTGGGCAAACGCTTCAAGGATTTCAAAAACATCATTTGGGTCAATGTCGGCGATTATAATCCGCCAAATAAGAAGCTTAGTGAGGCGGTGGTCGAAGGGATCCGAGAGATATTACCTGATTCCCTTCATACTGCGCATAATGGCCCTGGTATGCATGGTCTGGGATACTGGAGCGCCAGCGAGATACCGATTGCTATCGATACACTTTACACTTATGCGCCCGTTGCAGCAGAAGCTTTGCTGCTGGCTGAAAATCGAAAAACGCCATACTTCCTGATCGAAAGCGCGTACGAAAACGAGGGCGATGGAACGCCGTTGAGGACCAGAATTCAGGCATGGCAAGCCGTGCTTTCTGGGGCCGCCGGTCAAGTCTTCGGCAACAACCCCATCTGGTATTTCAACGCATCGGCAGTCAAATCGCAGCCAATGCAATGGAAGGCGGCGCTAAACAGTCCTGGCACGCTCGGTGTGAGCCATTTGCGGAATTTTCTTTTGTCGTTGCCCTGGTTCGCCCTGGAACCGGATAGGGATCAACACCTGCTCGTTGGCGGCGCGCTTCACGGACACTTTCAGGCGGTGGCGGCATACTCGCCCGATGGAAAATTTGGGATCGTTTATCTGCCATCTCCTCGCCCGTTCGCCATCGATATGAAGCAGTTTGCCGGCGACCACGTGGCGGCGCGCTGGTTTGACCCGGCAGATGGCCGGTTCTTGAACTCAGACCCCGAACATCTACGGGCATCCGGGCGACAGGAATTCACCGTCCCCGGTTGCAGCCGCGATGGCGATTGGGTGTTGTTGCTTTCCGCTATCGCGGCGTAGGGGATGGGCCGTGCATTCGGGGTGTCGGGCCAGACTTTTAGTCGTCGGCAAGGGCTGCGGTGAACGAACTATCGAAAGTCACCCAGTCCGCTGAACCCATTTTGTGGAGCGGCTCGATACGCCATTCCGAGTGAGGATACGCGCTATCTCGTGACGGGAAAACTCAGTCCAGATAGGAAAAACGCCTTAAGGTGCAGCCAAGCGCAATGGGCGCATCTCAGTTAAATTTCCTAAACACGGGCTTGACCGGGCGACCAACCAGGAAATTTTCGACTCCGTTCTCCAGTGCCCGCCTGTACACCTGAAGTGACTCGCCGATCGCCTCGATGGTTCGATCGATGTCTGCGTCGGTATGAGAAAAGCTCACAACCAAGGAAGGGGTCAGCAAGCCTCGTTGAATCATTTCCTGAAGGAAAAGCGTTCTGAACGGCTGTGAAGGCTGCTTCGATTGATCGCGTGTTGCGAAGACCAGGTTTGAGGGGCGGCCGAGCAATTGGAAGTAATCGCCGAGGCCAAGCGATTCGATCACGCGATCGACTCCGGTTCGCAACCTCTCCCCCTGCCGATGCATAAATTCAATCACGTTATCCCGACGATAGATCTGCATCGTTTCGATGGCTGCAGCGAGTGAGTGGTTTTCCGCGCCGTGCGTCGTAGACAGCAAAAAGACGCGCTCTCGGTCGTGGTGTAAACCACCCAGTTCCATAATTTCTTTTTTGCCCGCCAAAGCTGAAACTGAGAAGCCATTCCCCATGCCTTTGCCGAAGGTCGAAAGATCCGGCGAAATCCCGTATACTTTTTGCGCGCCACCAATGTGCCAGCGAAACCCGGTGATCATCTCATCGAGAACAAATACAGCACCTTCGCTACGGCATAGCATTTGAACTGAGCGGAGAAAGTCAGCTTTTGGCTCTACCGCCGTCGCAGCTTCGAGAATAACACAAGCAATTCGGCCGGGATTTTGTTCGAAAAGTAATCGCAGGCTCTCAATGTCATTGTATCGAAACTGAAGGGTCAGCTCTTGCACGGCTTTCGGAATGCCTGCCGACATTGGAGTGGTTCCGATGAACCAATCTTCGACGGAAAAAAATGGTTGATCGGCGCATCGAGCAATCAGGTCGCGCCCCGTGTAGGCCCGCGCCAATTTCACGGCAGCACTGGTCGCGTCCGATCCATTTTTGGCGAACTTGACCATATCAGCGCCATCGATCAGACGGAGAAATTCTTCGGCGCAGTCCAACTCGATCGCAGCCGGCCGCGTATAGTTTTCTCCAAGAAGCATCTGGCGATGGGCAGCTTCCACAACTGGCCGATGGGCGTGGCCTAGAGTAACGGCACGCAAACCCATGCCATATTCAATGAACTCGTTTCCATCGACATCCCAGACATGACACCCTTCGCCCCGCCTCAGGAACCCGGGGGCTAACAGCGGATATTGATCGTCCCCTTTGGCATAGGTATGGGCTCCCCCTGGAATTACAGAATGAGCCCGGGTTCGCATGTCGGACGACCTTTGGAAGGTCCGCGAATTGAGTTGCTTAGTTGGCGAGTTCAAGCAAATAGCTCTACATTTATTTCATTACGGCTTTGAAGCCGGGCACACTTTTTAAGCATCTGTGCCGGCGGCGCCTCTAACTCTAAAAGCTAGACCAGATCAGCGCTGATACCAAGCTAAAACGCAGAACTTGAAAATGTAACGTTAAGATGGATTATGCTCTAGAGTAGGCCTGCAACCAAGCGCGCCATTAACCTGAACGGCACACAAGATACAATCGGGTTCAGAGACGGCGTAAGGAGTTATGTCGGAATTCCGATCCGTAATCGTTAGAGGTAAACGCCTTTGAAAATTCTCATTACCGGAAATATGGGCTATGTCGGTCCGGCGGTCGGGAAATATTTGCGTGCGCGACGACCGGACGCCACGTTGCATGCGTTTGACAATGCCTATTTTGCGCATTGCTTGACCGGCGCGCCCGTTCTTCCCGAACGCTATCTGGACGAGCAATTCTATGGTGACGTCCGCGACGTTTCCCTCGATTTGAGCGGATATGATGCGGTTGTCCAGTTGGCCGCCATCTCAAATGATCCGATGGGCAATCAATTCGAGGCGGTGACGCTGGATATCAACCAGAACACCACGATTTCGATCGCGAAAGCGGCTGCGGCGGCCGGCGTGAAGAATTTCGTCTTCGCATCGAGCTGCAGCGTCTACGGAATAGCCGAGGGCGCGCCGCGCAAGGAGACAGATCCGCTCAACCCGATTACGGCTTACGCGAAATCCAAGATTGGAGCTGAGCGGGAGCTTTCAACCATCGATACCAAGATGGCCATTACCAGCCTCCGTTTTGCAACGGCGTGCGGAATGTCGGATCGGCTCCGGCTCGACCTGGTCCTGAATGATTTCGTCGCATGCGCGCTTAGCAAAGGGTTGATCAGCGTACTGTCGGACGGTTCGCCGTGGCGTCCCTTGATCGATATAGCGGACATGGCCCGCGCGATTGATTGGGCGATCGATCGCCCTGCCGAGATCGGAGGGCGATACTTGGCCGTCAATGCTGGTTCGGACGATCGTAATTATCAGGTCAAGGATCTCGCCAACGCGGTCGCCAAGAGCGTTCCGGGCACGGAAGTATCAATCAACACTTCCGCTCCGGTCGATAGCCGTTCCTACAAGGTGGATTTCGGGCTGTATCGTTCCCTCGCGCCCAATCATCAGCCCGTCGTGAGCCTTGACCAATCGATCCAGAACCTGATCGCCGGCTTGAAGAGAATGAATTTCAAGGATGCCGATTTTCGCTCGTCCGGTCTGATGCGCCTCAGGGTACTGCAAGATCACATCGATAATCGACGGCTCAACCGCTCCCTGCAGTGGCTCAAGTTACCTTGATCTCTTGCGACCGCATGCGGTGCAAGGGCGCTGGCCACGTCTTATAAATGTGGCTCAGCCGGATGCAGGCTGACGGAGGCATTACTCGGCGCTCGACCATTTCTTCGGACACTTGCCGGTCCCGCAAAGGCTCCGTATTTGGAGGCCAACAGTGCGCCGTCTTTCATCGATCGGCTGAAGAAAAATACTCCTTAACGACATCGGACTTGTAGCCGAACCACAGCAGGAAATCACGATGCCATGCGGGCTGCAAAAGTGCACAATATATGCCAAATTGCCGGCTTGGAATGCCCTCCGATGGGGGTCCCGAGACCGCCGGAAAACGAGACGGCCTTCATTGGCCGGAGCGCTTAATAATTGATGGCCAACATGGTTTATTGCCAAAGTTTGTCGCTGGAAACGAACGGAGGCGGGCTATTTCGGCGATATCGTAAACGTCGCAGATTCAGCATAAACCAATTGCGCTGATGTGGTTTGCATTGGTCCAAGATAATAATCGGGATATCGAATATAACCAGACATGTGGCGTGAAATACGAGGGAGTAACGATGAACATTAGCTTCCCGGCAGCGCACGGCGTTGCACCAAAGTGCCGTCATTGCGGCCATGAACTCACGCTCAAGCTTATCGATCTCGGGCTCTCACCGGTCGCCAACGACTATGTCGATCCCGAAAACTACACCAAGGCCGAACCGTTCTATCCACTGGAGGCGCTGGTCTGCCGCGAATGCCGCCTGGTGCAGACACGGGATTTGCTGGCCGCCTCGGACATCTTTCGTGCCGACTACGCCTATTTCTCCTCGCACTCGACCTCGTGGCTGGACCACGCTAGCTCGTATGTCGATGATATGGCCACGCGATTCAATCTGGACTCCAGCTCGCGACATGTCGAAATCGCGTCGAACGACGGTTACCTGCTGCAGTACTCACTGAAGAAGCAGATCAAGTGCCTGGGCATTGAGCCCTGCGAAAGCGTTGCGCTGGCCGCGCGCAAGAGAGGAATCGAGACTCGTATTGAATTCTTCGGTCGTGAGTATGCCAGAAAACTGCTGCATGAGGGATGGGCGGCCGATCTCCTCACAGCCAACAATGTGTTGGCGCATGTCCCGGACATCAATGATTTCGTCGGCGGCGTCAAGATATTGCTCGCCGCAGAGGGGGTGGCGACATTTGAGGTGCAACATCTGCTGACGCTGATGCAGCGTCACCAGTTCGATACGATCTATCATGAGCATTATTCCTATCTGTCCTTGATTGCCGGCCAGCGGATATTCGCCAAGGCCGGCTTGCGTGTGTTCGACGTCGAACTGCCGGAGACGCACGGCGGGTCGATACGATTTTTTGTTTGCCACGAGCAGTCCCCTCGTCCTGACAGTCCGCGAGTGGAGGAAGTCCTGGCGAAGGAGCGCGCCTACGGTCTCGACCGTGATGCCGTCTACGCAGCCTGGAACGAGTCGGTGAAGGAGACGAAGCGTAGCCTTCTTGAGCTGCTTGTGCCGCTGAAGCGCGAAGGTAAGACCATCGTCGGTTACGGAGCTCCAGCCAAATCCGTGACCCTGTTGAACTTCTGCGGAGTCGCGAGGGATTTCCTCGATTTTACCGTCGATCGCGCCCCGTCAAAGCAGGGCCGTTACCTTCCCGGCGCCCGCATTCCCATTTTACCGCCGGAGGCGATTTTCGAGGCGAAACCAGACTACGTTCTAATTCTGCCGTGGAATATCAAGGACGAGATCAAAACGCAGATGGAGGGAATCCGATCTTGGGGCGGACGCTTCATCGTCCCCGTTCCAAAGGCGACCATTGAATAACTTGCGAACAGGTCCGGCTATACGGTCGGGCAGTTCCGATTTCGGCGGGATTGATACTGCGCGCGGCATGCCAGACGGCACGACCGATCGGCGGCGGTTCAGTCCAGGAGGATATTCTGCCGTGAAGTTCGTTCCTCTTGGTAATTCGGATGCGCGACTGATTGAATTGGTCGTACAGGGAGACACGCGCGGCAATTTCACCAGAACCTGGTGCGCGGCGAGCTTTGCAGAGCACGGAATCGACTTCACGCCGGTTCAGGGCAACAGTTCGTTGACGCGCAAGCGCGGAAGCGTTCGCGGAATGCATTTCCAGCGCGCGCCGAAAGCCGATGCAAAGATTGTCCGATGTACATCGGGTAAGATCTACGATGTCATTGTCGACGTGAGGCCGACGTCTCCCACGCGGGGGCAAGTCTTTGTCAACGAGTTAGCACCGTCCTCGGCCAGCATGCTCTATATTCCGGCGGGCTTCGCCCACGGATTCCAGACGCTGGCGGATGACTCGGTGGTGGAATACCTGATGGGAATAGAATATGTCGCGGGTCTGTCGGACGGCTTTCGCTACGACGATCCCACGATTGGTATTGTGTGGCCTGAACCTGTATCGGTGTTGTCGGACAAGGATGCTGCCTGGCCGCTGCTCGTGGATCGCAAGCTATGGTAAGCGCCGACAGGGTCCGGATGCCGGACGCAAAAGAATTTCCGGCTTCGGACGAATCGCCGTCGCTCGACCTGCATGGCCTGGTCAAGGAGCTGTTTCCGATCAACCGAAGTCTCACCGGTTCGGGGGTCCGGCAAACCCTGGCGATCATTGCCCGGTACATTGATCTGGAGATCCATGAAGTCAAAACCGGGACCGCGGTGCTCGACTGGCATGTGCCGATGGAATGGAACATTCGCAGCGGCACGATTACGAGCATGGTCGGACAGCGTCTCGTCGACTTCGCCGCAAACAATCTTCACATCCTGGGCTACAGCAAGCCAGTGCAGGGAGTGTTCAGCCGCGCCGAGCTCGCCCAGCATGTCCATACGCTGCCCGACCAACCGGACCTCATCCCATATCGGACCGGGTATTATGCCGACGATTGGGGCTTCTGCATGTCGCACAATCTCTGGCAATCGATGCAGGACGACTACTATCGCGTCGAAATCGACAGCGATATTTCGCCGGGATCGCTCACCTACGGCGAGCTCTTTCTTCCCGGTGAAACGTCGGACGAGGTGCTGATTACCTGTCACATCTGCCACCCGAGTCTCGCCAACGACAATCTTTCGGGAATTGCGGTCATGACCGCGCTGGCGATGCGGCAGGCCGGTCGAAGACGGCGGCTCGGCTATCGCTTTCTCTTTCTTCCGGCAACGATCGGAGCGATCACGTGGCTTGCCCGCAACGAGGCCCGTCTCGACAGGATTAAACATGGCCTGGTCCTGACCTGCCTAGGCGATCCTGCCCGGTTTCACTACAAGCAAAGCCGCAGCGGAGCGACTATCGATCGCGCCGTGGCCCATGTGCTGCGTCATTCCGGCCACTCATACGAAATTTTGCCGTTCAACCCGTACGGATACGATGAACGGCAATTCTGTTCTCCGGATTTCGATCTGCCGGTCGGCTGCCTGATGCGCAGCGTGCACGGTACTTTCCCGGAATATCACACCTCGGCAGACAACCTGGATTTAGTCAAGCCTGAAGCGCTCGGACAATCCTACGCAACGATCGGGGCGATCTTCGACTTGCTCGATAATAACCGCACCTATCGACGTGTCGACGGACGGGGTGAACCTCAGTTGGGCCGGCGCGGGCTTTACCGGGCCATCGCGGGGCAGCGCGAGGCTGGTGGTGCCACGCAGATGGACCTGCTGTGGTTCCTCAATCTAGCCGATGGCAACCATAGCCTGCTGGATATGGCGGTTCGCGCCGATGTTCCGTTCTTTCGACTCGAAGCTGCCGCGCGCCTTGCACTAGAGGCGTCGCTCGTCGGAGAAACCGCCCGATGACCAGAGAGATGCCGGAGCTAGGGAGCGGACAATGAGTACCGATTTCCAGACGATGAAAATTCCGGAGAGCGACAACAAGCCCGCTGGAAACGAGATCAATCCTGTCGGTGGCACGATCCAAAGCTTGCAGCATTTGCGAGTCCTCGCCGCGTCGATGATCGTGCTTTATCACACCGAGCTACAGATCATGCGGCTGACGGACGGGCAACATACCCATTCGCTCGGTTACGGCGCGGCAGGAACCGATTTGTTCTTTGTAATCGGCGGCTTTATTCTGGTGTACACAAGCTACGATCGGAAAGATACGTTCGGCGCGTTTCTGTACCGTCGCATCATGCGCATCGCGCCGCTCTACTGGCTGTTCACATTTCTCATGCTGACCGTGCTGCTCGTCGCCCCAAGTCATCTGCTGACGACAAAAATCGAATTTTGGCATTTTATTCTCTCGCTCGTGTTCATTCCGTATCCCCATCCGGTTCTCGGGATCGATCGGCCGTTTCTGTTTGCGGGTTGGGTGCTCAACCATTTTGTATTCTTCTATCTGTTGTTCGGCGCGCTGTTGTTCCTGCCGATCGGGCGGCGTGTCCTTGCCGCGGGCGCGGTGCTATGCGCGTTGATGGCACTGAAATTCTTGTTTGCAGGCGAAAGCAACCTGCTCGACTTCTATGGCGCGACGGTCGCGCTGGATTTCGTGCTGGGAATGATCGTGGCCTGGCTATTCCTTGAACGACGGGCGTCACCTGTGATGATCGTCGCGGTATTCCTCACCGGCGCGTCGATTTTTGCCGCTGGCGTCGTGGAGGGCGTTTCAGACGGGAGTGAACGGGCGCTTTATTGGGGTGTAGCCGACGCGTCTCTGCTGTTTGTATGCGTGTTCAGAGAGAAGCAATGGGGCTGGCCGAAGTGGCGCTTTCTCAGCGCGCTGGGCGATGCGTCGTATTCGGTATTCGTGTCCCATCTGTTCACGCTCGCATTGGTGACGAGCATCATGCGTGCGCTTGGAATATTTCCAATGCTGGGCGTTTGGGGCGCGAGAATCGTCTTTCTCGGAGCCGCCTGGACGCTGGGAATGGTGGTCTACACGGCAATCGAGCGACCTTTGATGCGGCGCATCGGCCAGCAGAGGAGCGCGCGGCCGATCGGATCGAGCAAGCTGATTGTTGCGAAGGGATCTTGAACGAGCGCGGTTGCCATGTGGCCTTGATCTAACCGATGGCAAATAAGGCCTGCCCGAATGACAAGCGCGCCGAGCTTCAATTCGGTCAAGCGTAAACTAATGCGAAGCCGGCACGTCCACTATGGATAAATTCTCACTTGCGCCTTGAACGATCTTGACTATCTCGTTGGCCCGAGCGGGATGGAGTTCTACAAGACGTCGCAGGTAGGTGGCGATCAATGCAGGCTCACCACGCGGTACATCGTGAATAGCCTCAGATGCGTGCAAGTAGCAACTGCTGGGATCACGCTCCAGCTCTTTGGGAAACAATGCAACTAGCTTGGTGCCTGACGGCGCGGGCAGTTCTGGAATTGCCGCTCCTGTAAGGAAAGCTACGAGCGCCCCGCAGACATCATGTCCAAAGAGTTTACCGAGATGACAACTACCTACACAACGTGGGTTCATTTCTATGAGTGCGGCTCGATCCTCCTCTTCGTCAATCATAAAATCGTAGCTGACGAAGCCCGAACATCCGAGTGCTGCGGTCATCACAACTGCAATTTCATCCATCTCACGATTATTGACTAGGCGCACGACAGTGCTCGCACCAGTCGGTTCAGGATGGACGCATTCCGCAGCGAAGCTTACCCCCGCTATTACCTGGCCGTTCCAAGCCGCTACGGTGCGAAACGCGGGTATGCCCCGCGCGCACGACTGTATCAAAATGCTGTTTTCAGACCCAAGGTGAAAACCGGCCATCGCGCACAAAAAACGCTTTACCTGTCCAATGAAGCGTCGCCGTAGACCGACCGAAAGCTTGGCTTGGAGCTGCTTTCGCAACTCAGCAGTGTCGGGAACCATCGTCACTCCATCGCCGCCACAGGAGTGCTCCGTCTTGAGGAACAAAGGTAAATCCCAATTTTCCGGAACGGCTGGGAAATCGGTAACTGCGTCCGCCTGTAGATGATACGGCTTCCGGACGCCAAGCCGTGAGGCAACATCCATAAGCTCTCGCCGGCTTACCACCGCTTTGTATCCGCTGGGTGATCCAAAAGAGTTAACAAGTAAATCACGGAGCAATTGGCTCACCGAGGATTTGGTGGCCAGACTACGCAGCAGCCAAGCGGCTATGTCGTCGAGAGGAACTACAAGTGTGGGTTGCCAATCGCGAGCGATGGATTCCAGTCGTCTCCGAACCAACAGCGCGTGAAGCCAAACGCTTGGAAGCGTCGGAAGTGAAAAGTGTTGCGCGAGTGCTGTTGTTTGGGTGCAATAATAATCCGGAGGACTGAGGAGGGCACAAACGGCGCCGTGATCAGCGATCTCGGCAATCACACGCTCGATCCCGACGTTGTTGACCAAGGCAACAAAGAGTATCCGGAGCTTTGATTGATCCGGCGGCCGACTTGGTCTCGCAAGTTCTAATGGAGACGCCGTGAAATCGATCTCAGGACCGTACGATCGAGCCCGTAATAAGTCGGTTTCTATGAATCCATTGCCCTTAAAAGCCGGATTGATCTCCTGGCTCACTGCATCTGCCTTTGTGCCTCGACATTTGAATTCAGCTTCGCCGCAAGAACGGTACTTCGCGGCGACCGGCCGACGAGGTGCTGAGAAAGCCGGCGAGACGTGAAAGCAGCTCCATGAGCAAAACGCATCATTGGGCCAAAGCTATTCGCTGCAGCCGTCCCCACAAAGTACAAGTCAGGCACGCTGGACTCAAAGTTGCGGGACAAGGCGGGAGCCCCGGCGGCGCGTTTCAGGCGCGACCTAATACCCTCTCCGAGAAAGATCAGCCTATCCAAATCCACGCGATACCCTGTTGCGGCGACAACGTGGTCGGCAAAGACCTCACGGGTTTGTCCTTCGGCTTGCCGGATCAAGAGGCGCACACGCCCATCTTTGACGGAAGCCTCGGCGACGCTTGAGCCCGTGATGTAGGGAACATGACCTTCAATCTGCTCCCGCACGAACCAGGCCGGCGCCGGTCCGAGATATCGGCGTACCACGTCGACGCGAAACGCTTCCGGCATAGCGTGAAAGACCATGGGAGCCCGGACGCAAAGTACGGATTTCCATCCCGGCCCAAGAGGCGTCATTGGCGCAACGATCTTCTCATATACCGAGCGTGCGCCTAGAGGGGATTGGAAGCGGATACCCTGACGTCGGGTCATGACGCTAGGAGTGGCTCCTCGCGCCCTTAGGAGTGCTGCGATGTCCATCGCGGACGCGCCAGCTCCGACTACAATGACGTCTCGCCCGGAAAGATGGTGGGCATCGCCGTAGGCGACGCTATGCGTGAGTAACTCGGGCGGGAGACCGCGGAGCTCTGCAGGAATGTAATCGAACGACCGGATTCCGGAGGCGACGACGACCCGGCGCGCGGCGACAACCTCTTCGTTTTCCAGGACCAAATCGAACCCATGAGGCGCGGGCTCGACCGAGACAACCATTTTGCGCTCAAGATCCGGTACGAATCTTCGCTGAAATGCTTCGCCATATGAGATAAATGTGTCCACATCGACGGGAAGGCCGGTGTGAGCGTAGGAGATATGATTCTTTGAACAATATGCCTTGAGCGTATATTCGCGTCCAGGATCCGAAAGGTTGGAAGCAAATCCCTCAGACTTTAACTTCATCCCGTTCGGCATCGACTCGCGCCAAGCCTGCATCGGGTGACCGAAAATGCGGACACCCACGCCGCGTGCGAGAAGGTGGCTGGCCAGTGACAATCCGTAGGGCCCCGCCCCGATGACGGCAATATCAGCAACGCGCCCCATGCTCGTTCATCCCAAATTTCTTAGAAGTATCTTTAAGATATTAGATCGTCGCGAAAATAAATACCAAGTTACTAAACCCTACTATCGAATAACTAGCAATAGTTAATGGACAGGGCGGAAATGTCGGCATCGTGGCAGCTGCTCCGAACGTTGAGATCGTTGAGTATTAGCCGCGCGACGTTGCCGTCCGTGACGGCTCCTCAATCGCTTGATAAAAGCTAGCCGCAAGAAAAGGCTATGGAGCCACAACGGGGAAATCCTGGATGACTGCAATCAAACCCTCGGCCAGCATCGTCGAAAACCGCGAAATCACCAGCATCCTGACGGCGCTGATGGTCGACCATTCGCTGCCATTGTGGTCTCTCGAAGGCTGGGATGCGACCGCGGGCGGCTTTGTCGAACGGCTTGACATCGAGGGGAAGGCGGACCGCTTCACGCCCCGCCGCGTGCGCGTTCAGGCCCGCCAAATCTACTGCTTCGCCAAGGCCGCCCAACTCGGCTGGTACCCGCAGGGCCGCGAAATTGCGATCAAGGGCCTGGAGTATCTTCTGGCGAAGGCCAAAAGCCCCGATGGCCAGCCGGGCTTTGTCCATCTGCTCGATCCGATCGGCGCTGTCCTCAACCCGTCGCGCGATACATATGACCACGCATTCGTTCTGCTGGCTTTCGCGACAGTGTATCAGTTGAGCGGGGATGCGCAGGTTGGGGACGAGATCAAATCACTGGTTGGATTTCTCGATACCGATCTGCGCTCACCGCACGGCGGTTTCCTCGAGGGAATTCCGACGACGCTGCCGCGCCGGCAGAATCCGCACATGCATCTGTTCGAGGCGATGATCGCCACGTTCGATGCCACCGATGATCCGATCTATCAGAATCGCGCCGGTGATCTATTCGCTCTTTTTATTGCGAATTTATACGATTCCCGGCGTCAGGTTCTCGGCGAATATTTCGAAGAAGACTGGTCGAGAATAGAACCTGCCAGTGTCGAACCGGGACATCAGGCGGAATGGGTTTGGCTCCTCAAAGGCTTTGAGCGGATTACCGGCTGCCGGACCGCCCGCCACCGCGCGCAGTTGCTCGCATCGGCGCTGCGCTATCGCGATGAAGTGACGGGCTGTTTGTTCGACGAGGGCGACGCCGACGGAAGGATCCGAAAGTTTACCCGGCGTTTATGGCCGCAGACGGAGATTGCCAAGGCCTTCATCGCGCAAGCCGAGGCGGGAGAGCGGGGTGCTGCCGACGAAGCGCTCAAGGCTCTGAACCGGCTCTATCAGCACTATCTGCGTCATCCCGTGCTGGGCGGCTGGTACGATCAATTCGATCACGACAACCGGTCGCTCGTCGATTTCATTCCCGCGTCCTCGTTCTATCACATCCTCTGCGCGGTCGCGGAAGCCGAGAGGGTTCTCGGTTAAGAACGCGCCCTGTGTGGGGCCGCGAAGAAGCTGGTCGGCGGTGCGGGCGTCAGGCTTGTCTTAGACAAATAGCCGGACCAGCCATACCAAGCCTGCCCACATCGAGAGGCTTATTCCAAGCGCAAGAGCCCAAGGCCAAGGTGATGAATATTTCAGGCTAGGGGCATTCGCGATTTCGTCGCGCCCCAGTCGGTCGTTGGTGCGATTGCGCCCAACTCGATCATAGGCACGATCGACGACGCGGGGTGCTTGTCTAGCGTCGAGATATCGATGTTTGAAACCATCCATGGCTGGTCCTCTAGCCAATTTAGTTACCAGCCCAATGACTTAACAATTGGGTTCATCGAATGTTCCAATTGTGGACGACGCTGGTTCATATTGAGACAGGGAAACCCGGGGCGTCGCAGATTACCGAGGGGCCAAAATTGCGGCCGCTGCGCGGTAAGCCTCTAGAACGTCGATCCTTCTTGATCGATCTGTGAGGCGCATGCGGGTTTTGAAAATTCGTCCTCTTTGTGACGATATTCTTACAATCGCACAAATTTCGGACAGCTACAAGTTGTTGCGAGCTGAGCGTCCAAAAAAACGGTGAATAACAATCCGCGGTCTTCTTCTCCGACGCATCGAGCGAAGCGCTCCGTGCTTAGCTGCTGACAGACGGCTCGGCCTGCGCTCTCCATCCGGGGAGACGTCAGCGAGTTCTTTTTGAACTGCTATCGAAGCGCACAAGCGATTGCGGACAGAAACAAGAAACTATGATTACGGGCACCGTAAAGCTGTTCCACTCGTCAAAAGGTTACGGCTTTATCCGGCGGGACACCGGCGGCAGGGATGTCTTTGTTCACCACTCGGCGGTGCAGATTGCCGGACTCACGGATTTACGCAAAGGCCAGAAGCTAAGCTTTGAGATATTCGACAATCAAGGCAAGCTGGCCGCGAAAAACTTGCGTATACATGGTGTCCTTGAAAACCCATCACAGGACAGCTCGACTTCGTCCGGAGAAACGCAACATGCGCGATGCGAGATGAGCCCGAAAATCGTGGAGCGAACAGAAGTCAAACGCACGCCCATTACCCGGACCGCGCTCGAAGCGGCGTTGGCCGAGGCCGTTCGCGCGCGCGATACACAGTGCGAGGGTTTGGTTGGAATTATTGTCGAACGCGTCAATCCGGCGCCCCCCGGCGGCACCAATTGGTCTGTTAAGGGCGTCAAATATGGAAAGGCCGAGCGGGATCGATGCGACATTGCACTGTCAGCCTGTGTGGAGCAAATGCAGCGTGAGTTCGAGGTCTCGGGTTAGTCGGCCCCGATTGGTCCTCGCTGCAAACCCCGCAAGAACAGAGTCCGTCGGGTTATCTGCGCTTGTCTGGGCAGGCGCAGCTATCATAATGCGAGATTATTTTTCCTGTTTTGGTGCCATAGATGCGGATTGCCGGTACAATTCTGTTGCTCGGTGGTTTTTTGCTGTGCGTTTCCATCGTTTGGGCCGCCGTTGGCCTGCCAATGATTGGTTTCGGCCTGGTTTGCCTGCTCATTGCAGAGCGGCGAAAGAAGCAGCCGATCGCGGTCGTCGTCACGCGTTCCGATCCGCTCGATCGCAGGCAAGAGCCGCCCTCGCTGCCAATCGAGGAAAGCGCGCCGTCCGCCAAATTGGTCGAGGTGTCCCCGGGCAGGATGAAAGCGCAGCAAGCGCCGTCAGCGCACCCGGCGTCCAGGCAACCAAGGGCGCCGAAGCCTGCCCTCACCTCGCGGAAGGAGCCTGCCGATAGACGTCGAAACGAGCCCGACTTGGAAAAATGGAGCAGGCTCGTAAAGATTGATGCCGATATTTCACGATCGGTGGAAGCTCTGCAGCCGTTCGGAAGGAAGTACGTGGATCAACTGGCGACGGCTCATTTGGCGTTCGGCGAAAAATCTTATCTCCCGACAATCGTAAAGCTGGTCGCCGATGCGATAAAAAAAGGACTCTGGCCGGGATCCGGCGAGCGCAGTCGCGTTCGACGATGCCGCGAACACGGGCCTGATCAGCTTTGCGCTGAGCAAGGCGCGCACCTCCGTTGTAGCACAGGCTTTCGCTGCCCCGGCACTCAACGATGGCTTTGCGGAAAAGCACTCTGTGTTGAGCAGGGCCTCGCCGGAGGGCGAACCGGATGCAGAAGCGAAGCTGGTGGCGGTTCAATCCGAATTGAAAACGTCCGGCAGCCGGCCCGAGGGCGGGGCAGGGAGCACGAGGCGAGCTGACGCCATGGACCAGGGATTAGCTGTCAACGTCGTCGCGCCGGCTCGCAAGGATATGGCGAGCGAGAGGGACATCGATGACGCACAGAATTTAGCAGATCTGCTCAATAAGATTGCATGAGAGCTCGCTTTTTGTGACCCACACGGAGGCCGGTGCGAGGCCTGACAGGTGGTAACCAAGGCAAAATTTCCATTGAAACGCGGACTTGACGCCCATATGACGAGGGTGTTGCAATGCACCTATTGCAGTGCAGTTGCGTCGGAGTTTTTCAATGAAGGAAATTGTTGAGCAGGCCTTGGGCGCCTACGAATTAATCGGCGAAATGGATGTGGCGTTGGTGGCGCAATCCCGCGAGAAGATTGCCCGGTATATCGACAAGCTGGCCTCGGCCGGACACAAAGACCCGCATCAGTTAATGGAGTATGCCCGCGCCTATCTGAAGGAATTGCATGAAGGGCCGGACCCGCGGTTCACTGGCTGCTGATCACGCCGTTTGCGCGTCGAAGTTCTCCGATGCGGAGTTCTCGTGGCGGGGTATGGATCGGCTTTTGCGGCGCTTGCTCGATCATATCGTCAAGAGACGGCACCAGCGACGGCGCTGTTTCATGATCAGCTTTTGCTAATTGCTCAATCAGATATTGCAGACGAGGCGGAAGTTCGCTCGAGACTTCGGGTCGCAGCGTGTCGCGGAGACGGTCGCCGATCTCGGCGCAGATCGCGCGTGCATGAACCGCATCGATCCGCATATTCACGCCTGTCCTCGCTAACATGGTCCGCCCGACGGCAATGTAGATCAAAACGAGTCAATAAGCTCACCGCAGGGTTCAAAACCGGTAAATAGGCGTGAGCGACTTCGGGACTGGTAAAAACCAGGTAAAAATCGGGTTGCGCGGCAGCGACGAACAAGGCCCGGCAAACAGCGCCCGCAAAGCGTCACAGATCCGAGTGCCCGCGGATTAGCCACAACGTGACGGGCCGCTGCTCAGAATAACACCCACAGGATGCCGCGAGCGATCGAGCGGGCCATCGCGGTGTCAAAGCCCTTTCTTTCGAGCAAAGCGATCACCATCGATCCGACCATGATGGGCGATCACGCCGAAGGCGATGGCGATCCAACGCTCGCACCAAACCCTATCTCTGAACTCCAAATTCGGCGGACGGAACGATTTTGCGACCAAATACGCAGCGCCGATGATGCTGGCGAGCGTTTGAAATAGCACCCTCAGAAAATCACCGACCGTCAGGTCAACGAGATGGGATCCGAGCAGGGCGAAGGGAAAAATCTTGTGAAAAACCGCGTACGCGGCCAACAGAAAAAGCAAATGCCGCAGCGCCGTGGCGGCTCCGCGCTCAAATTTGCTGCTATCGTCAGGAACTCTCGAAAGCAATGAGAAGCCTGGCTGCCGAAAAACAATAAAGATGTCGCAATCGAAATTGATCATAGTTACCTGCGGGGTCACGGAAAGCTCCAATTGCGGTCTGCCCCATCTATTTTTTTGGCGCCATGTCCGTTTGAGCCGCATGCCGCCCGCGTTGGCGACTGCGAAGTTGCCGGAAAAAATGCTTGCCACTGCCCGGATCACCCTCACTGAGGTTGAGCGAGATGAGCAGGAAGGCGCGCGCAAACCCGACGGGCACCCGATCGTTCCCTGGTATTACTGGGAGGCCGCTGGGATGTACCGGAAGCTCAAGCGCTACCACGAAGTACGTCGCTTCGCCCGCAATTACGATGTCGCTTCAGGACTTTGTCAAAGCGATATCGATCGACGTCAGATGCCAAAGAGACTTGGGCTGTAAGATTTCTGGAACGGCTTGAGACGGCGAAGGCTCTGGCGGCCGGTCGCCTCGGCGACGAGGCTTGACGGGACAGATGCGCGCGTCGTCGGATGATGCGCGCGCCCAGTGTTTGACAAGTGTGAGCTTGTTCACACTCCTACTGTGCGATCAGCGGTATTATATGGCGTCTCGACCTCGCCAAACGATTCTCGAGGGCAGGTTGCCGCGGGGCATTCGGTCATCCCACCATGCCGCGGTGACGATGGCGAGTGCTTCTGTTTGGATGGTATTTCGGAGCTGACCGCATCATGGAGGCAGATGGCGCCACAGCGGATCATTGCCCATACTGCCGCCATGCCTTCGAAATCGTCGCTGTCAAATTCAGATTGACCGGCACCACAATCATCTCGGCATGCGCGAATTGCGGGGTGTCCATGGCGGAGAATTCGAACCGACGAGGATTGAAAAACCCCCGGGGCGGCGGCGTAGCAAAAGTTCAACAGCGATTTGCGAAACCAGGATCGACCGGACGAGCTTTCCAGAAGGTCGAAATTTCCGTCAAGCGGCAACCATGACAGCCGTTCCGGCGCGGTAGCGACAGCAGTGAGCGGTCAGCACCGAAACCGCTTCGCGCAGCGCTCATTCACGTAAATGAGCCTATCTGCTGCGTGCGATGGCTCCGGCCACGATTTGCATCGTCACGCCAAACACCCACGCAACCATGATCACTATAGTCCACGCCAGTTGCGGATTTTCACGAAGCACGATGATGCCGACTGAGACAAAAGCCGTCACCGTCGCCAGAAACGTGCCTGCGGCGCTAAGAAATTCGGCGGCGTCAATCTTGTCGCTGGTCTCGCCTTGCGGCGGCTGATCGTGCTCCCGAAAGGGTAGACCTGGCGTGTCAATTCCCAGGTAAAACCCGACAGCGCCGGCAACCATCATAACGAGAATAAAGGCCTGAGAAGTGAGAGCCGCAATCGTTGATCCCACATGGGCAGCAACAAACAATCCACCTGCCGCTCCAGCCATCGCAAGGCCGGTGCGTTCCAGAACGTGAGCAAACTTTCTGATGCGGAAGCGCATAGTCGTCCCTGGCCGGGAACAACTCTATCGTTTCTCGAAGAGCTCGTCGATGAGCGTTTGTTCCGAAGTCAGGTCAACGGAGAACCTGGCGCTCTTGGGGAGTGCCGCCTCCGGTCTCCAATGCTTCAGGCGGCCACCGCTTCCGGATTTACTTCCCGTTTGGCGAGTTGCGTGAGCAGGGCGTCGATCCGTTTCTCTTCCTCAAGGCTCAAATGCAGCATTTTCTGCTCGTCGCGCAGATCCAACTGGCCGGCGAGCGCTGCCGCCGTGCCGTACGCGGCAATCTCGTAGTGTTCAAGCTTCTGGGCCGACGCGATCAGGCCCGCATCGCGAAGATTGTCCTCGGTTAGTATGGTAAGCATTTTCTTGGCTTCCGTGATCAGCGTCTGCATGGCCTGATCGGTATGCGCAGTGGGGCTTGCGCCATGCGTTTCAAGGATGGTCGCGAGCCGGTCTCTTTGAGTCTCGGTCTCCGCGCGATGATGGATCAGTACACGCTTGAGCGCGGGATTCGAGGCGGCTCCCGCCATGCGCAGCAGCGCGTCAGCGAGTTGCGCTTCGACGCTCGCCAGTTCCTGCAGCTCTGCCAGGTACATATCCTTGAAATTGGTGATCTCCATTAGAAGGCCCTTCCGTTCGTCCAAGATGCGCCATCGAAAGTTTGTGAGGAGGAAAACCGCAAAAACGTCAGTCGCGCCCGCGGCTTTTCCGTTTCCGCTTTTTTCGGCATCCTCAACGACGTCAAGGACCCCTCAGTTCCGGTGCGTTTGCATTTCGTCCAATGATCTCGTTGAGGTGAGCCCGCAAATATGCGTCCGCTCGAAAACGCCCACCGAGCGGAACAAAGGATAACTCGGTGGGCGTCGGTTCTGATTAAGCCTGATCGGCCAGTCGGCGGGACAGCTTGGCGCCCTGCGGAAAGCGCGGCTCAGTAGCCCGGACCGATGCCGAAGCTGAAGCCCGGCCCATAAACGCCGATGCCCGGCCGCTCATAGTAGCCGCGATCGTAGTAGTAGCCGCGATCGTAGTCGCGGTAATAGCGGGGCCCAGCATAGTAACCCCGCGTATGCCAGCATTGGCCGGCGTCGTTACAGACCAGCCGTGTCTGGTGAAGCAGCGGGGAGCTCGGCTCGATTTGGGTCACGTCGGCGGCGTATGCGTTCGAGGCTATGAGGGCACCGGCGCCGGCGAGCAATGTCAGTGTCAGTTTTCTCATGTCCATCTCCTCTGCGCGGAAGTCCCGGACCAGAAGCAACGCCTCAATCGAGATGCCGTTCCAGCAGAGATCAGCGCTGCATAGTCGCATTCGATGAAACCTGGAACCTACGGGCGGCGATAGGCCGGAGAACTGCTCGCCTGGGCGGGGAACCAATGGAACCGACCCATAATATCCGGTGCGGAACCATTGTCCGAGAGAATCGCTTTTCATGCGGTGGCGGAATTTGAGGTCGCACAAAATCGACTCGAGGCTGACGAAGGGACCGAACATGAGAGTAGCCGACGTCATGACGCGAAGCGTCTTTATCGTAAATCCGGACGAAACGATCCAGGAGGCGGCAATGGCCATGGCGGGAATCGACGCGGGCATCTTGCCGGTCGCCAACGATGATCGGCTCGTAGGCATGATCACTGACCGCGATATCGCGGTTCGCGGCGTTGCCGAGGGCAAGGGTCCGGATACCAAGGTGCACGACGTCATGACAAAGGATATAAAGTACTGCTTCGATGACCAGGACATCGAGGACGTCATCCACAATATGGGCGATATCCAGGTCCGGCGTCTGCCGGTGGTCAGCCGGGACAAGCGGCTTGTTGGCATCTTGTCGCTCGGAGACATTGCCAGTAGCGCAAGTGACGGCAAGGCGGGCGCAGCGCTAGGCAAAATCTCGCGACCGGGCGGAGAACACACCCAAACCAGTTAGAGATTTGCGCAACTCAGCGGCCGTCGTCCAGGACCTCGGCAACTTCATAAAGATGTGGATCGATTTGATCGGTCAACTCGTCAAACTTGCGCCACGCCTTGCGAAAGTCCGGCGATTTGTGAGCCGACTGCAGCAGTTCACGGTTTTGCCATTGGACGTAGTTGACGATGCGGCGTCCGTCGAGGCTTCGATGCAAGCTGATTGAGACAAAACCCGGCTGGCGCGCCATGAAACGCGCCCGCTCGGCCATCAGCGACAGCGCCTCACGCTGCTGTTCCGGCTCGGCTTCGATGACGGTGATCTGAGTGACCGGTTGATTGCCTGTCTGAATGCGGGGCATGGAAGTCTCCATTTTTCAAGTCGGAAAATATAACGGCGGACGCTGCAGCTGCGGTCCAGGCCCGCGTTCAAGTCGCTAATCTCAGCTTCTGGTGCCTATCGATCTATCTCCCCGAACACGATGTCGAGCGATCCGATGATGGCGGAGACGTCGGCCAGCATGTGGCCGCGCGACAGGAAGTCCATCGCCGAAAGATGCGCAAAGGAGGGTGCACGGATCTTGCACTTGTAGGGCTGGTTGGTCCCGTCGGAGACAAGATAAACACCAAACTCGCCTTTGGGCGCCTCGACCGCGGCATAGACCTCACCGGCCGGAACGCGGTGGCCTTCGGTATAAAGCTTGAAATGCTCGATGGTCGCCTCCATGGAGCGTTTCATGTCGGCGCGCCGCGGCGGAACAATTTTGTGATCTCCGACAATGACGGGCCCCTGTCCTTCGGGTTGCCGAAGCTTTTCGATGCATTGTTTCATGATGCGCACCGATTGACGCATCTCCTCCATGCGGACCAGGTAGCGATCGTAACAATCGCCGTGCTTGCCAATCGGGATGTCGAAATCAAATTCGGGGTAGCATTCGTAGGGCTGCGCCTTGCGCAGGTCCCACGCAGCGCCGGAGCCCCGCACCATCACGCCGGAAAAGCCCCACGCCCATGCGTCGGCAAGCGAGACCGCGCCGACGTCGACATTGCGCTGCTTGAAAATGCGATTTTCGGTCAACAAGCCTTCGAGATCGTTGCACACCTTCAGGAACGGATCGCAGAACGCCCAGATATCGTCGAGCAGACTGGGCGTCAGATCCTGGTGCACGCCGCCGACGCGAAAATAGTTGGCGTGCATGCGCGCCCCGGAGGCCCGCTCATAAAACATCATCAGCTTCTCGCGTTCCTCGAAACCCCACAGCGGCGGCGTGAGTGCGCCGACATCCATGGCCTGGGTGGTGATGTTGAGCAGGTGCGAGAGCAGCCTGCCGATCTCGCAATAGAGCACGCGGATGAGCTGGCCTCGCCTCGGCACCGTGAGGCCCAATAGCTTTTCAGCCGCCAGGCAGAATGCATGTTCCTGATTCATCGGCGCGACATAGTCGAGCCGGTCGAAGTACGGCAGCGCCTGCAGATAGGTTTTGTGTTCGATCAGCTTTTCCGTGCCGCGATGGAGCAGGCCGATATGGGGGTCGACCCGCCGCACCACCTCGCCGTCCAGTTCCAGCACAAGACGCAGCACCCCATGTGCCGCCGGGTGCTGAGGCCCTAAATTGATCGTGAAATTGCGGAGCCCAGCTTCGGTCATGCGCGCCTCGTGCTGCCGCTCGTGTCGCAGGGTGAAACTCTCCTTGAGCTTCGTCGGTTCCTACGCACCCGCGGGTCGCCAGCCGGAGAACATCACGAACAGGCGAGGCAGTCGCGGCCGGGAACCTTTTCGGCCGGCTTTGATTTGGCTGCATAGAACGGCAAGCGCGGCGGGGCGCGGGCGGCTCAGGCCAGTTGAAGCGCGCATGGCAATGAGCGACGCACGAGCCAATATGGATACCCAAGCATGACTGCGGCTGGATCAGCTGGAACGATCGATTTACGTGCTGGGCTTCAAGCCGGCGTTGACGACCACTTTTTTCGCGACGTGAACCACGAATTGTCCGACAGGGGCTTTGTGGTCACGACCGCGGAAAATTTGATTACCTGGGCACGCTCGGGTTCGCTGATGTGGATGACGTTCGGTCTCGCCTGCTGCGCGATCGAAATGATGCAAATGGCGATGCCGCGCTACGACGCCGAGCGCTTCGGCTTTGCCCCGCGGGCGTCGCCGCGTCAATCCGACGTGATGATCGTCGCCGGCACGCTTTGCAACAAGATGGCACCGGCATTGCGCAAGGTCTACGATCAGATGCCCGAGCCCCGTTACGTGATCTCGATGGGATCCTGCGCCAACGGCGGCGGCTATTATCATTACTCGTATTCGGTGACACGCGGCTGCGATCGGATCGTCCCGGTCGACATCTACGTGCCAGGCTGTCCGCCCACTGCCGAGGCGCTGCTCTACGGGGTCATGCTCTTGCAAAAGAAGATCCGTCGAACCGGCACGATCGAACGATGAAGTGGCGGCCGGTCCGATAGCGATAGGAACCGTCCGGGGATTGGCCGCGTTTACGCCGTGACGTGACAGGCGCGCGTATTGAAAACGCGGTGCTCCCGGCGGCTGGCCGTTGCGCCATCTCAAATTCGATGCCCGTTGGAGGGTGGAGGGCTGCGAATTTGGATATTGCAGGAGACATCTCATGACCGATCAGCGTAGCGGTGGCAGGATGCGGCGCGCTATTTTCGCTGCCACTATCCTTGCGGTCGCAATCCTTGGGGCAGGAACGGCCGCGTGGGTGGCGGGACCGCGCGTTGCGGCGTGGAGAGATCTGTACAATTGGTACAATCCGTCGGTTGGCTTTCAATCTGCCGCCTTACCGGTGGGTTTTGAAGATCTTGTGGACCGCGTCAAGCCGAGCGTCGTGGGCGTACGCGCCAAGGTAGGGCAAGACACCGACGAGGCGGAGCGGCCTCTCGGTGGCGGCCCGTCAGCAAATCCTTCCGATCTGCCGAGAGGCTGTCCTGGTGCGCCGCAGCGCCATGGCGCCACCAATCAGGGGGCGGGCTTCTTCATATCGTCGGATGGGTATGCGATGACGACCAATCATCTGATTGAGCACAGCGAGAAGATCGAAGTCACCACCGACGACGGCAAGACCTATGCCGCAAAGCTGGTTGGCGCCGATCCGAAGACAGACCTCGCACTGCTCAAGATCGACGGCGGAACTGATTTTTCGGTTGCGTCGATGGCCGACAAGGCGCCTCGGATCGGCGAGTGGGTTCTTGCCGTCGGCAATCCGTTCGGACTTGGTGGAACGGTGACAGCCGGGATTGTCTCTGCCCGCGCGCGTGATATCTTCGGCCCCTACAATGATTTCATTCAAATTGATGCGCCGGTCAATCAGGGCAATTCCGGTGGACCGACCTTCGATGTCACGGGCAAAGTCATTGGCGTCAACAGTGCAATATTTTCGCCGACAGGCGGCTCGGTCGGCATCGGCTTTGCCATTCCGGCAGCGACCGCGAGGACCATCGCGGACAAACTGAAAGACAAGGGGACCATCTCCCGCGGCTGGATCGGGATCGAGGTCCAGTCCATGAGCCCTGAAATCGCCGAGGGCCTCGGCCTCGACAAGCCGGAACATGGCGTCCTGGTCGCCGAGACCGAGCCCGACAGCCCCGCGGCGAAGGCCGGTATCGCCCCGGGCGACGTCATTACGTCCCTAGCCGGCCAGCCGGCCAGGGACGATCGTGACCTGACAAGGCGTGTCAGCAATATGCCTCCCGGCAAGACCATCGAGCTTGGCCTCATCCATCAAAACCAGGAGAAAACCATCAGCGTAACGCTGGGCGAACTTCCGACGCCTCGCGTTGAGAACCGCTCGAGTGCCGAAAAGAAAGATCTAGTCGCGTCTCGTGGCGATAAGCCAAACATCGGACTGACGCTGATGCCCGCGGACAAGCTTGGCCTCTCTGCCCAAGGTGTCGTGGTCACCGATCTTGATCCCGCCGGCGTGGCTGCTGAAAGCGGTCTCTCGGCCGGGGATGTTATTCTCGATGTTGGCGGCAACGGCGTGAAAACCCCCGCCGATTTCTACAACGCGCTGAGTGGAGTCCACAGTCTCGGCAAACGCGTTGCGTTGGCGCGGGTTAGGTCGAGCGAAGCAACGCGATTTGTTGCCATTCCTGTTAGCTGACCGGCGAGAGCATGACCCGGAAAAGTGGGTGAAACCGCATTGTGCGGGAAACTCTGCCGCTGGTCGAACGTTCGTCTTGGTGGACAACGGAGGTCACCGTGCCGTTTTCCTTGGGTTCATATCTGTTGGGAGTTGGAACCGTCGTCGGCGCGCTCGCGTTCGGCTTTGGCAGCGGCGCGCTTCTGACCAGTACTCCCATGAAGGAAACCACCGCAGCGCCGACCAGAACCGAGCGCGTTGCGCGCGCTGAGCCGAAGCCTCCGGCTCAACAGGAGAAGCCTCCGGTTCAACAGGAGAAGCCTGCGGCGCCGCAGGAGAAACCTCCGGCTCAACAGGATACGAGGGCAAACCCGGCACTGCCCGCCGAGCCGGCCGCGGTCGCCGCTCACCCCGATCCAGTCCCGCCGGCGCAAGCAGCAACGCCTCGGCCAGAGGTTCGAAGAGAAACCGAAAGCGCGAAGCAACCCGAAAGCGCGAAGCAATCAAAGCCGGCCGCAAAGCAACCGGCGCCCGAGAAGCAAGCCTCCTCAGCGAAGCCAGGTGAACCGGCAAATCGTGAACCGGCAAGTCGTGAGCCGGCAAATCAAACGGAACAAAAGGAAGCCGTGCAAAAGAAGGCGGCAGAGCGCAAGGGCGATCGGCAGAAGCGTTATACGGATTATACAGAGCGACAAGACACGGAGCGAAATGCCAGATCATCCTTCGCGGGCTCCAGAACGAGGCAGCCTCCGTCGGAGCAACCAGACCAGCCTGAACGAACAGGGTTTCCGGTCGGTCGGGAAGAACCGCATTTCGATCTTTTCCAGATGCTGAGCCCGCGATCGTTCGTTCCTCCGTACGATTGGGCGCCCGACGATCGCGACGATTGATGCGTCGTCGTTGGCTTATTTCCACGGCAACTGTGGCAACTGTGCAGGGGTGATACGATGAGTTTTCCTTGGCCCGTGACCGATGATGAGCTGATCCTCAACGAGGCGCTGGCCATCACCCTGCGCTATTTTGACCTGCCGTCGAACGAGGATCAGTATGCCGGCGTGGAAACCTTCGCCGGCGAGGCCATCATGAATGAGTGGCGACGGGGCGTCAGGAACAAGATCGCCCTCGCCAACAAGGCTATAGCGGAAGTCGAGGCGCATCACCCACTGGGAAGCAAACTAAGCCCGACGCCGTGAGCCGATCCAGTCCAGTGCAACGCCGCGAGCGGGAACCGTGTCGCGCCGCATTACATTCCGTGCTCTTCAAAAGCCTTCCGGCATGCCCTGCCGAGCCGCTCACGGTGTTGCTGGAGGCACTGCTGAACGGCGTAGTCGCCTTCCGACATTTGCTTTCGACAGAGCCGCGACGCATCGCGCGAACAGGCCTGGTGCTCCTGAGGAGTGGGGGTCTGCGCTCGTGCGTCGAAAACTCCGAGAACCCACGCGGAAATCGCTATCAAGACGATCCTGCTCATTCGTTCCTCCAAGATGCTTGTGGTTGCTTGAAGACATGGTCTGCGATCAGCGTGCCTGGGCGCGATAGGCGTTTGCCGGATCGGCGTTCGTCACGACAGAGCGACGTTTTCGCCTGCCCGCTCGCCTGCGTTGCGGATTGTGTTGAGCTCAGCGGAGCGCGCTCCAAACTTGCCCGACGGAAAGCCTGTCTGCTGCCAAGCCATGCCGTGGCTGCTAACGCGCGGTAGCGGAGTTGAGTTCCGCCCCGCGCGAAGCGATCCGCGGAACCAACGGCTGACCTGCGATTTTGAGCCATGGGAGATTTCGTGAGATGTCCCATGTTACGAGAAAATCCCACATAATCGGTCCCGCGAAATGATCAAAGAATCCAGACCGCGCGTTCCCCACGATAGTCTCGTTCTCGTCGGCGATGGTCAGAAAGCTCTATTCTTGCGCAACAAAGGCAGCGCACTGCGCGTCCATCTCGTTGTCGAGCGGATCCTCGAGCGGCATAATCCGCCGACACGCGAGCAGGGCAGTGATCGTCCGGGACGAGCCACCGCCAGCCTTGGCGTCGCCCGAAGCGCCATGGAAGAAGTCGATTGGCATCACCTTGCAAAGGAACGGTTCGCTCACGAACTCGCCGAGGCGCTCTATAGTCACGCGCACGCCAATCGTTTCGAGAAGCTCGTCATCGTCGCGCCACCGAAAATACTGGGCGATCTCCGCAGGGCCTTTCACGCGGAGGTCATTGATCGCATCGCTGCGGAGATTCCGAAGGAATTGACCTCGCATCCGGTGGCCGAGATCGAGAGGCTCATTGCCGCCTAGTGGCATGCACCGTTGTTCGGTGAGCTCGTTGTCGGAGACGAAAGCGTCATCGCGGTCCCCGCGATCTGACGGAAACCGAATGTCACGATTGCGCCACGATCAATTCGAGGCAGCATAAATATTCGGCAACGTTCATCTGCAAGGAGGGCCGTGTCCTGGAAATTTACCACGAGTAGCGGGAACATTTCCGGTGCGGATTAATTCGACAGAGAGGTAGTTGAGAGGCAAAGGCTAGTCGGCAGAGATTTGACGGCATCTATTCGTCATCGCTGAATGAAATTGCCGAACGAAATCGATTTGCTTCCTGTCCGGCGGAATTGCTCGTCGGCAGCAAAGAAGCACACGCGGACAGGCTGAAGTCAAAAGGAGTAGGCCATGAAACTAAACGCGACACAGGTGAAGCAAACCCTGAGCCAATTCGATGCTCAGGTTCTTCCCGATGATCATCCGGCGGTCAGCCAACTGAACGATTTGTTCGGGGAACATACCTTCTTCCTCGATAGCAGCGGTCTCAAGGTTGTGGAACCGGCCGAAGCGCCGGAAATGGAAGCGCCTCCAACCGGCGAGGTTGTAAATCTGGCCGACTGGAGCGATGCGACTTTCACCAGTCTGAGACCGCATGAACCGGAACTGACGGGCGTGGTCGTCGTCCTCGAGTCCAAGCACTGATCCGCTCCATGACGGCCGCTGTGAAGCGGTCCTTTGGTGCGGTGCGCATCCACCACCGCTGAGGGTGGATTCTGGATCTATCGCTGCTTCTCTTCTAAATCGCGGAACGGGCGCCTCGATCTATCGCAACGAGCGCCCGTTGCGCGATACCTCTGTTTTTTGACCGCATCATTTCGCTCGCCGCGAATTTATCGCGTGACAATCAGGCTCGGCTCATATAGATAGTTCGCATGCGAACTAAATGCCTGTAGCACCGTGAACCCGATCGTGGACCGGCGTCTGATCTTCCTGCTCAATGTGGCGCAGCGCCGTTTGCAGCGGTGGCTGGCGGCGCAAGCGCCAAAGGGCGGCGTGACGGCCGCGCAGACCGGCCTCTTGTTCGTGCTGGGGCGCCGCGATGGTGTCGTGATGGGTGAAGCCGGTGCGGCGCTTGATCTCGGAATGCCCGGCATCAGCGGGTTGGTGGACCGGATGGTTGAGGCGGAGCTGATCGAGAAGCGTGCCGATCCAAACGATGGGCGTGCCTGGCGGCTGTGGCTGACGCCTGCGGGGAAGAAGGCGCTCGCGCGATCCAAAGCCGGCGTGGCCGAGCTGAACGCCCGCCTCACCGAGGGCTTCACCGATGCCGAAATCGAAATCGTCGCGCGCTGGCTGACCAGCCTGCAGGCAAAATTTCCCAAAGGAGAAGACCAATGACCGAGCACATCAAGATCGAGAATGCGCAAGACACCCTGACGCTGACATTCGCGCGGCCCGACAAGAAGAACGCGTTGACCAATGTCATGTACGGCGCGCTCGCGGACGCAATCGTAACCGCGGAGACCGATCGTGCCGCAAGGGCGATCGTGATCCGGGGCGAAGGCGACATGTTCACGGCCGGCAACGATGTCGGCGAGTTCGCAGCCGTCGCGACAGATGCCTTCCAGGGCGAACGGCACGTTGCGCGCTTCGTGCAGGCGCTCGCGCGCTCGACCCGGCCATTGGTCGCCGCAGTCCAGGGGCGTGCCGTCGGCATCGGCACCACCATGCTGTTGCACTGCGATTTCGTTCTGCTGGCGGAAAACGCGCAGCTGTCAACCCCTTTCGTCAACCTGGCGCTGGTGCCGGAGGCTGCCTCGACCCTGTTGATGCCGATGCGCGTCGGTTATGCCCGTGCCTACGAGATGTTCGCGTTCGGCGAAACGGTCGATGCGAAGACCGCGCTTGAGCTCGGGATTGCGAACCGGGTGGTGCCGCTCGAGCGCCTGCATGCGGAGGCCGCCGCCGTGGCCCGGCGCCTGGCAAAGCTGCCGGCAGGTTCGCTCGCCGCGACCAAGCGGTTGATGCGCAATCCGGAGGTACTGGCGGCGCAGATCGGCGCGGAAAATGCGAGCTTCGCCGAGCGGCTGAAGACGGAAGAGGCGCGCGAGGCCTTTACCGCCTTTGCCGAACGGCGGCCGCCGGACTTTATGAAATTTGCGAGATAGATGCACGCGCATGGCGAGCGGTCTTGGCAAACCGCTCGGCTTGCGGGAAAATTACTTCTCTTCGAGTACGTTTTTCAATACGAGATCGGACAGCTGGACCACCAGCGACCTCAATCGGGCATTTTCTTCGAGCAGCGACACTAAATCATTGTCCACATCGGTATCGAAGCCATCATCTTCGCGCTGAAGCGGCGACGATTCACGGTATTGATTGCCGGTTGACGACGGATACGCGTTAACCATGACTAAATACCCCCTGGCGACCGAACTCACCCCCAGCCGCCGATGGCGAATCCTCGCCTGAGTCGGCGTCGAAATTTCGACGGATCGAAGAAGAAATTAGAGCAGCGATACAGCGAAGTGTGGGCGTGCGCGCCGATGTGACATTCACATCACGCTCCCCACGTCCTTATTCGCGAATCGCGTCGATTTCTCTGCACGCGATCCGCGATCCCGGCATCAAGCGCAACCGGCGCGCTTGGTTGACCGAGCTATTCACCGGCGATATCGCGATGGCGGCAACGGATCGCCGCTCCGTCACCTTCATGTACAGCTATCCCGCTCAACGCCGCGCCGCCGTGCGACGGATCGCCGACGCGGTGGCGCCGCTGGCGTTCGATCGGGTTTATGGCGCCTGGTGGGATCGCAACATCGCCGCCGGCGCCAAAGCGTCGTCCGATGCTTCGGGTCCGGCGCTATCTCGGCGCGATTTCGTAAAGGGCTCGCCGCGCCGCGTTACCTGAAAAACGCGACGATTTCCTCGATCATCAAATAGCCCGTCAGGTAGGCGATCGTCCCCACGGCCAACGCACCCAACGCCAGCAGCACCCATAGAGGTGCCGCTTCTCGCGGCTGCTGTTGCTTCATGACGAACCCCCAATCCGGCGATACTATCCAAGCGCCGACCGTCGGCCGAAAGCAATATGGCGGCCTGCCGCAGAGGCTTGTCACTTCGGATGGTGTTGTTATATCGACGTTTTCCCATCGATCCCTCGTTTATCCTCGGGCACGCCAATGACGATTACCGATACCCGCGCCGTCTCCCAGCCGTTCCAGGCCGAGGTTTCCGAACTGCTGCATCTGATGGTGCATTCGGTCTATTCGGAGACCGACATTTTCTTGCGCGAACTGATCTCCAACGCGTCTGATGCCTGCGACAGATTGCGTTATGAGGCGATCGCCAATCCGTCGCTGATCGGCGACGGCGAGCCGCCGAAGATCCGGATTGAGCCCAACAAGCAAGCCAACACGCTGGTTGTTGCCGACAGCGGCATCGGCATGGAGCGGCAGGAGCTGATCGACAATCTGGGCACCATTGCCCGCTCCGGCACCAAGGCGTTCGTGGCGCGGCTCACGGAAGCCAAGGACGGCGCCGGCCTAATCGGGCAGTTCGGTGTCGGCTTTTATTCCGCTTTCATGGTGGCGGAGAAGATCGTCGTGATCAGCCGCCGCGCAGGTAGCGGCGAAGTCTGGACCTGGTCGTCCTCCGGCGGCGGCGGCTTCGAAATCGCACCCGCTAGCGAGGGCGAGGCCGGGCGCGTCGCGCGCGGCACCGAGATCGTGCTGCATTTAAAGCCCAATGCCGCAAAATATCTCGAGACATACGAGATCGAGCGCATCGTCGGCGCCTACTCGGACAATATCCAGTTCCCGATCCTGCTGATGCCCGAACAGGGCGAGTCGCGGCAGATCAATTCGGCGAGCGCGCTGTGGCAGCGCCCGAAGTCGGAATTGAAGGGCGAAGATTACACGCAAGCCTACAAGTCGATCACCGGTGCCTTCGACGAGCCCGCGATGACTTTGCATTACCGCGCCGAGGGCCGCTATTCCTACGCCGTGCTGTTGTTCGCACCGTCGACAAAACCCTTCGACCTGTTCGAGCCGGCACGCAAGGGCAAGGTGAAGCTCTATGTGCGACGAGTGTTCATCACCGACGACGCCGATCTGCTGCCGGCCTATCTGCGCTTCGTGCGCGGGGTAATCGACAGCGAAGACCTGCCGCTCAATATCTCCCGCGAGATGCTTCAGAACAATCCGCAACTCGCGCAGATCAGGAAGGCGGTGACGAGCCGAGTGGTGAGCGAACTGGAAACGCTCGGCGACAAAGAGCCCGAGAGTTTTGGCAAGATCTGGGATGCCTTTGGTCCAGTGATCAAAGAAGGCATCTATGAAGATTTCGAGCGGCGCGACAAACTCTTGGCGCTGTCGCGGTTTTCCACGACCTTGGGCGAAAAGCGCTCGCTCAAGCAATATGTCGCGGATCTAAAACCGAACCAGACCGAGATCTATTTCCTGGTCGGCGACAGCATCGAGCGGCTGAAGTCAAATCCGCGGCTGGAAGCCGCAAGCGCGCGCGGCATCGAGGTGCTGCTGTTGACCGATGCGGTCGATGCGTTCTGGACTTCGGCGCGACTCGAATTCGAGGGCAAGCCGCTGAAGTCGCTGAGCCAGGGCGACCTCAACCTCGATCTCATTCCGCTGATCGACGAGAAGGCCAAGGACAAGTCCGAGCCTGCGGATGAGGCGAAAACGATCGCGGTCATCAAGGCAAGCCTGGGTGATCGTGTCACCGATGTGCGGGCGTCGACGCGGCTGACCACCAGCGCATCGTGTCTCGTTGCCGGCAGTCACGGCCCCGACCGCGAGCTGGAGCGGTTGTTGTCGCAGCAAAATCGAGGGTCCCGGACCAAACCGATCCTTGAGATCAACCTGCGCCATCCGCTGGTGGCCGCGATCGCCAAGGCCGGCGCCGAGGCAAAAACGGCCGACGATCTGTCGCTATTGCTGCTCGAACAGGCGCAAATCCTTGACGGTGAATTGCCGGAGGATCCCGCAGCGTTCGCCGCACGACTCAATCGGCTGGTGCTGCAGGGGATGGCGTAGGGCTTCGTTGCCGGGCTGATCGGCATTTGCGCAAATCCGCAGCCAATAGTGATCCGTCTCACAACGCCGGCAGGGCCTATGCGCTAGTGTTACGGCAAACGGCACCAGCCGACAGGACAATGGTCGTGGCATCGAAGCCTATTGCGTTTGCCCTTTCGATGTTGGTCATGGTTTCGGCCGCTATATCCACGCGGGCGGCCGAACCAGACACAACGTCGAAAGATGTCGCCAGCATGCCGCAGCCGGTGGAGCGGGCATCGGCCGATGATTGCGCGATCATCATTGAAGTCGGAAAGAACAAAATGAATTGGGGCGCGGCACCGCCCAACTATGCCTACTACCGCGAATTCGATCGCGATGGTGGGGGAACATACCTGGAAGATTGTTCGTGGCGACAATTTGGTGTGGCCGAACCTCTCACCCGAGCGCAGCAACCGGTAAAAGCATTTTCCATCACCCGCCCGCGCTACACCGGCGCGTCCGCAACCGTCGATCTGCAGATTTTCATTTCAGGACAAATCGTCGACGGGAAGACAACTCCGCCGTTTATCAGCGTCGAGATCTGCGATTTGCAGAAGCACGGCGATCGTTGGCAATTCTGGAAATGCCAGTTGAGGCTCATCACGTGAGGGGCGCGCCAGCACCGGATGACCGGACATCGCCGCCGTGGCAAAGTTCGAAGGCCCGGGCGACATCGCTATTTATTCTGCGGCGTGTTTGATCTCGTCGGCGGGCAGTTCGGAACCGCCGGTTTTCTTGCCTTGGGTCCAGCGCGACAGCGCGTTCGAAAGATTGTCGAGATAGAGATATACCACCGGCGTCGTGAACAGCGTCAGCGCCTGGCTGACGATCAGGCCGCCGACCATCGCATAACCGAGCGGCTGGCGGATCTCCGATCCGGTGCCGGTGCCGAGCATCAGCGGCAGGCCGCCGAGCAGTGCTGCCATGGTCGTCATCATGATGGGGCGAAAACGCAACAGCGCCGCCTTCCGGATCGATTGTTTCGGCGACAGGTGTTCCTCGCGTTCGGCGGCGATCGCAAAGTCGACCATCATGATGCCGTTCTTCTTGACGATGCCGATCAGGAGGATGATGCCGATCAGGGCGATCAGGCTGAAATCAAATCCAAACGCCATCAGGATCGCCAGCGCGCCGACGCCCGCCGACGGCAGCGTCGAGAGGATGGTCAGCGGATGGATGTAGCTTTCGTAGAGAACGCCCAGGATCAGATACACCACAACCAGCGCCGCCAGGATCAGAAGCGGAACGGTGCCGAGCGATTGCTGGAATGCTTGCGCAGTGCCCTGGAAGCTTGAACTCAAGGTAGCGGGCGCGCCGAGGTCGTAGACGGCCTTCTGGACCGCATTGGTCGCCTGGCCCAGCGCCACGCCCTGGGCGAGGTTGAAGCTGATGGTAATCGCCGGAAACTGGCCCTGGTGCGCAATCGACAGCGGGCGCACCGGGACCGTCGTCCACTTGCAGAACACCGATAGCGGCACCTGATCGCCCGTGATCGGTGACTTGATATAGAGCTTGTCGAGCGTGTCGAGCTTGCCTTGTAGTTCGGGCAGGATTTCCAGAATCACGTGATAGCTGTTGAGCTGGGTGAAATATTGCGTGACCTGGCGCTGGCCGAACGCGTCGTACAGCGTATCGTCGATCAGTTGCGGCTGGATGCCGTAGCGCGACGCGGTATCGCGGTCGATCGTCAGCGTCAGCGTCGTCCCCGTCGTCTGTTGATCGGTGGCGACGTCGCGCAGCTCGGGCAGCGTCTGCATTTTCGCCAGGATCTTCGGCGCCCATTCGTTCAGTTCGGCCAGGTTGGCATCCTGCAGCGTGAACTCGAACTGCGTGCGCGTAGCGCGGCCGCCGAGACGCACATCCTGGGAAGCCTGCATGTAGAGCCGGGCGCCCTCGACCTTTTCAAGTCTCGGCCGCAGCCGTGCGATGATCTGCTGCGCGTTGGCGTTGCGCTGGTCGTGCGGTTTCAGCGTGATGTACATGCGGCCTGAGTTGAGCGCGGTGCCGCCGCCACCGATGAACATGGCGATGCTGTCGACGGCCGGATCGGCCTGCACGATCGCGCTCAGTTCCTCCTGATGCCGTTTCATGTCGGCAAAGGAGATATCCTGGCCCGTCTCCGATACCGCGGTCAGGAAGCCGTTGTCTTGCTGCGGGAAGAAACCCTTCGGAATGATCACGAACAGATAGACCGACAACGCCACGGTGGCAAAGAAGATGCACAGCGTGGTCAGGCTCCAGCGCAGCGCCAGGTCGAGGACCCGCTCATAGGCATGCAGCATTCGCTCGAACGCGCGCTCGCTCCATTGATAGAATTTGCCATGCCGGGTCTCGCTGCGCGCGCGCAGGAAGCGCGACGCCATCATTGGCGTCAGCGATAGCGACACCGCCAGCGAGACGACGATCGCCATTGCCAGCGTCACCGCGAATTCGCGGAACAGCCGGCCGATGACGCCGCCCATCAGAAGCAGCGGAATCAGCACCGCGACCAGTGAAATGCTGATCGATAAGATGGTGAAACCGATTTCGCTGGCGCCCCTGAAGGCGGCGGCGCGGGGCTTCTCGCCTTGCTCGACGTAGCGCGTGATGTTCTCCAGCATCACGATGGCATCGTCGACTACGAAACCGACCGCGATCGTCAGCGCCATCAACGACAGGTTGTCCAGCGTGTAGCCGAATACCCACATCAGCGCGCAGGCGCCAAGCAGAGCCAGCGGAACCGTAACTGCCGGGATCACGGTCGCCCAGAAGCTGCGCAGGAAGATGAAAATCACCAGGACGACCAGAATGATGGTGATCGCTAGCGTGAGCTGGACGTCTGCGACCGCGGCGCGGATGGTCAGCGTCTGATCGCTGATGATCTTGATCTTGATCGCTGGCGGAATCGTCGCAATCAGTCGCGGCAACTGCGCCTTGATGCGGTCGACGGTCTCGATGACATTGGCGCCGGGTTGCTTGAAGATGACCAGGAATACGCCGCGTTTGCCGTCGGCCCAGGCGGCCTGCTTCATGTCTTCGGGTCCCGCGACGGCCCGGCCGATGTCGCGAATCCGCAGCGGGCCGCCATTGCGATAGGCAATGATGACGTCGTTCCAGTCCTTGGCATCCAATAGCTGGTCGTTGGCATAGATCGTATACGCCCGCTTTTCGCCGTCGATGTTACCCTTCGGGCTGTCGACGGTGGTGATCGCGATCTGGTTGCGGACGTCTTCGAGCGACAGCCCCTTGGCCACAAGCTTCGCCGGATCGACCTGAACCCGGATCGCCGGCTTCTGTTGGCCGCCGATGAAGACTTGCGCCACGCCCGAAATCTGGCTGATCTGTTGTCCGAGCTGGGCGTCGACCGCGTCGCTCACGTTGATCAGGGGTAAGGTGTCTGAAGTCGCCGACAACAACAGGATCGGCGAATCCGCCGGATTGACTTTGCGATAGGTCGGCGGCGAGGGAAGGTTCTTGGGCAACTGACCGCTGGCCGCGTTGATCGCGCCCTGCACGTCGTTGGCCGCTCCGTCGATGCTGCGGTTGAGATCGAACTGAATTGTCACGGCGGTAGAGCCCAGCGAACTGGTCGAGGTCATCTGGGCGATGCCGGGTATCTGTGCAAGCTGCCGCTCCAGCGGCTGCGCCACCGACGACGCCATAGTTTCGGGGCTGCCGCCCGGCAAACTTGCCGAGACCTGGATGGTCGGGAAGTCGACCTGCGGCAGCGGGGCTACGGGAAGCAGCGGATAGGCGACCACGCCGACGAACAGGATGCCGGCCATCAACAGCGACGTTCCGATCGGGTATCGGATGAAAGGTGAAGAGATGCTCTCGTTCATGCGTCAGATCCGTCGGATGGCTGGCGCATCTTTTCCCGAACGCCGGGAGTCGTCCTCGGCCTAAACCCGAGCACGAATGTGCGTGTTCCTCGCCGCAGATCAGGCGGTTCTCAGGATCAAGGAATCCAGGACCATCTGTTGGCTGGCAGCATAATCGCTCCCGGTCATGGCGCGAACCGAAACCTTCAGGCGCCTATTCGACCTTCGTCCTATCGGCGATCGCCTCCAGCCCGCTGTGCCGATTGCCGAGGCGGACGACGTCGCCCGCATGGTCGAATATCTGCTCGGCGACGGCGGCCAAAACATCTCCCGCAGCGTGCTCACGGTCGATGCCGGCAGGACCGCGTGAGCGGGCGTTGGACGCGGCCGGTTTCCCATCCGTTGAGTTCGACCGCAATTTGTGAAATGCAGGCTGCGCGCTCCGGCTTGTCGAGGTGTTTCGATGCGGTTCCTGCAGACCTTTCAGCTCTACGATTTCTTCGACACCCTGGTCAGCCTGCTCACTGCCTTCGTGTTCGGCACGCTGATCGGTGCTGAGCGCCAGTACCGGCAACGCAGCGCCGGTTTGCGGACCAACGTGCTGGTGTCGGTCGGGGCAGCGGCCTTTGTCGATCTTGCCAATCACCTGTCGGGCGCCGACGGCAGCGTTCGCGTGATCGCCTATGTTGTATCCGGCATCGGATTTCTCGGCGCCGGCGCGATCATGAAGGAAGGCATGAATGTGCGCGGCCTCAATACCGCCGCGACCTTGTGGGCCTCGGCGGCGGTGGGTGCCTGCGCCGGCGCGGACATGGTTGCGCAATCGGCGGCGCTGACGGTGTTCGTGCTGGCCGGCAACACGCTGCTGCGCCCGCTGGTGAACGCCATCGACCGCATACCGCTCGACGAGCGCTCGTCGGAAGCCAAGTATGAGGTTGTTGTGACGACCGAGGCCGCGCGCGCCGCGGAGGTGAGGGACTTCCTCGGCGAGCGGCTGGAGGCGGCAAATTACCCGATCAGGGAAACCAAGGTGGTGTATCGCCCCAACGACAATGTCGAGATCGCCGCCGCGTTGGTCAGTCTTGCCGTGGATGCGGCGGACCTCGACGCCATCGTGGTCGGGCTTGCAAAGCTGCCCGGGGTCAGTCACGCCACCTGGAACGTCAGCACGCTGGAATGACGCTGCGTCAATGCCCCTGGCGGGCGTAGATTTCGTAAAACGTGATCACGATCTCAAACGCGATCAGGAACACCACGATGATCTCGAGCCGCAGCGAGCGTTTGGTGTCGACGATGTCGGCCAGCGTGGTAGCGGTGTCGGCGATAACAGCCAATTTCCGGTTCAATGTCTCGACGCGCTCAGAGAGCTCATATTCGTCTTCCAGCCGTGCATAGAGCCGCTCTAGGTCGGGCCGGTCCCACAGCACGTCCGGCTTCTCCGCGACCGCGACGCGGCCCGACAGGCGATGCTGAACCAGCAAGGCGTTGCCCATCAGCTTGAGCAGATCGGTCCTGTTTCTTGATGTCTTGCCTAATCTTGCGAGCTCGCGGGCGAAAGGGTCGATGGTGTCGAACACATTTGCGACCTCCTTTTCGTCACGCCCGAGCACGACGCTTTTCGCAAGCGCGTCCGATACCACCAGGATCCTGTCGAGGGAGAAGTCCATGACCGGAATCGGCCCGCCAACCGGGATCGGTTCTCCGGATTCTCTCGCGATCTGTATTTTCGCCCATTCTTCTTCGGAAGGCGTGATCTTGCCGAAGGTGCGGGTCTGCAATCGCTCGACAAATTCCGCTTCCTCATCGGCCGTGAGTCCAATGAACACCACGACGCCATAGCGAAACACCACCGCCGTGCCGTTCGCTCCGACGCGCAACGCGAGCGGCGTGTTCGACAGCACCTGCCCCTCGAACCCGGCCGTATTGATGCGGTCGCCGATCAGAAGGGCGTGCGCGGTTAATTGTTGGGTGATTGGATTTGAGTTAGCCATCTTCTACAAGTATCAAGCCAAAAGCGATTTTTCGACTCTGGAAAGCAGTCCGGTTGCTCTCGGATTTCCGGTTCCCATCAGAACAGTCGTAATCCGTGGAATCTTCCTTCTGCAGCGCGAGGCCTTCAAATGCCAGGCAAGCCACTGCGCATCGTGGACGCCCACGTTCACGTTTACGACGCCGATGTGAACAGGCACCTCTTTCTGGAGGAAAAGGACGACGTCTTCGAGGCGCTGGTCGGGGACTATTCGGCGCTGCCGAAAAAATATCCGCTTCAATCCTACCTGAATGACGGCAAGTCCTACCAGATCGAGGGCATCATCTGGCACGAATACCTCTCCAATGATGCCATCAAGGAGGCGCAATGGGCCCAGCGCCTGGCTGAAACATCGATGGTGCCTGTAGCTATCGTCGCTCTTGTCGATTTCCTCGATCCGCGTTTGGAGGAGCGCCTTGATATCTATCGCTCGTTGCCCAACGTGACAGCGGTTCGCGAGCACCTCGCCTGGGATGTGGTCAATCCGCGGAAGCGCTTTGCGAAACGGGCTGATCTGCTGTCGGACCCGGCCTGGCGAAACGGAGTTGCTCGTCTGCGCGGCCACGATTTCAAGTGTGGGCTAGAAGTGTTTGCGCCGCAGCTTCCCGATCTTCTGAAGGTGGTCCGTCTTTATCCGGATGTCGGGTTTACGCTGGCCGTGCTGGGGTGGCCGATCGATCTGTCCCCCGCAGGCTTCATGCGGTGGAGGAAAGATGTCGCAGAGCTGAGCCGGTGCGAAAACGTGTGTGCCAGTATCTCGGCGGTCGAATGCATTTTCGGAATGCAGTGGACGCTTGAGCAGGTCTCGCCCTGGATCAGGTCGCTGATTGAAATGTTTGGCCCGAACCGCTGCATGTTCGGAAGCCACATGCCGATCGCCGCGCTGTCGGTTGGCTTCGAAAGAACCTACACCGCTTATCAAGAGCTGGTCGCAGACTTTTCAGAAAGCGAAAGGGACCGAATGTTCCGCGGTGTGGCCCACGACTGGTTCAGGGTTCGGTGAATGCCGCGGCGGTAAATTGCGCGGCGCGAACCGAATATCAAAACCGACGTATCTATCGTAAGGACCGCCGATTGACGATTCCAGAAATCCGGATCATCCGCATCCCATGACCACACCTGGCAGCGATCCCTTCTACAGCGGCATCCCGGTCTTTCGCGGCTTTTCCAGGCTGATGGACCCGGCGCTGTACTCCTCGCTGCCGGACGAGTGGAGGATCGGCCTCGCCGATATCGTGGAATCGACCAGGGCGATCGCGCAGGCCCGCTACAAGGCCGTCAACATGGCGGGCGCCGCCGTTATCGCTGCCGTCACCAATGCGTTAGACGGCCGCGAGTTTCCGTTCGTGTTCGGCGGTGACGGCGCAAGTTTTGCGGTCTCGCCCGACGATCTCGATCGCGCCCGTGAGGCGCTGGCGGCGACCGCAAGCTGGGTCAGGGACGACCTCGACCTCGTCATGCGGATCGCGCTGGTGCCCGTCAGCGCGATTCGCGCGCAGGGCCTCGATGTGCGGGTGGCGCGGTTCGCCCCGTCGGCGAATTTGTCCTATGCGATGTTCTCTGGCGGCGGCCTCGGCTGGGCGGAGGCGGCGATGAAGCGCGGCGAGTTCGAAGTTGAGGTGGCGCCATCGGGCACGCAGCCGGACCTTTCGGGGCTGTCGTGCCGCTTCGAGGAAATGCCGGCGACGCGTGGTCTCATTCTTTCCGTGCTGGTGGTACCGGCGGCCAACGCCGAACCGACCGCCTTTCGCAAACTGATCGAAGATGTCATCGACCTCGTCGAGCGTAGCCCCGATGCGGGACGGCCGGTGCCGCCGGGCGGTCCGCCGCTGCGCTGGCCGCCGGCCGGCATGGACTATGAGGCGCGCGCGGCGCGCGGCGGCTCGCTGGCGCGGCGGCGCATCTTGGTGCTCGGCCGCACCCTGTTCGTCCATGTCATCATGCGCTTCGGTATTAGGGTCGGCGGCTTCGTGCCGAAGACCTACACCCGGCAGGTGGTGGAGAATTCCGACTTCCGCAAATACGACGACGGGCTGCGCATGGTCCTCGATTGCACGCTGGAGCTTGAGCGCGCGCTGACCCAGCGCCTTGAAGCTGCGGCCTCGCAGCGCATCATCCGTTATGGGCTGCACCGGCAGGATGCGGCGATGATGACCTGCTTCACGCCGTCGGCGATGCGCAGCGACCACGTGCATTTCATCGACGGTGCGCGCGGCGGCTATGCTTCCGCCGCGACCGCATTGAAAGCAATGGTGGCGTGATGCGCTCCCATCCTTCGAGACGCGCGCAAAAGCGCGCTCCGCAGGATGAGGGCGGAGATCGGTTCGCCGCCGCGCGAGTGGTCTACCAGGGCAGGCCGCACAGATCGATCGTGCCCCGGCGCGGCGCGCGCTTGAGGTCGTACACATAGGGCGCGATCGCGGTGAAGCGCGCGCGCTCCTCCGCCTGCTCGGCATAGATCTCTCCGTCGAACGGCTTCCAGCCACGCCCCTCATAAAACGGCGCGTTGTGCGGATCGCAAAACAGCAGCGCAAAATCGATCGAGCCCTCATCACGCAGCGTTTGCACGGCAGCCTCGAGCGCGATGCTGGCGTAGCCGCGGCGCCTGAAGGCTTCACGGGTCGCGACCCCGCCGATGCCGCCGGCGCGCATCTTGCGTCCATTCCATATTATGGCGCGGCGAAAGACGCCGACATGGCAGGCGAGGTCACCGGTCTCGGCGCGAAGGAGCACCCGCAGGTCCGCATGCGCAAACACGACCTCGCCCCAGGGAAGCGTTTTCAGCAGGTGCGGCGGCCAGACCTCGTCGAGCAATGCTTCTACGGCTGCCCACGACGCATCCCCGTTCACGACGTCGATTTCGATGCTCATTGAGTCTACCGGTTTTGCCAAATTGCGGGGTGTCTTACGAGGTTGGAACCTTCTATAAGGGGTTTCCGTTAAATCTCGTCTTCCCCTCAGTTGCGGACATCATCCCATGACCTTTTCGCTTCCCAACCTACCTTACGCCTACGACGCCCTTGCGCCCCATATGTCCAAGGAAACGCTGGAATACCACCACGACAAGCATCACCAGGCCTATGTGACCAACGGTAACAATGCGATGAAGGGGACCGAGTTCGAGGGCAAATCCCTTGAGGACGTCGTCAAGGGATCGTTCGGCAAGAACGCCGCGGTCTTCAACAACGCCGGCCAGCACTTCAATCACATCCACTTCTGGAGTTGGATGAAACCCAATGGCGGTGGCAGCAAGTTGCCGGGCCGCCTGGAAAAGAAAATCAACGAAGACCTCGGCGGCTTCGAAAAATTCAAGACCGATTTCGCCGCCGCCGGCGTCGGCCAGTTCGGCTCAGGCTGGTGCTGGCTGCAGGTCAAGAATGGCAAGCTCGAAATCTCCAAGACGCCCAACGGCGAAAACCCGCTGGTGCATGGCGCGATCCCGATCCTCGGCTGCGACGTCTGGGAGCACTCCTATTACATCGACTACCGCAACCGCCGTCCGGATTACCTGAAGGCGTTTGTCGATCATCTGATCAACTGGGAGTATGTCGACGAGTTGTTCGCGAAAGCGATCTGACGACACGTCGGGCTTTTTGGTGTGAATGTCGGGGCGGCAGCACAAAGTTGCCGCCCCGTCGTCTACTGGCGGCGCTAACTGAGCGGGGCGGCATTGCCGCATGGGCCCCCATGAACCGCGCATGGGTATTGCCGTTCTTCTGTTTGCATCGCTGTTCGGGCGAGACTAAGCAGATTTAGCCTGTTCATTCGCCAGACCGATTCTCTTGTCAGACCTTCCATCGAAAGACCCGGCGCCTGCCGATGACGCCGCGGAAGGCGAGCCGCGGCCGCCTCGCGCCCGCAAGCCGATCGGCTGGTCGATGATCACGATCGGCGTACTCGTCGCGGTCAGCGCCACGCTGGTCTACCGCCGCGACGGCGTCGACGGCGTGCTCGACATCCTAGCTCACGATCTGACGCTGTTTGGCGGCATCCTGCCGCGCGTGCTGGCGGGCTGCCTGCTCGGCGCGTTCATCGCGGAGATCTTGCCGCACGAGAAAGTCTCGCGATCGCTCGGGCCGAATTCGGGCCTGAAGGGACTGCTGATCGGCGCCGCCTTCGGCGCGATCCTGCCGGGCGGGCCGTTCACCGCCTATCCGGTCGCAAGCGCGCTGCTTGCCGTCGGCGCCGATTTCGGCGCCACCATTGCGATGGTCGTGAGCTGGACGCTGATCGGCTATGGCCGGGCGGTGGCCTGGGAATTGCCGATCATGGGCACGGATTTCACGCTGTGGCGCATCGTGATCTCGCTGCCGCTGCCCCTGCTCGCCGGTGCGCTCGGCCGCTTCGTCTATGTGCGGATGTACCCGAAGGACGAACTCGAATGAGCGCGGCGCTGCTCATCGACATCATCCTGTGGGGCTCGGTCGCCGCCGTCGGCTTTATCGCTTATCAGCGCGGCCCCAGGGTGCTCACGACATCGCTGCGCGAAGGCTCGATGGATTTTATCAACATCGTGCCGCGCATCGCGCTTGGCGTGATCGGGTCGGGCTATATCGCCGCCGTCATCCCGCAGGAAATCATCACCGGCTGGCTTGGGCCGAACTCGGGCTGGTTCGGCGTCGCTACCGCCGTGATTGCCGGCGCGGCGACGCCGGGAGGCCCGGTGGTGGGCTTTTCCATCGGCGCGGTGGCGCTGAAGGCGGGCGGCGGTCCGCCGCAGGTCATCGCCTATGTGATCGCCTGGGCGCTGTTTGCCTTCCAGCGGCTCTTGCTGTGGGAAATCCCGTTCATGCCGGCCCGTTTCGTCTGGTTTCGAGCCGCCGTATCAGTACCGTTTCCGTTTGTGGCGGCCGCGATTGCGATGGCGATCGGGAAGCCGTGAGCCACCTCTTGGTGGACACCCGTTATGTTATAATATAACATTCCCAGATGGTTCCAACGGGTCACCACGACCATCACCACGGCCACGTGCATGCCCACGGTCCGGCTTCGCCGCATCCCGCGCAGGCCGCGGCGTGGTCGATCCTGCGCATGCCGGTCGTCTCGCGGCTTGGCGCTGCACTCGCGGTCAGCGCTGGCCTGTGGACCGTGGTGTGGTTGGCGATGAGATGAGCATGGCCGCGCAAATCCAATTCCGCGACGTCACGCTGGGCTACGATCGCCACCCGGCGGTGCATCATCTCAACGGCGAAGTTCCCTCCGGCGCGCTGCTCGCCATCGTCGGCCCAAACGGCGCCGGCAAGTCGACGCTGTTTCGCGGATTGGTCGGCATCTTGAAGCCGCTTGCGGGGTCGATCGCAACGGATGGTCTCGATGTCAGGGATATCGCTTATCTGCCGCAGACCGCCGATATCGACCGCAGCTTCCCGATCTCGGTGTTTGATTTGGTCGGCACCGGGCTATGGCGCGCCACCGGATTTTTCGGCGGCATCGGCAAGGCCTCGCGTGAGAAGATCGGTCAGGCGCTGGCTGCCGTCGGCCTCACCGGCTTCGAGAACCGCGCCATCGGCACGCTGTCGGGCGGGCAGCTGCAGCGCATGCTGTTTGCGCGGGTGCTGTTGCAGGATGCGCGGCTGATCGTGCTCGACGAGCCTTTCAACGCCATCGATGCCAAGACTTCCGCCGATCTGCTCGCGCTGATCAAGCGCTGGCACGCGGAGGGCCGCACCGTGCTGGCGGCGTTGCACGACATGGACCTGGTGCGCGGCAATTTCCCGCAAACCCTGCTGTTGGCGCGCGAGCCGGTGGCCTGGGCTGCGACCTCAGAAGTGCTCACGGCCGAAAACCTGCTCGCCGCGCGGCGGATGTGCGAGGCGTTCGACGACAGCGCCGCACCCTGCGTTGCCGACGACCTGCCGTCGCAAGCGGCCTGATCACAACATGCTCACCGAAGTGTTGATCGCGCCCTTCACCGAATTCGAATTCATGCGCCGCGCGCTGGCGGCCGTGATCGCGCTGTCGCTTGGCGGCGCGCCGATCGGCGTGTTCCTGATGTTGCGGCGGATGAGCCTCGTCGGCGACGCCATGGCGCACGCGATCCTGCCGGGGGCCGCGATCGGCTTTCTATTGTCCGGGCTCAATCTATTCGCGATGACGACGGGCGGATTGATCGCGGGCTTTGCGGTGGCAATCCTTGCCGGTGTCGTATCCCGCACCACCGGCCTGAAAGAGGACGCCTCGCTCGCGACCTTTTATCTGGCCTCGCTCGCCCTCGGCGTCACGATCGTCTCCATCAAGGGCACCAATATCGATCTGTTGCACGTGCTGTTCGGCAATATTCTCGCCATGGATGACCAGACGCTCTTGGTGGTCGCATTCAACGCCACCATCACGCTGCTGGTGCTGGCCGTGATCTATCGGCCGCTAGTGATCGAAAGCGTCGATCCGCTGTTCCTGCGCACGGTGAGCCGCGCGGGCGCGCCGGCGCATCTGGCTTTCCTGGCGCTGGTCGTCATCAATCTCGTCAACGGTTTTCAAGCGCTCGGCACCTTGCTTGCGGTCGGATTGATGATCCTGCCCGCCGGCATCGCGCGATTCTGGTCGCGCGATATCACCGGCATGATCTGCATCGCGGTCATCGCCGCCGTCATTTCGGGCTATGCGGGACTGGTGCTGTCGTTCCAGACCAAAGTGCCGTCGGGGCCTGCGATCATCCTGGTGGCGACGGTGCTCTACGCCGGTTCGGTGCTGTTCGGCAGCATCGGCGGTCTGATCCGCCAGATGTTTCCCGCGCCCCATCTCGAAGCGTAGCTGCCGATATGATGCGCGCCCTCCAATTCTGGATCAGCTTTTTGGCGCTGCTGGCCTTTGCATCGCCGCTGCCCGCGCAGGATCGGCTGAATGTCGTCGCCAGTTTTTCCATTATCGGCGATTTCGTGCGCAACGCCGGCGGCGAGCGCGTCAATGTCACGACGCTGGTCGGGCCCAACGGCGACGTGCATGTCTATACGCCGGCACCGGCCGACGCCAGGAAGGTCGCGGATGCCAAGCTCGTCGTCATCAACGGCCTCGGTCTCGAAGGCTGGCTGCCGCGCCTGTTGCAATCCTCCGGCAGCAAAGCTCCGATCATCGTCGCGACCAAGGGAATCACGCCGCTCAGGCTTGGCTCCGATGCCGATCCGCATGCCTGGCAATCGGTGGCAAACGCGAAGATCTTTGTCGCCAACATTCGCGACGCGCTGGTTGCCGCCGACCCCGCCGATGCTGAGCTATTTCGCGCCAACGCCGATGCTTATTCCGCGCAGCTCGACGCTCTCGACCGCGACGTGCGGGCGGCGATCGCACAGATTTCGCCCGACCGCCGCAAGGTCATTTCGACCCATGGTGCATTCGGCTATTTCGCAGCCAGCTATGGCGTCGAATTCATTGCGCCGGAGGGGGTTTCCACCGAATCCGAGCCCAGCGCGCGCGACATCGCGCGCATCATCGCCCAGATCAAAAGCGCGAGGATTCCTGCCGTATTTCTTGAGAACATCAGCGATCCGCGGCTGATGCGCCAGATCGCGGCGGAGACGGGGGCCAAGGTCGGCGGAACGCTGTTTTCGGACGCCCTGACCGACGAAAAGGGCCCTTGTCCCACTTACATTGAGATGGTCAGGCACAATATAAAGGCTCTGACCAGCGCGCTCGGCAATTAGGGCAGGGGCCACCCTGCCGCGGGCGTGCCGTAAAGTCTGCTTCCGGAGTGAGCATGCCTTCATCGACGCCGCAAAAAATTCCCGTGACCGTGCTGACCGGCTATCTCGGTGCCGGAAAGACGACGCTGTTGAACCGCATCCTGTCTGAAAATCACGGCAAGAAATACGCTGTCATCGTCAACGAATTCGGCGAGATCGGCATCGACAACGACCTGATCATCGGCGCGGACGAAGAAGTCTTCGAGATGAACAATGGCTGCATCTGCTGCACCGTGCGCGGCGATCTCGTGCGCATCCTCGACGGCTTGATGAAGCGCAAGGGCAAGTTCGATGCCATCATCGTCGAGACCACAGGTCTCGCCGATCCGGCGCCGGTGGCGCAGACCTTCTTTGTCGATGAGGACGTGCAGAAGAATGCCCGGCTCGATGCGGTCGTGACGGTGGCCGACGCCAAATGGCTGTCGGACCGGCTCAAGGATGCGCCGGAGGCCAAGAACCAGATCGCGTTCGCCGATGTCATTGTGCTGAACAAGACCGATCTCGTCTCCAAGGCTGAACTCACCGAGGTCGAGGCGCGGATCCGCGGCATCAACCCCTATGCCAAGCTGCATCGCACCGAGCGTTGCAAGGTCAAGCTGTCGGACGTTCTGGAGCGCGGCGCCTTCGATCTCGATCGCATCCTCGACATCGAGCCGGATTTTCTGGAGGCAGGCCAAGACCATGATCAACATGACCACGAACATCATGACCATGGTCACCACCACGGCCATGACGGCCACGGCCATGGCGGGCTGAAGCATTACCACGACGAGGAGATGCAATCGCTGGCATTGCGCACGGACAAGCCGCTCGATCCGACCAAATTCATGCCGTGGCTGCAAAACCTGGTCGCCAGCGAGGGCCAGAAGATCCTTCGCTCGAAAGGTATCCTCGCCTTTAGCGATGACGACGATCGCTATGTCTTCCAGGGCGTCCACATGATGCTGGAAGGCGATCATCAGCGGAAATGGAAGGAAGGCGAGCCGCGCGAGAGCCGTCTCGTCTTTATCGGACGCGAATTGCCGGAGCAGATCATTCGCGACGGCTTTGAAAGCTGTATCACCTCGTGATGAGCGACTTCGAACCGGGCGATCAAGCCTCCATTGCTTCCGTCACCGATCGCGTGCATCCGGTCGCGATCGGCGCGGCGGTCACGGCGATTCATTTTCTCGGTGACCGCGCCGCTTTTGTCGGCGCCGAGGAAAGCGTTGCCCTGGTGGACGGCGAGGGCGACATCTCGCGTGTGACCGTCCATGGCGGCGGCATCCTCTGTACGGCGTCCGACGGGGCGCGCATCGCCATGGGCGGCGATGACGGCAAGCTGGCCGAGCTGAACAGCAAGGGCGAGGTGGCGGTACTCGCCACCGACCCAAAGCGGCGCTGGATCGATAACGTCGCGCTTCATCCCGACGGCGCGGTGGCCTGGTCGGCCGGCAAGACCGCCTTTGTCCGCAGCGGCAGGAGCGAAGACAAGACCTTCGATATGCCCTCGACCGTCGGCGGCCTGGCGTTCGCGCCAAAAGGGCTGCGCGTCGCAGTCGCGCATTATAACGGCGTGACGCTGTGGTTTCCGAATATGGCGGCGCACCCGGAATTTCTGGAATGGGCGGGCTCGCATCTCGGCGTGGTGTTCAGTCCCGACAACAAGTTTCTGGTCACCACGATGCACGAGCCGGCGCTGCACGGCTGGCGGCTGGCCGACAACCGCCATATGCGCATGTCGGGCTATCCCGGCCGCGTCAAATCGATGTCGTGGAGCGCGGGCGGAAAATCCCTGGCGACCTCGGGCGCCGACGCCGTGATCGTGTGGCCGTTCGCGAGCAAGGATGGCCCGATGGGCAAGGAGCCCGCGATGCTGGCGCCGTTGCAGGCGCGCGTCACCGTGGTCGCCTGTCATCCCAAGCAGGACATCCTCGCCGCTGGCTATAGCGACGGCACCATCCTGATGGTGCGGCTGGAAGACGGTGCTGAAATCCTGGTACGCCGCAACGGCACGGCGGAGGTCGCGGCACTGGCCTGGAACGCGAAGGGCACGCTGCTCGCGTTTGCCGCGGAGGATGGCGAGGCCGGCCTGTTGCCGCTCTGAGGACCCATTCCCCGGGGAACCAACAGCCTGATCCGGCCGTTGAGATCGCGAACAAATCGTGGATCAAACGTCATGTCTCCTGACAACAGCAAACGCGCGTACCGGAAGCAGTTGCTGCTGGCGTCGCTGCTGGTGACGGCCGGGCTCGTAATGTCGGGATTGTCACTAATCGAGATCAGAGCGCAGAATTTACGGCAGATGGCGCAGGCGACGCCGCCGACGCAATCTTCGCCCCCTGAGGATCAAAACAAGCCGGCTGAATCAAAACCTGGCGGCGAGCGTCCGACCACACCGCCCCCTGAGCCCGCTCGTCCCGATACGCAATCGCAAAAGCAAGGCGCCCCGTCGGTGCTGCCGCCGGCGCCGGCCGAAAAGATCGCGCCGCCGATCAAGGAAAAATAGGCGCGCCCGCCCTCGTCGCGAAGTCGTGACTGCGCGATGACGCTTGCCCCAATGATTTGACCTGCAATGGTGATTTTACAGCCTCGCTTGTTGTTCCTCGTCGCCGCATAATGCCTCAAGGCGCGACAGCACATGAGGCCCAGCAAATGAAGATCAATGACGTCAGGAAATCCGCTTATTCGATGCCACTGACCAGCCCGTCGTTCCCGCCGGGACCTTATCGGTTCTTCAACCGCGAATATTTCGTCATCAGCTATCGCACCGATCCGGAAGCGCTCGCCGCCGTGGTGCCGGAGCCGCTGGAAGTCACCGAGGCGATCGTCAAATATGAATTCATCCGCATGCCCGACTCTACCGGCTTCGGCGATTACACCGAAACCGGGCAAGTGATCCCGGTCCGCTTCAACGGCGAGGAGGGTGCCTATACCCATGCCATGTATCTTGATGACGACGCCCCGATCGCGGGCGGCCGCGAGTTATGGGGATTCCCCAAGAAGCGGGCGACGCCGAAGATCGAGGTCGAGAGCGACGTCTTGGTCGGCACCTTGCATTACGGCTCGGTGCTCTGCGCCTCCGCTACCATGGGCTACAAGCACCGCTACGTCGATCACGACGGCGTGCTAAAGGGAATGAAGACGCCGAATTTCATCTTGAAGATCATTCCGCATGTCGACGGATCGCCGCGGATCTGCGAACTGGTGCGCTTTCATCTGGAAGACATCACCCTGAAAGAAGCCTGGACCGGCCCAGCCGCGCTTGGCCTGTTCCCGCACGCGCTTGCCGACGTCGCGCGGCTGCCAGTGCGCGAGGTGGTCTCGGCGCTGCATTTCAAGGCGGATTTGACACTGGGGCTTGGGAGCGTGGCGTTCGATTATATGAAGAAGTGAGAGCTGCCATTGCGGGGCGATGCGCCACAGCTTGTCCATTGTCATGCCCCGCGAAGGCGGGGCATCCAGTACGCCGGGACGTTTATGATAGTCGACATGCCGGTGTTTACTGGATCGCCCGCCTTCGCGGGCGATGACGGCAATCTTCATTACCGCACCAGCACGTTCCGGAATTGCCACGGATCGCTTTCATCGATGTCTTCCGGGAATAGTCCCGGACGGTCGGTGAGCGGCGTCCAGTCGGTATAGAAGCCCTTCACCGGACCCAGATACGGCATCTGGATTTCAAGGCAGCGGCGGAAATCCAGTTCATCGGCCTCGACGATCCCGGCGGTGGGATTCTCCAGCGCCCACACCATGCCGGCAAGCACGGCGGACGACACCTGCATGCCGGTGGCGTTCTGGTACGGCGCGATCGTGCGCGTCTCCTCGATCGAGAGCTGCGAACCGTACCAGTAGGCATTTTTGGCGTGGCCGTAGATCAGCACGCCGAGCTCGTCGATGCCGTCCTCGATCTCGTTCTCGTCCAGAATGTGCCATTTGGGCTGCATCTTGCCGGCGGCGCCAAACATCTCGTGCAGCGACAGCACCGCGTCATTGGCGGGGTGATAGGCGTAATGGCAGGTGGGGCGATAGATCACCCTCTGGCCGTCGCGCACCGTGAAGTAATCGGCGATCGAGATCGACTCGTTGTGGGTGACGAGGAAGCCATATTGCGCGCCCGGCGTCGGACACCAGGAGCGCACGCGGGTGTTGGCGCCGGGCTGTTGCAGATAGATCGCCGCCCCGCAGCCATCGGCGTGGGTGCGGCCATTGTCCGGCATCCACTTCTCATGCGTGCCCCAGCCGAGCTCGGCCGGCTGCATGCCCTCCGACACAAAGCCTTCCACCGACCAGGTGTTGACGAACACCTTCATCGGCCTCGGCCGCTTGGAGCGCTGGGTGTCGCGTTCGGCGATATGGATACCCTTGACGCCGAGCTTGTGCGCCAACTGGCCCCAGCCTTCCCGGCTTTTCGGCTCGTTGAAGGGCGTATTGGTGTCGCGGGCGATGTCGAGCAGCGCCTGCTTGACGAACCACGACACCATGCCCGGATTGGCGCCGCAGGTGGAGACCGCGGTCGGCCCGCCCGGGCTCTTGTGCTTGGCTGCGAGCAGCGTCTCGCGCAGCGCGTAGTTGGAGCGCTTTTCGGAGCCGATATTCTTGTCGAAGTAAAAGCCGAGCCACGGCTCGACCACGGTGTCGATATAGAGCGCGCCGATCTCCCGGCACAGCGTCATGATATCGACCGAGGAGGTGTCTACCGACAGGTTGACGCAAAAACCCTGGCCGCCGCCGGCCGTCAGGAGCGGCACCAAGAGCTCGCGGTAATTGTCGCGGGTCACGCCCTCCTTGATGAAACGCACGCCGTGCTGTCTGGCGATCTCGCCGTCCTCGTGCGGGTCAATGATGACGAAGCGCGATTTGTCGTAAGCAAAATGCCGCTCGATCAGCGGCAGGGTGCCTTTGCCGATCGAGCCAAAGCCGATCATGACAATGGGGCCGGAAATTTTCGCGTGGATTGGCGAGGCGGGGCTCATAAGTGGGTCTCCGGAAAAACAGGTATTGGTCGGGTCAGGCCAAAAGGGGCAGGACGGATCAGCGGGATCAGGGGCTGCGTCGCTTCGCGGTCACTTCGATCTCGACCTTCATCTCGGGCTTGTAGAGGCCAGCTACCACGAGCAGCGTTGCCGCCGGGCGGATGTCGCCCAAGACGTCGCCGCAGACCGCGAAATGGGCGTCGGCGTCGTTGGCGTCGGTGATGTAGTAGGTCGCCCGGATGATATCGGCCATCGCGAATCCAGCTTCTTTCAAGGCGGCTTCGATCGTCTTGAAGCAGTTGCGTGACTGGCTGGTGACGTCTGCCGGCATCGTCATGGTGGCGTAGTCGTAGCCGGTGGTGCCGGCGACGAACGCGAAATCGCCGTCGACAACGGCGCGGCTGTAGCCGGCGGTCCTTTCAAAAGGCGAGCCGGTGGAAATGAGACGGCGGGACATCGTAAGACCTCAGTCAGGTTTCAGGTGCGGGTTTCGGGCTTGATCCCTGTGTGCGCAACCCTTCGCTATATCAGGGCGTACGCTGTGTCACGTCGGAGGATGCAGGCGCGGCTGAACCCCATCGGCGCACAAAGATGTCCCGCACGATCATGACGCTCAGCATGATCAGAAGGATGGTGGTGACGATGCTGCGCAGGCGAGAGGGCGCAGCATCGCGCGTGACGGGGAGGTTCTCCGGCATGATGATGCGCGCCTCAGGCCGCTTGCGGCACGGCGTGCGGCGCCTTCCTGGACCGCGATGCCTTGATTTTCAGCACCGATGCCCCGGTCGGCACGATCATGCCCCAGGCGCCATCGAGCGCACCTTCGGATAGCTCGAGGCCAAGCAGCCGCTCAGGCTCGAACGGGCCGGGCAACGACAACTCGCCGGTCTTGGCCGCAGAGAAGCCGAAGCGGGCATAGTAGGGCGCATCGCCGAGCAGGATTACTGCGCGATGGCCACGCGCCTTCGCCGCCGCGAGCGCGTGGTCCATCAGCGCAGCCCCGACGCCGAGCTTGCGGCAGGTGTCACCTACCGCCAGCGGGCCGAGCATGAGCGCCGGGATGCCCCCAGCGCTGACGTGCCACAACCGCACGGTCCCGACCAGGCGTGTGGCGTTTCGGAAATTCCCCACACCCTCGCGGCGAGCACCTTCTGGGGAATTTCCGAAAGAATCGCCACACGTAAACCCTGAATCTGCTGTTGTCCGGATCGAATTCGAAGTTCGCTCCCGGTCTTGCGGCAGGCACTGCGAACTTCGAATTCGGGACAACAGCCCCTCGCGCACCGCGGAAAAGGCAAGGCCTGCGGCGGGCGTACGTCCGTCGCGCAGGCGTTGGCAGGTACGCGTCTGGCGGTTTGCGCCAAAGGCTAAATCCAGCAGCGCTTCGCGCGCAGCGACGTCCGAGCCGCGCTCGCCGCGGATCGCGAACGGAGCGGCATTCGGGGTGAGGGCGACGGGGGTCTTCCGCAATTTGGTCATGGCACGTCAGTCCTCGCTTGCCACGGCGGGACGACCGCCGGGCAAGCGTTGTCGAGAAATTCGCATCTCGTGAGGGGGAGGAGCCGGCGGACCGGCTCCCGGTTATTTAGACCTCAGCGTTGAGGTCAGATGTGGTAGGTCTTCAGCGGCGGGATGCCGTTGAAGGCCACCGACGAGTAGGTCGACGTATAAGCGCCGGTGCCCTCGATCAACAGCTTGTCGCCGATCTCGAGCGTCACCGGAAGCGGATACGGCAGCTTCTCGTACAAGACGTCGGCGGAATCGCAGGTCGGGCCCGCGAGCACGCACGGTGTCATTTCCGCCCCGTCATGCGGGGTGCGGATGGCGTAGCGGATCGACTCGTCCATGGTCTCGGCGAGACCGCCGAACTTGCCGATGTCCAGATACACCCAGCGCACCTCGTCCTCGTCGCTCTTCCTGGAGATCAGGACGACTTCGGTCTCGATCACGCCGGCATTTCCGACCATGCCGCGGCCCGGCTCGATGATGGTTTCCGGGATCTGGTTGCCGAAATGCTTGCGCAGCGCGCGGAAGATCGACCGGCCGTACTGCACGACCGGAGGAACGTCCTTCAGGTACTTGGTCGGGAATCCGCCGCCCATGTTGACCATGGAGAGGTTGATCCCGCGCTCGGCGCAGTCACGGAACACGGTGGAAGCCATCGCCAGCGCGCGGTCCCACGCCTTCACCTTGCGCTGCTGCGAGCCGACGTGGAACGAGATGCCGCACGGCTCGAGCCCGAGACGCTTGGCGAGGTCGAGCACCTCGACCGCCATCTCCGGGTCGCAGCCGAACTTCCGCGACAGCGGCCATTCGGCGCCGGCGCAATCGTAGAGGATGCGGCAGAACACCTTGGCGCCGGGGGCGGCGCGGGCGATCTTCTCGACCTCGGCTGCGCAATCGACCGCGAACAGGCGAATGCCGAGCGCGAAGGCGCGCGCGATATCACGCTCCTTCTTGATCGTATTGCCATAGGAGATGCGGTCCGCTGTCGCACCCGCGGCCAGCGCCATCTCGATCTCGGCCACCGTCGCGGTGTCGAAGCACGAGCCCATCTGGGCCAATAACGACAGCACCTCCGGCGCCGGGTTTGCCTTCACCGCGTAGAACACGCGGCTGTCCGGCAAGGCCTTGGCGAAGGTCTGGTAGTTGTCGCGCACGACTTCGAGGTCGACGACGAGGCACGGCTCGGTGTCGAGGCCCTCGCTGCGTCGGTTGCGCAGGAATTCCTGGATACGTTCGGTCATAGCACTCTCCCAAAACGGTCCCAGCGACGGGACCCGCTCCAAGTGGTTCTCGGACGTGAGTGCTTTGGCGTAGTCGCACGATGGAGACGCGACGAAGCCTCGAACTCGAGATCCGAACTGTGCTGCCGTGGATTGGTTGGGAAATTTTTCCCGCCCGCTCACCTGGCAATGAAGGACAAGCCTTTTCAGTAGCCCGCGCCGGCGGTGGAATGCCGGTAGAGACCAAAAAAGCCCGATCCGTCGTTGCTTTAAGTCGCGTCCCCCGTTGAGAGCGGGGTGCGCCGGTTCGCCTCCGGCTGCCAGTCACGGTTGCAAGGAGTGGAGAGACCTTCAGCGGCATCTCTTGAGAGAGATGCTGGCCTCCCAGGTCTTCGACCTAAGCGACCCTCGGTTCTTCCATCCCTTGGCGGCTGTCCGGCCTCTTGTCCGGATACCTACCGACTGACACACGACCACAGGCACGTGCGAAATTGGGCAAGAACGGAAATAAGACTTTTGAGTCTGCTTCGCAACAATTTTTTTAGGCTGGTGGCAAATTTGCCTAACAGCTGCTTGCGAGCGGCGCGCTGAACATGAACAAGCGTTAAGATTTTGCGAAGGCGCGAGCGTGTTTGAGCCAAGCGGCGCAAGGCTTTCTCGAACAAAGCTTTCTCGCGTGAAGGAGACTTTCTTGCGCGAAGGAGGCTTTCTCGCCTGAGCGGAGGCTTGCTCGTCTAGACGCGCTTCGTGAACGGCTCGACGCGCTGCGCGGCGCGGATGAACGCCACCATCACGAAGACGCCGACCGCAAACAGTGCGGCCTGCAGGATGTGGGCGCCGGTGTCTTCGAGCCCGAGCAGGATCGCGAGCGCCCAGCCGCCGGCAAACGCGGCGCCGAACACTTCGGCGCCGATCAGGATGGCGGCGCTGATGACGGTGACGACGCTTGGCCAGTTGATTTCGCGGGAAGCGGTCGGGGAGGGCTGCACGTTCATGGATTAAAGTCCTGTTTTGCGGGCGCAATCTCTCTGAAAAGGCCCATGCTATCAAGCGCAAAAGGCCCAAAAAAGCCCGATGCCGTGATATAACCGGCGCCAATTGAATTGGAACGAAATTGGGATTTGTGATGTCAGAAACCTTGCCGAATGCTGCCGCCGCGCCGGCGCCGGTCAACCCGCTGCTGGTGGCCTGGCAGACGCCGTTCGAGACGCCGCCTTTCTCGGAAATCGCGCCGGAGCATTTTATCCCGGCCTTCGAACAGGCCTTCGTCGACCACGCCGCCGAAATCACCGCGATCGAGCACGATCCCTCGGCGCCCGACTTCGCCAACACCATCACCGCGCTGGAGCGCTCGGGTAAGCTGCTCGCCAAGGTGTCCGCGGTGTTCTACGACCTGGTCTCCGCGCACTCCAACCCGGCGCTCCTGGAGATCGACAAGGAGGTCTCCTTGCGGATGGCGCGGCACTGGTCTCCGATCATGATGAACGCGGTGCTGTTCGGCCGCATCGTGATGCTGCACGACAACCGCGCCACGCTTGGCCTGACACCCGAGCAGATGCGGCTGCTGGAGCGCACCTACACCCGCTTCCATCGCGCCGGCGCCGGCCTCGACGACGCGGGAAAGGCGCGGATGGCGGAGATCAACGAGCGGCTGGCGCATTTGGGCACCGCTTTCAGCCATCATCTGCTCGGCGACGAGCAGGACTGGTTCCTGGAACTCGGCGAGGCCGACCGCGACGGCCTTTCGGACAGTTTTGTCGCGGCCGCCAAGGCTGCCGCCGAAGAGCGCGGCATGGCCGGCAAGGCGATCGTGACGCTGTCGCGCTCCTCGGTCGAGCCGTTCCTGAAGAGCTCGACCAGGCGCGACCTGCGCGAGAAGGTCTACAAGGCCTTCACCGCGCGCGGCGACAATGGCAATGCCAACGACAATAACGCCATCATTGTCGAGATCCTCCAGTTGCGCGAGGAGAGCGCCAGGCTGCTGGGCTTCGACACCTTCGCCGCCTTCCGGCTGGAGGATTCGATGGCGAAGACGCCACAAGCCGTGCGCGGCCTGTTGGAGCGGGTCTGGAAGCCGGCCCGGGCCCGCGCGCTGGCCGATCGCGATGCCTTGCAGGCGCTGAACGCGGAAGAGGGCGGCAATTTTGCCCTCGCCGCGTGGGACTGGCGCTACTACGCCGAGAAGCTGCGGCAGCGCCGCGCCAATTTCGACGACGCCGCCATAAAACCCTATCTCTCGCTCGACCACATGATCGAGGCCGCCTTCGACTGCGCCAGGCGCCTGTTCGGCATCACTTTTGCCGAGCGCAAGGATATCCCGGTCTGGCATCCGGACGTCCGGGTCTGGGAGGTCAAGGATGCCGAGGGCCGCCACAAGGCGCTGTTCTATGGCGACTACTTTGCCCGGCCCTCGAAGCGCTCCGGCGCCTGGATGACCTCGCTGCGCGACCAACAGAAGCTCGACGGCGACATCGCGCCGCTGATCATCAATGTCTGCAATTTCGCCAAGGGCGCCGAGGGCCAGCCGTCGCTGTTGTCTCCGGACGATGCGCGGACGCTGTTCCACGAATTCGGCCACGGCCTGCACGGCATGCTGTCGGACGTGACCTATCCCTCGCTGTCGGGCACATCCGTGTTCACCGATTTCGTCGAGCTGCCCTCGCAACTCTACGAGCACTGGCAGGAGCAGCCGCAGGTGCTGCAACAGTTCGCCCGGCACTACCAGTCCGGCGAGCCGTTGCCGGAAGACCTGCTGCAGCGCTTCCTCGCGGCGCGAAAATTCAACCAGGGCTTTGCCACGGTGGAGTTCGTCTCCTCGGCGCTGATCGATCTCGAATTCCACACCCAGCCGGCTTCCGCCAGCCAGGACGTGCGGGCGTTCGAGCGCCAGGAGCTCGAAAAAATCGGCATGCCCGCCGAGATTTCGCTGCGGCACCGGCCGCAGCAATTCGGCCATATCTTTTCCGGCGATCACTATGCCGCGGGCTATTACAGCTACATGTGGTCGGAGGTGATGGACGCCGACGCGTTCGGCGCCTTCGAGGAGGCCGGCAACATCTTCGATCCGGCAACCGCCAAGCGCCTGCATGACGACATCTATTCCGCCGGCGGATCGGTCGATCCGGAAGATGCCTATGTCGCTTTCCGCGGCCGCGAGCCGGAGCCCGACGCGCTGTTGCGCCGCCGCGGCCTGCTCGAAACGTCGGAGGCGGCCTGAAGGTGAACATCCTGTTGCGGCACTTGCTCGCTCTCCTGCTGCTTGGCGGCGCGCTCGGCGCGAATGAGGCGCAGGCCCATCCGCACGTCTGGATCACCGCGAGCAGCGAGCTGCTCTACGCTGCCGACGGCACGATCACCGGCGTGCGCCACGCCTGGACCTTCGATGACATGTTCTCGACGTATGCCTTGCAGGGTATCGAGACCAAGAACAAGGGCGTCTATAGCCGCGAAGAGCTCAGCTCGCTGGCGCAGACCAATGTCGAATCCTTGAAGGAATACGGCTTCTTCACTTTCGCGAGAGCCGACGGCAAGAAAGAGAAGTTTCAGGAGCCGGTCGACTACTATCTCGAATTCAAGGATGCGGCGCTGACGCTGCATTTCACGTTGCCGCTAAAGACGCCGGTGAAACCGAAGGAGCTTGTGCTCGAAGTGTTCGACCCCTCCTTCTTCATCGACTTCACGCTCGCGGAGAAGAATCCGATCAAGCTGGTAGGGGCGCCCGCCGCCTGCCAGATGAAATTCGAGCGGCCGAACGACGGCTCCGCCGGTGCCCAGAAGATCGGCGAGCAGAATTTCCTGAGTGGAGCCAATTCGAACTATGGCGCGATGTTCGCCAACAAAGTCACGGTGGACTGCCCATGAAGTTCAAATCGGGTTTTGCGTACACCGCGGCGCTTTGCATCGTCGCGGTGGTGGTGATGCTCGCTGTCGACGGCGTCGCGCATGCGCTGATGGCCCAAAACCCGTTCGGCGGTCCGCGCCCCGGTGCCGCTGCCGAGCCGCAGATCGGCGGCATCGTCGGCTGGATTCTTGCGAAGCAATCGGAATTCTATCGCGAGATCTCCGCCACCATCCGCGCCGCGAAATCGGACGGATCGGCGGTCTGGACCTTGCTTACGATATCCTTTGCCTACGGGATATTTCATGCCGCCGGCCCCGGCCATGGCAAGGCGGTGATCTCGTCCTATCTGGTCGCCAACCAGGAGACCGCCCGGCGCGGCATCGTGCTGTCGTTTGCTTCCGCACTGATGCAGTCGCTGGTCGCGGTGGTGATCGTCGGGATTTGCGCCTGGCTGCTCAATGCCACCGCCGGCACCATGTGCAATGCCGAGAAGGTGATCGAGATTGCAAGCTACGCCCTGATCGCGGCGTTTGGCGCGCGGCTAGTTTGGACCAAGGGCGGCGGCTTCATCGGCGCGCTTCAGGTCGAGCGGCCGCTGCCGGCGATGGCGACAGCTGCGCCTCCCCACCATCATGATCACGGCCACCGCCACCATCACGACCATCATCACGGCGACGGCCACGATCATGTCCATGACGAGCATTGCGGCCACTCCCACGGTCCGACGCCGAACGAACTCGCCGGTCCCGGCGGTTGGCGGCGCGGATTTGGGGCGATCTTCGCGGTGGGCTTGCGGCCCTGCTCGGGGGCGATCCTGGTCCTGGTGTTTGCGCTGGCGCAGGGCCTGTTCTGGGCCGGCATTGCCGCGACCTTCGTGATGGGGCTCGGCACGGCGATTACCGTCGCGATCATCGCCGTCATTGCGGTATCCGCGAAAGACCTGGCGCGGCGGCTGAGCGCCGGCCGCGAAGGCGGCGGCGCGCTCGTGATGCGCGGCGTGGAATTCGCTGCCGCGGGGCTGGTGCTGCTGTTCGGTCTGGGCCTGTTGCTCGGCTACGTCGCCGCCGAGCGGGTGACGTGCTTCTAGCCGGTCCGGCCGGTCGGCATCGAGGCCGCGTAGACGCTCTCCTTGTCCGTCAGATCGACCTGAGCCTTCATTGGGCGGGAGGTCCAGCGGAACGATGGCCGAGCGCGCGACGGACGGCGAGCGAGCGCCTCTGCAAGGAGCTCGGAGACGATGGCCCCAACTGATCGGCCTTCCTTCTCGCGGATCGCTTTGACCTCTCGCAAAATATGGTCGTCAATATCAAGTGTCGTACGCATGATCCTAGATGCTAGACTTGGTAGCATCTGATGTCAAAAGTTGGAGTAAGGTCACGATGATCCGCGCCCGGCGGAGCACGCGAGTTCCACGGGACGGCGATATTTGGTCCATCTGCTGCGAACTAATGATACCATCTTCATCGAGGATGACGGTGGAGGCGAGAGGCATGACCGAAGGTGTCAAGGACGCCAGCGCACTTTACGAAGTCGAGCGCCGCGCGCAGTACGGAGCCCGCCCAGGCTTTCGCATCACCGAGTTGCAGATAAGCCCAAGCCAGAAGGTGCCGTGGCACTATCACAGCAATATCCATGACACGTTCTACGTGGTGGAGGGAGCGCTGCGCATTTTTCTCCAGCAGCCGAAAGAAGAGGTGCGGCTGGCACGCGGACAGACCTTTTCCGTGCCACCCAAGCGCCCGCATCTCGTCACCAATGGCGGCGACACCTCGGCGGTATTTCTGGTGCTGCAGGGAATCGGTGACTACGATTTCGTGCCGCTGACCTGAGAAGCGCGCCGATCTCTTGTCTTTAGCTTGGTCCACTCCCTGTGAGAAATGACCACGGCAGCCGGCCGGCCGTGCTTGGTGATCGTCGTGGGGCTCGCCGTTCTCGGCGGCCTCGACGACAGCCGACAGTGTTGCCTTGCCCTCGCGGAGCTGAAGTTTTTCATGGATCTGCTCTGTGACTACAAGAACTATTGTAGTCGCAGACCTGCGAAGTCAAATTCGAGATGAAGAGACCCCCTGCTGCGTGGGCCGGCCTTGGGGAGAGGAGCAGATAACGTGATTTGATGAGGCTCGAAGACCTTGAAAGGGAATAGCGGCGCGCGCCCCGTATGACTACCTCGCCCGATCGCGCTGGGGTATTTTGGCGCTTGGCGCCTGGAACGATGTGTTAGTCGATGGCTTACAAGAGAACCCTCAACGAACGTCGTTTGACCAGGCGCCAGGTTCAGGAGCTGATTTCATCCGGTGCCCGACCTCGCCCGGATCTCTCGGCGGCTTTCGAGTCGACGTTGCTGCAACCGCTCGTGTACGAACTTGAGGGTGACCGTTATCTGCTGGTGTTCGGCGAGCAGGTCTCAGGGCTCGCAGGCAAGGGCGACATCTACTCGGCCGACGACATCAGCCGGTTCGCGCGCTGGACCGCGAAGGTTGAAGAGGACGCCAGGCATGGGCGTCAGAGCTCCGTCCAGCATTGGGTTTACTATTCGGTGCTCAAAGATCGGTTGATATCCGAGATCGACACCCTGGTCGCGCAGCTCCGTTCGACGATTTCGCCGCGAGCAGACGGCATCGACTTCTCCTACAAGAGTCTCGATGTTGTTTCCGAATACGTGGAAGGCGTCGGCGTCGAGCGAGCGCAGCAAGAGCTCTACGATCACCTCGTGGCCTATGTCGGTGAAGTGCTGCGGTTGCGGATTCAAGGGCGTTGGGAAATCAGGAGGGACGAACCGCGGCCCTATCCGTATCTTGTGGGCGTGAACCACGATCCCGTGATGCCGATCAACGTGGTGTGGGGAGAGCTGTCGGGCTACGCGCCGTTGGACCTGAGGGCCGCCGCTGCGAACGAGGTCCGCCGCAAGCGCAAGCCGCCGTGGCTTGTAGCAGATTCGGCGACGAGCGTTGGCGCGGCTGTCCCAAAGGGCGTGCTGGCGACGCTTCCGGCAGATGCCTACGAGGTCACGAAACGATGGACGGATGGCCGGCCGTGGATCGTCATGTTCAAGGGGGATGTCGAGGTTGCCAACGTCCCGTGCCGAGGCGAGGCCGCGTTCGGCCGCAAGGGCGACCTCATCTGCGCCACGCTGTCCCGCGAGTGGCTCTTCGGTACGCGGCGGTTCGTCGCCGGCTCTCACTTCCGGTACTACCGGGGAAGCGAGGACGGGCGCCTCAACGATGTGACGTTGGGCGCGGATCAAGAGATCGATGGCCTGCCTTGCCTTGGCGGGACGCTGGTGTGGTTCCACCCCAACCAGCGCGTCAGCTCTCTTCACTTGGCAAGCGATCGTGATGTCGATGGCATCCCCTGCGCCGGCGGTAAGGATTTGCTGTTGGCGTTGAACTTCCATCCGAACGGGTGCCTTGCGGGCGCCACGTTGTCGCGAGAGCACGTCCTCATCGGCCGGATGTTTCCACGCAGGACGCACGTCAGCTTCGACGCAAAGGGCCGTCTCGTCCATGCTGCTTTTCCCGAAGACTGGGACATCGACGGCATCCCGGTCAAAGCCGGCGCGCAACCTCTCGCGTTTCACGATAACGGCCGCCCGCGCGAGCTGATCCTGGCCCGTAGCCACGCGGTCTCGGGCCGGCGATACGACAGCGGGACGCTTCTTCGCTTCGACCGTGACGGTCGGCTGATTTATGTCCAGCCATGAATCGTAGTCGACCGGGGCGGGCGGGCACCGCGTGGCGATGCTGGCATAAAGCCCCAATGCCGCTTCATAACGCTACGGAGAGGTGATAATGCCCGTCTTCATCAACCGTGGCGCGCCATTCATGATATTGGGTGGACCCTTCGCCCTCGTTCAGACCTGCCATCGATGATCGCGCCAACCGTCACCCCCTCGCAAGTCCGCTGCGCGCTGCTGCTGCGCGATGAAATCGCACTTCTCGATTTGCGGCATGAGGCCGCCTATGCCACAGGCCATCCGTTATTTGCCGCCAACATGGCAGCCGACAGGATCACGCTCGAAGCCGAGACGCGATTGCCCCGCAAGAACGTGCCGATCGTTGTTTATGACGCCGGCGAAGGTGTTGTTCCGCAGGCTGCCGATCGCCTGAGGGCGATGGGATACACAGACGTTCGTCAGCTCGACGGAGGACTGCAGGCATGGCAGATGGCGGGCTTTGAGCTGTTCAGGGACGTGAATTCCTACGCCAAGGCCTTTGGTGAAATGGTCGAGTCCCGCCGGCACACGCCCTCGCTCTCCGCTGACGAAGTCGCCGGGCTGATGGCGAGCAAAGCCAATATAGCCGTGCTCGACGTCCGGCGGTTCGATGAATATGCGACCATGAACATCCCCGGCTCCATCAGCGTGCCCGGCGCAGAATTGGTGCTGCGCGCGGGCCGCGCCGCGCCTGATCCCGAAACGACCATCATCGTGAATTGCGCGGGTCGCACCCGATCGATCATTGGCACCCAGTCGCTGATCAATGCCGGTGTCGCCAACAAGGTGCTGGCGCTGCGAAACGGCACGATCGGCTGGACTCTCGCTGGGCAGGACCTCGAGCATGGCGCGGATCGGCGTGGCGAGATCGGCCTGTTCGAGGGCGCGAAAACCAATGCCCGCGAAGTTGCCTATCGCGCCGGCGTTCGGCATGTCGGCATCGCAGAAGCGATCGCGCTCGAGGGGCAGACTAGTCGCACGCTCTATCGCTTCGACGTTCGCGCGAGCGAAGATTATGCGGCCGGCCACCTCCGTGGCTTTCGTCACTACCCGGGAGGACAGCTGGTCCAGGAGATCGACATGGCGGCACCGGTGCGCGGGGCGCGCATCCTTCTGACCGACAATATGGGTATCCGCGCCGATATGACCGGTTCCTGGCTCGCGCAAATGGGGTGGGAGACCTACGTGCTTGAAGGCGGCTACGAGCGCACGCTCGAAGTGGGGCCGCCGGAAGTATTGCCAAAGCCCGATCCGTCCCACCGCTACCGGCGTCCCTACGAGGGCACCGACAGAGCTCCGGGCGCGATGCAGGCCTATCTCGATTGGGAATATGGGCTTGTCGAACAACTCCGGCGCGACGCAACCCATGGGTTCTTCGTGATTTGATGGCGGATCACGCGCAGCGATACAATCGCAGGAACAGCCTACACATATCTGGCTAAGTACTTCGCGGGACGGACCACAACATGGAGAGCGTCGTGATGCCCAACGCGACCACGCAGGCCTCGCGCGCCGCTGGACGGATCTGATCGGTTTCGATGCCGGCCGCATCGCCACCGGCGAAGCCACGAGGCCGTGAGGTCGCGACGCCGGACTTGCAGCAAAGCGCTAATTTGCTGAACGCGATCAAGCTGATTCTACCTGTCCAGTCCCCCCATGCAAATTTATTTCGTTTGTGCCGTCGGGCAAATCACCTCCACTAGTTTCAGTCGTCTCGCCCGAAAGAGGGGCGTTGGCCATCGTCACGAACGTTGGGCGAGATGCGGTGGACGCGATAGCGTCGCGCGAGCCAATGGCTGGTTGCAGGGCGGGTCCAATATGGATTTCCGTGAGCGATAAGTCGGCGTGCAGACGAGCGGCGCTGAAGCGGACGGCAAAACCGTGTGGTCCTGGCATCCGTTGCTGATGTCAAGTTTGCGGAAGCATGTCGGCCCGACCGGGTGCGGACACGCCTTCAATCCGCAGATGACGGTGACAAGACGAATTCGTCGCCGAGGAGAGCGCGCTATAAGCCGTTAAAACCATCGCGCAGGGAAGGCCGGACTGTTTCGGTGAACCTGTGGTGACGACGCTCGTGCGCTTTTTGTTTTGCGTGCGAGGCTGCGGGTGCATCGAGCACCCGGCTTTCCCTGCGCCCTCTATTTTTCCGGGCGGGAATTTCATGCACGACTCGGGCGCTATCGCGCCGCGAGAATGCGATACTGCATCTGGAATTGCAGTGACGGTTATGGAAGCTAAAACGGCAGATGGTTGCGCAATGCCGGCATGAAGAAGATCGCGAGGTTGATCGCAAAGCCGATGTTCCACAGGATCGAGCGCAGCGTCGGCCGATCGCCGAGATAGGTGAAGACGTATGCAATTCGCACGATCAGGAACAGTACCGCTAGTTCATCGATCAGGCGTTGTGGGCCGAGGCGGAATTCCGCCAGCAACACCGCGGTGGCGAACAACGGAAAGCTCTCGATGCCGTTGATGTGCGCGCCCAGCGCCCGAGCGCGAAGCGGGTCTTCAAAGAATGCGGGATCACGTGGCTTGGAATTGTCGAAGCGGGGAAAGCCGATCACTTTAAAGGGCGCGATCGTCAGCAGGTAGAGCATCACCGTTCCGAATACACACCATTCGGCGATCGTCATGGCACCCTCCGAGCACGCAAGTGCCGGACAATATCGAACCGGCCATTATCTTGACAAGGACGATGCAACGCGCGATGGCACGGCCCGTTATGACAGCGATGATCCCGATCGAGAAAGCAATGGCTGCGGCGGAAGCAAAGCCGGGGTGCGTCGGCGTGCTCCTGGTCAATCTCGGCACGCCCGACACCGCCGATGCCAGGGGCGTGCGGGTTTACCTGAAGGAATTCCTGTCCGATCCCCGGGTGATCGAAAACCAGGGATTGTTCTGGAAGCTCGTATTGAACGGCGTCATCCTGCGCGTCCGTCCGCGGCGCAAGGCGCGCGATTACCGAAAGATCTGGAACACCGAGAACAACGAATCGCCGCTAAAAACCATTACGCGCGCGCAGTCGGAGAAGCTCGCTCGCGCTATCGCCGACCACGACCACGTTGAGGTCGACTGGGCGATGCGTTACGGCAACCCATCGATCCGCGCCGGGATCGAAGCGTTGACTGCGCTCGGCTGTGATCGCCTGCTGGTGGTGCCGCTCTATCCGCAATATTCGGCCGCGACATCGGCGACCGTCTGCGACGAGGTGTTCCGCGTGCTGGGTGAGATGCGCGCGCAACCGACGTTGCGAGTGACGCCGCCCTATTACGACGACCCCGACTACATCGAGGCGCTGGCGGTTTCGATCAACGCGCATCTTGCCACGCTGTCGTTCCAGCCCGAGATGATCGTGGCGTCGTTCCACGGCATGCCGAAAGCGTATGTCGACAAGGGCGATCCCTATTATGCGCAGTGCGTCGCCACAACGCAAAGCCTTCGCCAGCGCATGGGCCTGGATGCCTCGAAACTGATCCTGACGTTCCAGTCGCGCTTCGGATTCGATGAGTGGTTGCAGCCTTACACCGACCAGACCATCCTGCGGCTCGCGAAGGATGGTGTGCGCCGCATTGCAGTGATCACGCCGGGCTTCTCCGCCGATTGCCTGGAGACGCTGGAAGAAATCGCGCAGGAGAATGCCGAGACCTTCAAGCACAATGGCGGCGAGCAATTCGCCGCCATCCCCTGCCTTAACGACAGCGAAGCAGGGATGGATGTGATCCGCCAGCTCGTGTTGCGCGAGCTGCAGGGCTGGATTTGACATTTGCACGACAAGCCAGCGTTCACATCCAATACTTCCGGTGGCCAGAAAACCGTGCCGTCGCTATATAAGCAGACCTTGAGAACAGCCGGACTGAACCGGCATCGCGTGTTGCTAGACAAATCACCGGCATCAGTGAGACCGCGGGCCATGGGATTGCGCAAAGGCGCCTTTCGCCCGGCATTGGAGGATTTATGACTGGTTTCGACATTTTCGCGATCGTGTTTGCGCTGCTCGTCGTCGTGACGCTGTTCTCAGGCGTCAAGACCGTGCCGCAGGGTTACGACTGGACCATCGAGCGCTTTGGCAAGTATACGCGCACGCTGGCGCCGGGGCTGAACCTTATCGTTCCCTATTTCGATCGCGTCGGCCGCAAGATGAACATGATGGAGCAGGTGATCAATATTCCCGAACAGGAAGTGATCACCAAGGACAACGCCACCGTGACGGTGGACGGTGTCGCCTTCTACCAGGTGTTCGATGCGGCGAAGGCGAGCTACGAGGTCGCCAATCTCAACCAGGCCATCATCGTCTTGACCATGACCAACATCCGCTCGGTGATGGGCTCGATGGACCTCGACCAGGTGCTGTCGCATCGCGACGAGATCAACGAGCGGTTGCTGCGCGTGGTCGATGCCGCGGTCTCGCCCTGGGGGCTGAAGGTCAATCGCATCGAGATCAAGGACATCGTGCCGCCGGCCGATCTTGTGGAGGCGATGGGGCGGCAGATGAAGGCCGAGCGCGTCAAGCGCGCCGACATCCTGCAGGCCGAGGGCCAGCGGCAGTCCGAGATTCTTCGGGCCGAAGGTGCCAAGCAGGGCCAGATCCTGCAGGCCGAAGGCCGCCGCGAAGCCGCGTTCCGCGATGCCGAGGCGCGCGAGCGCTCCGCGGAAGCGGAAGCCAAGGCGACGCAGATGGTCAGCCAAGCTATCGCGCAAGGCGACGTCGCCGCGCTGAATTATTTTATCGCCGACAAATACATCAAGGCGTTTGGGTTATTTGCGGAATCGCCGAACCAGAAGGTCATCATGCTGCCGGTCGAAGCCATGAGCATGCTGGGCTCGCTCGCTGGTATCGGCGAGATTGCGAAGGCGACCTTTGGCGAGAGCGCGGCTTCCGCCATTGCCGCCGCGCGCCGTTCGTCGGTGCCGAGTGCCGGGGCGAGCCCGCCGCCGGTCACGCCGCAATAACGAAAACGAGGAGGTTGTCATGACCGAGACGTTTGTCACCCTGGGCACTTGGAACTGGCTGATCTTCGGCTTCATCCTGATGGCGCTGGAATTGGCCGCACCCGGCGTCTTCCTGTTCTGGCTCGGATTGGCGGCGCTGCTGGTTGGCCTCGTGTCGTTCGTGATCCATCCGTCCTGGCAGGCGCAGCTTTTGATGTTCGCCGTATTCGCCGCGGCCGCGGTGCCGCTGTGGCGGCGGCTCGCCTGGGGCAATGCCGGCGCGAGCGCGAGCAATCCGTTCCTCAACAAGCGCGCGGACGCGCTGGTCGGTCGCGTTTTCACGCTGGAAAAGCCGATCATCGACGGATCGGGGACGGTGCGGATCGACGATACGATCTGGCGTGTCGCCGGTCCGGATGCGCCGGCCGGAAGCCGGGTCAAGATTGTGCGGGCCGACGGCGCCAGTCTCGTGGTGGCTGTGGCGTGAGATCAAATCGCTACTGAATTGCAGCACGGGAGTTCGTCATGTCACGCATCGCGCCGCTTGAGCCGCCTTATGAACAGGAGATTGCCGGGCAGTTCGACCGGATCATGCGCGGCGCGCCGCCGCTGTTGCTGTTCCGCGTCATGGCGGGCAATCCGCGCGCCTGGGAGAAATTCCGCGCCGGCAGCCTGCTCGACCGCGGTCCGCTCTCCATTAGAGAGCGCGAGATCGTCATCGACCGCACCTGCGCCCTAACGAATTGCGAGTACGAATGGGGCGTGCATGTCGCGACCTTCGCGGAAGCGGCGCATCTGACCGAGGAGCAAGTCCGCGCCACGGTGCTTGACGGCGCCGATGCGCCGTGCTGGTCCGCGGCTGAAAGAGCGCTGATTGCGGCCGTCGATGCGCTGCATCACCGTGCGACCACGAGCGATGCTGAATTCGGCGCGCTATCGGAGCATTATGACGACGCCAAGATCTTCGAGATCATCCTGCTGTGCGGCTTCTATCGCACCGTGTCCTATCTCGCCAACGGGCTTGATCTGGCGCTCGAGCCAAAGGCGGCGCGGTTTCCCAAGTGACGCCTCAGCCGTCACGCCACGCCGGCGCGCAATACGTCATGCACGTGAACGATGCCGACGGGTTTCCTGCCCTCGGCGACGATCAGCACCATCACCGCAGGCTTCGACGCCGTGACGCTCTCCCGCATGATTTCGCTCGCAAGCATGCCGGGGGCGATCGTCCTGGGATCCCTGGTCATGACGTCTTCGACACGGGCCGCCATCAGGTCGGGGCCCATGTGACGGCGCAAATCGCCGTCGGTGATGATGCCGGCGATTTCGCCGCTATCGTCCACGATGCAGACGCAGCCGAATCCCTTCGACGACATTTCCACCAGCGCGTCCGCCATCTTCGTGCCGAGCGGCTTGATCGGGATGGCATCCCCGGCATGCATGATGTCGCGGACGAATTTCAGCATCGCGCCGAGTTTGCCGCCGGGATGGAAATTGGCGAATTCCAGCGCGGTAAATCCGCGGCCTTCGAGCAGCGCGATCGCGAGCGCATCGCCGATTGCAGCCTGCATCAGCGACGAGGTGGTCGGCGCCAGATTGTGCGGGCAGGCCTCGCGGGCCTTGGGCAATTCGAGCACGATCTGCGCGGCCTCGCCGAGCGGGGAGGTCGCATTGGACGTCACGGCGATCATCGGGATCGCGAAGCGTTTCGAATAGTGCACGAGATTCTTCATTTCCGGCTGCTCGCCGGACCACGACAACGCGATGATGACGTCGTCCGCCGTGATCATGCCGAGGTCGCCGTGGCTCGCCTCCGCGGCGTGCACGAAGAAGGCCGGCGTGCCGGTGGAGGCGAGCGTCGCTGCGATCTTGCGCGCCACATGGCCGGATTTGCCGAGCCCGGTGACGATGACGCGGCCTTTGGCCTGCCGGATGATCTCGACGGCCTCGGTAAAGGCCGGCCCGAGCGGGCCTTGCAGGGCGGTCGCGATCGCGCTGACGCCGGCAACCCCGGCATCGAGCGTGCGCAAGGCCGATTGAATGGCGGCATTGGCGTCTTCGGTGGCGGATAATGGTGCCGTCAGCGGTTTCGGATTGGCCATATCTGGTTCCAGGGAGGATGGGCCTTCTTAGCACGGCCCTTCTTGCGGCGCGACGCGCGCTGCGGCCTGCAACGGCTCATTAACCATAATTGTTTTAACTCCATTAACGACGTTTTCCGCACGGTCGGTCTGAAGCGCGGCTGGAACCGTCCGACTAAGTAGATGAATTCGCTGGGGTAGTTCAATCGTGACGTCGGGTCCAGGCGAGGGCCGCGAAAAGCGCGCAACCATGTTGCGCGCGCTGTTGCCATGCCTTGCGCTGGTCGCGCTCGATGCGGCACCCGCGCAGGCCCAGACCGTCACGGCCGACCTGTTCAACCCGGTCCGCGGCAGCTTCGTCGCGCCGCAGGATTCGCCGCTCCGCAAGACCGCGGACACCAAGACAGCCGGCGATACCGGCGACGCGGAAGGCGATCCCAGCGACAGCCAGCGCAACGGGCCTGCGCCATCGCGGATCGGCCGGATGCCAACTTACGGCCTGCCCGCCGCCAGCGGCGCCAAGGATTCCGGCTACGATTCGCTCAACCGCAAGCGCAAGCAGCCGAAGTTCTATCCGGGTCAGGCCAGGCCAAAGCCGCCGCCCGGTCCCGGCACGCCGCCACCGGTCAACGCCGGCGGACAATTGCGGCTGTCGATCCCGCCGTCGGAGAGCGCCAACAAAGCGCCGCTGCCGCCGGCGATGGCCGGCACGGTCACAGGCCAGCCGCCGCGCAAGCGGCTCAAGCTCGACGACGATCCGTTCGGTGCGGTCGGCGATTACGCCGGCGGTTTCCTGATCAAGTCGGCGGTCGAGCTCTCCGGCGGCTACGATACCAATCCCGGCCGTACCTTTGAGCCGCGTGGATTGCCGGTCTATGTGGTCGCGCCGGAGTTTCTCGCGGTCTCGGACTGGGAACGCCACGCGCTGGTCGCTGATCTCCGCGGCTCCTTCACCGGCTATGGCGGGCATTTGCCGATTACGGTCGACGGCGCGCCCAACTCGGCGCCGACCGATGTAGACCGGCCGGATTTCACCGGCCACGTCGATGGCCGCCTCGATGTCACGGGGGATACGCATCTCGCGGCGCAGGTGCGTCTGCGCGTCTCAACCGACAATCCCGGCAGCCCGAATGTGCAGGCGGGCCTTGCGAGATATCCGATCTATACGACGCTCGGCGGCACGCTCGGCTTCGACCAGAGCTTCAACCGCCTGCAGGTATCCGCCGGCGCCACCGTCGACCGCACCGATTACACCAACTCCAGGCTCACCGATGGCTCTACGGCCTCGAACGACGACCGCAACTTCAGCCAATATGGCGGCGTCGGCCGCGTCAGCTATGAGCTGACGCCGGGCGTGAAGTCGTTCGTGGAGGCCGAGGGCGATACCCGCGTGCACGACCAGCAATTCGACCGCAGCGGCTTTCAGCGCGATTCAACCGGCGGTTATGTCAAGGGTGGCACGTCCTTTGAGTTCACGCGGCTTCTGACCGGCGAAATCGCGATCGGCTATGCTGCGCGCAATTATATCGACCCCAGGCTCAACCGCCTGGAAGGTCTCTTGACCACGGCTTCGCTGATCTGGACCGCGACGCCGCTCACCACGGCGAAATTCTATTCGGACACGCAGATCGCGGAGACCACGCTGCCGCTGACCTCGGGCGTGCTGGTGCACACCTATACCTTCGAGGTTGATCACGACTTCCGCCGCTGGCTCGCGGCCGTAGGCAAATTCACCTACGGCACGTACGACTACCAGGGCGACAACCGCAAGGACCAGACCTACTCGCTCGAAGGCGATCTAATCTTCAAATTGAACCGCAACGTCTGGATCAAGGGCACGCTGCGCCACGACATCCTCGATTCCAACGTGCCGCTGTCGAGCTCGAACGCGACGGTGGCGATGCTGGGGGTGAGGGTGCAGAACTAGGCCGATGTTGTCATGCCCGTGCAGGCGGGGCATCCAGTACGCCGCGGCCTCTCGAACTGATCGGTAACGCCAGTGTTTACTGGATCACCCGCCTTCGCGGGTGACGACAAGTGCCTACCTTGGCAAATCCGTCTTCCCCATCAAAAACTGATCGATGGCCCGCGCGCAGAGGCGGCCTTCGCGGATCGCCCACACCACGAGGGACTGGCCGCGGCGCATGTCGCCAGCGGCGAACACGTTCGGCCGCGAGGTCTGATAGTCGGCCATGTTGGCCCGCACGTTGCCGCGCTGGTCGAGATCGACGCCGAGCGTCTTCAACAGGCCCTCGTGCACCGGATGCACAAAACCCATGGCGAGCAGCACGAGCTGCGCCTCGAGCTCGAATTCGGTGCCGGCGAGCGGTTTGAACTTGTCGTCGACTTGCACGCAATGCAGTTTTGCGACCTTGCCGTTCTCGCCCGAGAATTTCTGCGTCAGCACCGCATATTCGCGCTTCGCGCCCTCGGCCTGGCTCGAGGACGTGCGCATCTTCAAGGGCCAGTTCGGCCAGCTCACGCCCTTGTTCTCGCGCTCCGGCGGCGCCGGCATGATCTCGAGCTGGGTCACCGATTTGGCGCCTTGCCGGAACGAGGTGCCGATGCAATCCGACCCGGTGTCGCCGCCGCCGATCACGACCACATGCTTGCCGGTCGCGAGAATCTCGGAAACGTTGCCAAGCGGCTCGCTGGAAACGCGGCGATTCTGCTGCGGCAGGAAGTCCATTGCGAAGTGGATGCCGTCGAGATCGCGGCCGGGGATCACGAGGTCGCGCGGCGCTTCGGCGCCGCCGGTCAAAGCCAGCGCGTCATATTGGTTGAGCATCTCGCGCGGATCGATCGCCTCCGGCGAAGAGCCGCCGACATGGGCGCCATAATGGAAGGTGACGCCCTCGGCCTCCATCTGCGCCACGCGGCGGTCGATGACGAGCTTTTCCATCTTGAAGTCGGGAATGCCGTAACGGAGCAGCCCGCCGGCCTTGGCGTATTTCTCGAACAGATGCACGTCATGGCCGGCGCGCGCGAGCTGCTGCGCGCAGGCCATGCCGGCCGGGCCCGAGCCGATCACCGCGACGCTCTTGCCGGTCTTGACCAGCGCGATCTCCGGCTTGACCCAGCCGTTTTCCCAGGCGCGATCGACGATCGCGCATTCGATGGTTTTGATGGTGACCGGATTGTCGTCGATGTTGAGGGTGCAGGACGCTTCGCACGGCGCCGGGCAAATCCGTCCGGTGAATTCCGGGAAATTATTGGTCGAGTGCAGGTTGCGCGAGGCTTCTTCCCAATTGCCCTGATAGACCAGGTCGTTGAAATCCGGGATCTGGTTGTTGACCGGGCAGCCCGGCGTGCCCGGCGCCACCGAGCCGGTGCCATGGCAATAAGGAATGCCGCAGTTCATGCAGCGAGCGGCCTGGTCGCGCGTTTCCTTCTCCGTCAGCGGAATGACGAATTCGTGGAAGTGCTTTACGCGCTCGGCAACCGGCGCGTACTTGCGATCGTGCCGCTCGATTTCCAGAAAACCTGTAACCTTGCCCATTAAACCTGAAGCCCCTGCAACTTTGCTTTGCTATGCACTTCCGCCACTCTCCTCGTCATTGCGAGGAGCCAACGGGTCCCGCCGTTGGCGGGCCCGATGATAAACTCCCCGACGAAGCAATCCATTCTGCCGCTAGCTGGATTGCTTCGCTGCGCTCGCAATGACGGTTTCGAATATCCCTTGTCACGCCCCGATCGCGATTTTCGGTTCGGCGTCCGCATTCGCCTTCAATTCCTTCAGCGCGCGGCGGTATTCCACCGGCATCACCTTGCGGAATTTCAGCACGTAGCTCTTCCAGTTCGCAAGAATGTCGGCGGCGCGCCTGGAGCCGGTCAACTTGGCGTGGCGTGTGATCAGGATGTGCAGCCGCTCGACGTCGGAATCGAGCAGGTTCTGGAATACGTCGACCCGGCCATGCGCTTCGAGATCGCCCGAGGCATGGTAGGCAGTCTCGTTGATCATCTCTTCAGACAGCACGGGTTCGAGTTCGACCATCGACAGGTTGCACAGCTTTTCGAAGTCGCCGGCCTCGTCCAGCACATAGGCGATACCGCCCGACATGCCGGCCGCGAAATTGCGTCCGGTCTTGCCGAGCACCACCACGATGCCGCCGGTCATGTATTCGCAGCAATGGTCCCCGGCGCCCTCGACGACCGCGATCGCACCGGAGTTGCGCACCGCGAAGCGCTCGCCGGCGATGCCGCGGAAATAGCATTCGCCCTCGATCGCGCCATACATCACGGTATTGCCGACGATGATCGACTCTTCCGGCACGATGCCCGAATTGTGCGGCGGCTTGACGATAATGCGGCCGCCGGAAAGGCCCTTGCCGACATAGTCGTTGCCTTCGCCTTCGAGATCGAAGGTGATGCCGCGCGCCAGCCACGCGCCGAACGCCTGGCCCGCAGTGCCCTTGAGGTTGACCTGAATGGTATCGTGCGGCAGTCCGGCGTGGCCATAGATCTTCGCCACCGCCCCCGACAGCATCGCGCCGGCGGAACGGTCGGTGTTGTTGATCTCGATGTCGATCTTGACCGGGGCGCCGCGATCGAGCGCTGCTTGCGCCTTCTCGATCAGCTTGCGGTCGAGGACTGCTTCCAGATGATGGTTCTGCGGCTCGGCACGATAGATCTTCTGGCCCGCGAGTTCCTTCTGGCGGACGAACAGCTTTGAGAAGTCGAGCCCCTTGGCCTTCCAATGTGCCACCAGCGTCGACTGGTCGAGCATCTGGGTCTGGCCGATCATCTCGTTGAAGGTGCGGTAGCCGAGGCTCGCCATGATCTCGCGTACTTCCTCGGCGACGAAGAAGAAGTAATTGATGACGTGCTCGGGCTGCCCGGTGAAGCGCTTGCGCAGCACCGGATCCTGCGTGGCGACCCCGACCGGGCAGGTGTTGAGATGGCATTTGCGCATCATGATGCAACCGGCCGCGATCAGGGGCGCGGTGGCAAAGCCGAATTCGTCAGCCCCCAACAGCGCGCCGATCACGACGTCGCGCCCGGTGCGGAAGCCGCCGTCGACCTGCACCAGGATGCGGCTGCGCAACCGCTCGCGCACCAGCGTCTGGTGGGTTTCGGCAAGGCCGATCTCCCACGGCGAGCCGGCGTGCTTGATCGAGGTCAGCGGCGAGGCGCCGGTGCCGCCCTCGAAGCCCGCGATGGTGACATGATCGGCACGTGCCTTGGCAACACCGGCGGCCACCGTGCCGACGCCGATCTCGGAGACGAGCTTGACCGAGACCAGGCCGTCCGGATTGACGTTCTTGAGGTCGTAGATCAGCTGCGCCAGGTCCTCGATCGAATAGATATCGTGGTGCGGCGGCGGCGAGATCAGCCCGACGCCGGGCGTCGAATGCCGCACCCGCGCGATCACGGCATCGACCTTGTGGCCGGGCAGTTGTCCGCCTTCGCCGGGCTTGGCGCCCTGCGCCATCTTGATCTGCATCATGTCGGAGTTGACGAGGTATTCGGTGGTCACGCCGAAGCGCCCCGAGGCGACCTGCTTGATCGCCGAGCGCATCGAATCGCCGTTCGCCAACGGCTTGAAGCGATCGGCTTCCTCGCCGCCTTCGCCGGTGTTGGACTTGCCGCCGATCCGGTTCATGGCGATCGCAAGCGTGGTGTGTGCCTCGCGCGAGATCGAGCCGAAGCTCATCGCGCCGGTGGCAAACCGCTTGACGATTTCCTTGGCCGGCTCGACCTGCGAAAGCGGCACCGGCTTGCGCTTTTCGTCCTCGGCGGTCTTGATCCGGAACATGCCGCGCAAGGTCAATAGCCGCTCGGATTGCTCGTTGAGGATTTTCGCGAACGCCTTGTAGCGCTCGAGCGAGTTGCCGCGCACGGCATGCTGCAGCGTCGAGACGGATTCCGCGGTCCAGGCGTGGTCCTCGCCGCGGGTGCGATAGGCATATTCGCCGCCGACATCGAGCGCGCCCTTGTAGACCAGCGCATCGCCGAACGCGTCGGCATGGCGGCGCGTGGTTTCTTCCGCGATCTCGGCCAAGCCCACGCCCTCGATGCGGGTGTGGGTGCCGACAAAATATTTGGCGACGAAATCCGCCTTCAGCCCGACGGCGTCAAAAATCTGCGCGCCGCAATAAGACTGATAGGTCGAAATCCCCATCTTCGACATCACCTTCAACAGGCCCTTGCCGATCGACTTGATGTAGCGCTTGACGATCTCGTAATCGTCGAGCGAGCCGGGCAGGCGGTCCTTGAACGCGATGATGGTCTCGAAGGCGAGATAGGGATTGATCGCTTCGGCGCCGTAACCGGCAAGGCACGCGAAATGATGCACTTCGCGCGGCTCGCCGGATTCGATCACAAGACCGACCGAGGTTCGCAAGCCGGTGCGGATCAAATGATGATGCACGGCGGCGCAGGCGAGCAGCGAGGGGATCGGAATCCGGTCGGTGCCGACCATGCGGTCGGACAGGATGATGATGTTGACGCCCTCGCGCACCGCGCCTTCGGCGCGCGCGCATAGCTCGTCGAGCACCTGTTCCATGCCCGATGCACCGAAGCCGGCATGGAACGTGGTGTCCAGCGTGCGCGACTTGAAATGCGTGTCGGCGACGTCGGAGATCGAGCGGATCTTCTCCAGGTCCGCGTCGGTCAGGATCGGCTGGCGCACCTCGAGGCGCTTGGTGTCGGCAAGACCCTGCAGGTCGAACAGGTTCGGCCGTGGCCCGATGATCGAGACGAGGCTCATTACGAGCTCCTCGCGGATCGGATCGATCGGCGGGTTGGTCACCTGCGCGAAGTTCTGCTTGAAATAGGTGAAGAGCTGCTTCGGCCGATCCGACAGCGCCGAAATCGGCGTGTCGTTGCCCATCGAGCCCGCGGCTTCCTCGCCGGTGGCCGCCATCGGCGTCATCAGGATGTTGATGTCTTCCTGGCTGTAGCCGAATGCCTGCTGCCGGTCCAACAGCGGCAAGTTGGAGCGGATGGCCTTGGCGGGGGCATCGGGGAGTTCTTCCAGCACGAGCTGGGTGCGGTCGAGCCATTCACTATAGGGATGGCTGTTGGCAAGCTGCGCCTTGATCTCGTCATCGGGAATGAGGCGGCCCTGTTCGAGATCGACCAACAGCATCTTGCCGGGTTGCAGCCGCCACTTGGTGACGATCTGGTCCTCCGGGATTTTCAGCACGCCCATTTCGGACGCCATCACGATGCGGTCGTCCTTGGTCACGAGATAGCGCGCCGGACGCAGGCCGTTGCGGTCGAGCGTCGCGCCGATCTGGCGGCCGTCGGTAAAGGCGATCGCGGCAGGGCCGTCCCACGGCTCCATCATGGCCGCGTGATATTCGTAAAAGGCGCGGCGCTCTTCATCCATCAGGGGATTGCCGGCCCAGGCCTCCGGAATCATCATCATCACGGCATGCGGCAGCGAGTAGCCGCCCTGCACCAGAAATTCGAGCGCGTTGTCGAAGCAGGCGGTGTCGCTTTGTCCCTCATAGGAGATCGGCCACAGCCGGCTGATGTCCTTGCCGTAGAGGTCTGAACTCACCGAGGCCTGCCGCGCCGCCATCCAGTTGACGTTGCCGCGGAGCGTGTTGATCTCGCCGTTATGCGCGATCATCCGGTAGGGATGCGCCAGCGACCAGGTCGGGAAGGTGTTGGTCGAGAAGCGCTGATGCACCAGCGCCAAGGCGCTCGCAAAATCCGGCTCATGAAGGTCGGGATAATACTTGCCGAGCTGGTCGGCGAGGAACATGCCCTTGTAGATGACGGTGCGGCACGACATCGAGACCGGATAATAGCCGGCGAGCCCGCGATCACGGCGCTGATAGATCGCCTGCGAGATCGACTTGCGCAGGATGTAGAGCTTTCGCTCGAATTCATCGTCGGTCCTGGCCGCGCCATTACGGGCGATGAACACCTGCATATGCGTGGGCTCGGTCGGCTTCACGGTTTCGCCGAGCGAAGAATTGTTGGTCGGCACGTCCCGCCAGCCGAGCAGCATCAGGCCCTCCGCCTTGATCTGTTCGGCGATGATGCTTTTGATGACGTTACGCCACGCCGTTTCCTTCGGCATGAACGTCGCACCGATGGCGTATTCGCCGGGCTTCGGGAGCTGGAAGCCGATTTCGGCCGCCTTGCGGACGAAGAAGGCGTGCGGAATCTGCACCAGGATGCCGGCGCCGTCACCGGCGCGCGGATCGGCGCCGACCGCGCCGCGATGCTCGAGATTGCAGAGGATGTTGAGCGCGTCCGCGACGATCTGGTGCGACTTCTTGCCCTTGATGTTGGCGATGAAGCCGACGCCGCAGGAATCCTTCTCCAGCGAAAGATCGTAGAGGCCTTCGGCCGGGGGGCGCCAGTCATGCTCGCGCGCCGGCACCTCATGCGAAGGGGCGGCCGGTTTCGAGGCCGCCGTCGCCGACAGTGCATCTGCCACGATGTTTTCGCGCTCGAATTCGGAACCGCTCATTTTGCGTCCTCTCATCCCACCAATGCGGTGGATTTGACATTCCGCCCCGCTCGCCTATTCCCGCGAGCCGCGATCGCGAGCGTCAAATCCAAAACCGCACTACGTCCTATATGTTCTAGTGTCCCTCCGGTTCTACCATTCGCAAAAGAAATCGCGGCGAACGCGAATGTCATGACCCGGACCGTCATCTTTGGCGCACCTTGGGCGTTCCGCGGCACCCACCGGGCCACCGCTCGTCCTACAGCGAGCCGCATTTTCATAAATTCAGGCTAGCGTCCCGTAAGACCGCCCCGCCTGCACCTTCTCGGGGCCGAAAGCGCCCGCTATTCGTTGCAATCCCCGTGCCGGGATCGTCTCGAAAATTGAGACAGTGATACTGTCCTAGCCCCGAACATGCCAAACTTTTCTCTATCACACAAGCGCGTGAAAGTCGCCGTTTCGATTGCTGCGCAGCGGCTGCTTGGCGGATTTGAGGCAGCGGCGCCGCGATCCGGCCCAAGGACCGCCGAATTCCGACGTGAAGGTCTGCCCGGGACCGCAGGCAAGCGGGAGCGCGAAATGCTCCCGCGATGGGGTCTTACAGGAGCGATGGCGATGAAGCTGTTCACAGGATGGGCCGTTTCGGCCGGGCTGGTTCTCGCGGCGTCAGCCGCGAATGCTCAAATGCTGGCGCCCAATGATGTCGGGAAGGCGCACTATCAGGCAGCGTCAGATGTCGAAGGTCCCTATACGACGATGCCGCCGCCCGCGCCCTATGCGGGGCTACCGCCGGAGGCGCCGGTGACGCGCTACGGGCCGGCGTTGTTGCCGCCCCTGGAGGTCTACACAATCGTTCGCGAGAACGGCTTTTCGCCGCTCGGAATTCCGCACCAGCGCGGTTACGTCTACGTGATCGCGGTCCTCGATCGCTCCGGCGAAGACGGAAGGCTGATGATCGACGCGCGCGACGGCCGGATCATCCGCTTCACGCCCGCGTTCCGGACGGGCGGCTATTATGACGAGGATTATCCGCCGCGCTATGGTTCGCCAGGTCGGGGCCCGTATGGTCCGTCAAGCTATGATCGGTCCGGCCCCGCGCCCTATGGCGCGGCGAGCCCAGTGCCTTATAGCGCGGCAGGTCCGGGGTCTTATGATGCGGTAGGTGCGGGAGCGTTGCCGGCGGCGACCAATGTCAGAGGCGCGCCGCGGCCGCCAGCCTCCATTCCGCGCATCGCAAGCCGCGCGGTGCCGGTTCCCGCAGCGAAACCGGCGGAGTTGGCGGTCAAGCCGGCGCCACAGCCGATGCAGCAGTCGGCCGCTGTGCAGGCGAAGCCGGCTGACGCGCCGGCCGCGCCACCGCCCGTCGCTTCGCCCACCGTCGCTCAGGCCAAGCCGGCACCCACCATCCAGCCGACCCAGGAAATGCCGAAGGTGCAGGGACTGGAGTGAGGCGGAGGCGCCGCTTGGGATCCACTAAATAAATAGCGCCGTCATTCGGGCACGGGCGAAGCAAGCCAGCCCGGAATGACGGCGCAAAAAACGCCCCGGTTTGTCCGGGGCGTTTTCGCGCTCAGCAATGGTTTGCCGAGGATTGGATCGCGTTAGGCCGCAACCTTGCCGGCCGAGCCGTCAACCACTTGGGCCGCCTTCTCGCCCGAGGCGATTGGAATGCTGCGGGGTTTCTTGGCCTCGGGGATCTCGCGGACGAGATCGACGTGGAGCAGGCCATTCTCAAGCGAGGCGTTCTTCACCTGCACGAAATCGGCAAGCTGGAAGGCCCGCTCGAAGGTGCGCGCGGCGATGCCGCGGTACAGCACTTCGGACTTGTCCTTGCCGTTCTCATTGGCGGTCTTCTCGCCCTTGATCGTCAGCGTGTTCTCCTTCGCGACGATCGAAAGCTCGCCCTGAGAGAAGCCCGATACCGCGACGCTGATGCGGTAGGCGTTCTCGCCGGTCCGCTCGATATTGTAAGGGGGATAGCCGGGGCTGCCGTCGGAAGCCGCCTGGTCGAGCAGGGAAAAGAGCCGGTCGAAGCCGACGGTGGAACGATAAAACGGAGTAAGGTCGTAGGTACGCATAGTAGTCCTCCATTGAGCGACTGTTAAAGGTGACCCGCCCGCCATCGGGCCGGGCTTAGTCTGTGTGCAGCCTTGTGCTTCGGTTCCGAAACACTGGTGGCGGCCTGCACGAAAGTGATATGGGAAAAGCCCAGATCGCGTTCAAGAGGGCGGAATGATTGCCTTTTTGACGTTTTGCCCGTTGCCCACCCTTGATTCCCAGCCCGATTTGCCTGGCCCGGTTCCATCCATGACGCTCGTCTCTATTCCCGCCAATCCGGTTCCGGAAGACGTCGTCACCGGAACCATCAAGACGCCCGACGGCGCGGAGTTACGTTTCGCGCGCTGGGCGCCGCCGGCGGGCCGCAAGGGCACGGTCTGCGTCTTCACCGGGCGCGCTGAGCAGATCGAGAAATATTTCGAGACGGTACGCGACCTGCGCGACCGCGGCTTTGCGGTGGCGATGATCGACTGGCGCGGCCAGGGCCACTCGTCGCGGCGCCTGCGCGATCCGCGCAAGGGCTATGTGCGCGACTTCTCTGATTTCGAAGTCGACGTCGAAACCTTCGTGCAGCAGGTGGTGCTGCCGGATTGCCCGCCGCCGCATTTTGCGCTCGCCCATTCGATGGGCGGCGCCGTGATGCTGCGGCTCGCACATGCGGGAAAACGGTGGTTCGACCGCATGGTGCTGTCGGCGCCGATGATCGATCTGCCAGGGCGCAGCACGTCGTTTCCGGTGCGCGCGCTGCTGCGGGTGATGCGGCTGTCAGGCCAGGGCAGCCGCTATGTGCCCGGCGGCAGCGACCAACTGGTCGGCGCACAGTCCTTTATCAACAATCCCCTGACCAGCGATCCCGTGCGCTACGCCCGCAATGCCGCGATCCTGGAGGAAGACCCGACGCTGGGGATCGCCTCGCCCACGGTCGCCTGGGCCGATACTGCGTTTCGCGCCATGCACGGCTTTCGTGCCATCGACTACCCTTCCGAGATCCGCCAGCCGATCCTTATGCTGGCAGCCTCCAACGACGCCATCGTCTCGACCTCGGCGATCGAGGAGTTCGCCTATCACTTGCGCGCCGGATCGCATCTCGTGATCGCCGGTTCCAAGCACGAGATCCTCCAGGAGCAGGACCGCTACCGCGCCCAATTCTGGGCGGCGTTCGACGCCTTCGTGCCGGGCACGCCGCTGTTTGGCTGAAGTGGTTTCAGGCGTGCGCGAGCTTGTAGATCGCGCTGCCTGAGAGATAGAGCCCGAGGAAAATCATCGCGATCAAGAACCAGCGGCGAAAGGCTTCGGCCGGCATCCGCGTGCGCACGGCCTGGCCGATGAACATCCCGGTAAAGGAGCAGGCCATCGCCACCGCGCCGGGCAGGGCTGTGGTCGCCGTCAATAGTCCGGAAGCCGTAAGGTTGATGGTGAGCCCCAGCGTCGCCACCGTGAAGAAGACCCCGAGTGCCTGCACCAATTCATCCTTTTCCATGCCGATCGCCTGCATGAATGGCATCGACGGGATCACCTGCACGCCGGTCGCAGCCGAAATCACGCCGGTGATGAGGCCGACGAGGCCGCCGATCCATTTCTCGTCCCGGCGACCGACGGAGAAGCGGAATTTGCTTAAGCCCATGATCGCATAGACTACCAGCAACAGCCCAAGCGCGACGGCGCTATAGCGCGAATAGGCACCGGTCAGCGATCCCGCGTTCAGCCAGATGCCGATGGCGGTGCCGACCATCAGCGGCCATAAGCGCCGGAGGATGTCGCGCAGGTAAGGACCCACAAAAGTCTGCCAGATGTTGGTGACGACGGCCGGCACGATAACGATTGCCAGCGCCTGCGCCGGCGGCATCGTCACCACGAGCAGCCCCATCGACACCGTCGGCAGGCCGAGCCCGATCACGCCCTTGACGAAACCCGCCAGCAGGAAGGCGCATGCGATCAGAAGCAGAAATGGATCGAACATACCTGTGAGATTGACTGATCCGCCCAACCGGCACAATCTGGAGGTTACGGAGGCAGCCTTCGTAGAGAACGAAGGCTACTCGTCATTGCGAGGAGCGCAGCAACGAAGCAATCCAGACCTTCTTATTGCCAGGTGGATTGCTTCGCTTCGCTCGCAATGACGGCAATCTTGCTCTGGGAAAGCATCATGCGGTTCGATCTGATTGATCTTCAATTGTTCATCGCCGTTTCCGATCAACGCAGCATCACGCGCGGCGCCGACCGCGCGCATCTTGCGCTCGCCTCCGCCAGCGCGCGGATCAAGGGCCTCGAGCAAGCGCTCGGCGTCGCGCTTCTCAAACGCGGCCGGCGCGGCGTCGAGCTCACCGCGGCCGGCGAAAGCCTGCTCGATCACGCCAGGATCGTCATGCACAATGTGGAGGCGATGCGCGGCGATCTCGCCGGTTTCGCCAGCGGCGTGCGGGCCAGCGTCCACCTGCTCGCCAATACGTCGGGACTGTCGGAGCATTTGCCGAAAGCGCTGGCTGCGTTCCTGCGCGAGCACTCCGATATCAACGTCGATGTCGAGGAGCGCGAAAGCGCCGATATTGCCAATGCGATCGCGGCAGGTTCCGCCGATCTCGGCTTTGCCGCCGAGCATGCCTTGCCCGACAATGTCGAGCGATTTCTGTTCAGCGAGGATCGCTTGACGCTGGTGACGGCAAAGCGCGGGCCGCTCGGTGGCCGCCGCCAGATCGATTTTGCCGATGTGGCCGCCTTCGACTTCGTCGGATTGACGACCTCGACCGCGCTGCAGATGCATATATCGAAGCACGCGGCCCGGCTCGGCATGCGCCTGCGTTTCCGTGCCCGGTTGCGGGATTTCGATGCGATCTGCCAGATGGTGGCGGCCGACGTCGGCGTCGCCGTGGTGCCGGAAGCAGCCGCCAGGCGCTGCGCGCGGTCGCTGCCGATCGTGATGATTCGGATCCGCGATTCCTGGGCCAACCGCAAGCTGGTGATCTGCGCCCGCAGCTTCAAAGCGCTGCCGCGGCCGGCCAAGCAATTGGTGGAGCATCTGCGAGGTGCCGCGCAGCGCTGAACCTTCACTTCGTCGTCTCGACGCCGGCGTGCTTGATCACATCGGCCCACTTCCTGGTTTCGGTGGCGATAAAGTGTCGAAAATGCTCCGGCGTGTCGCCGGCCACCGTCAGGCCCTGATCGGCGAGCTTCTGTTGCACGCTCGCGTCGGCCATCGCCTGGTTCGCCAGCCGGTTCAAGATGGCGACGATCTTCTCGGGCGTTCCCGCCGGCGCGATCATGCCGTACCAGTTTTCGATCAAAAGGTCCGGCATGCCGACTTCCGCCGTGGTCGGCACATCGGGCGCGGTCGGCGCGCGCGCAGGCGCGCCAAGCGCGATTGGCCGCAGTGTGCCGGCTTTGATGTGCGGCAAGAGTACCGGCAGATCGAGGAACGTCATCTGCACCTGCTGTCCCAGCAGATCGTTGATGGCCGGTGCCGCGCCGCGATAAGGCACGTGCACGATGTCGATCTTCGCAGTCAGCTTGAACAGCTCACCGGCCAGATGCGGCAGGCCGCCGACGCCGGCGGAAGCAAAATTGAGTTCGCCCGGTTGCGCCTTTGCCAGCGCGACGAGCTCAACCATATTCCTTGCCGGAACATTGCTCGCCACCACCAGCATCTCCGGCACGGTCACGACCAGCGTGATCGGCGCGAAATCCTTGGCCACGTCGTAGGCGACTTGTTCCATCGTGGGGCTGATGGCGAGCGCGCTCGCGCTCACAATGCCGATGGTGTAGCCGTCAGGATTTGATTTCGCGACCGCGTCGGTACCCAACACGCCGGCCTGTCCGCCGCGATTGTCGATCACGATCGGTTGCTTGACGAGCTCCGACATGCGCTGTCCGACCACGCGCGCGATGATGTCGTTCGGACCGCCGGGCGGAAATGGCACGATCAGCTTGATCGCTTTGATCGGAAAATCCTGGGCAGGGGCCAGTGCTGGCAGTAGCGCTAGCGACAATCCGGCGAGCATCGTCCGCAACTTATTCAAGCAAGCCTCCCCAGGTCGCAGACTGCTCTTGCGGCGCGGGCATATCACCCTTTGCCAGGCGCCCTTGGTCGATGACTCCTAAGAGTATGCCGCTTGACGCTGCACCATGCCAGAGGCTCACGCGCCACCGTGGGAGATGGTCCGAACGATCGACGAATATCCTGACGAAGTGTCGGGCATCTCACACTTGCGCGATGAATTCGGCGCTATCAGCCTAACGAAAGCCTTTTCTGCCAACGAAAGATCGGAGCGCATCATGTTTGAAGCGGATCGCCGTATCTTCCTTCAGTCGTTTGCGATTGGTGCCGGCTCGCTTGCGACCTCGCGGGCCTTCGCGGCCGCTCCCGATGGACATGCCGCGGGCTATGATGTTTCGCCGGCGTCGGATTACCTAAAAACGATTCCGCGAAAGTCCGGCGACCCCGTCGTCTTCACGGCTTCGCTCGACAAGGGACCTATCAAGGCCACGTCCGGTGGCTGGGCGCGGGAAGTCACCACGCGCGGGCTTCCGATTGCCACCCATATTGCCGGCGCGCATCTGTTTCTCAACGCGGGCGGTGCCCGCGAAATGCATTGGCATGATTCCGCCGAATGGGCGTACATCGTCGAAGGACACTGCCAGGTCGCGGTGGTCGACGCCGAGGGCCAGGCCGAGGTCGTCAATCTCGGGCCGGGCGATCTGTGGTATTTCCCGAAAGGCCATGGCCACTCGATTCAGACCCTCGGTGCGGCGCCGTGTCACGCCATTCTCGCGTTTGACGACGGGCTCTATTCGGAACATGGCACATTCGGCATCAGCGACTGGATGAGCCGTTACGACACCCTGGTGCTTTCGCAAGCCTTCGGCGTATCGGCGGAAGCCCTTGCGCGGATCCCGAAGGCCGAAACCTACATCATGCAGGGCGAAGTGTTGCCGTTGGATGGTCCGCAGGCCCATGCGGCGCGCGAGCTCGACCGCGGGCGAAGTCATCGCTACCCGCTGATGGCGCAAAAGCCCAAGGTCTCCACGCCCGGAGGCGCGCTCTATGTCGCCTCGGCAAAGGAGTTTCCGGTCTCAACGACACTGACGGGGATGGTCTTGAAACTGAAGCGCGGCGCGATGCATGAACCTCATTGGCACACCGATGCCAATGAGTGGCACTATGTGTTGAAGGGGCGAACGAGGGTCACGCTTTTTGCGGCTGACAAGCGCGTCGCGGTAGCCGAACTTTCACCGGGCGAGTGCGCCTACATTCCGCGCAATTGCGGACACTCGATCCAGAACGTCGGGCCGGAAGATGCCGAGATCGTCGGCGTGCTGGACAACGCTGCCTACCACGAAAGCAGCCTGTCAGACTGGCTAGCGAAGGCGCCCCGCCATCTGCTCGCGAATAATTTCGGCATCGCGGAAAAGGACATCGCCAACTTCAGCAGGAAACGGATGGTGATTGCCCCCTCGCTTACCCCGACGTGACGAGTTGCCTCGACAGAGGGTCGATTGAACGGGCTGCTGGAAGCTGGTGCCACAGCATCGGAGGATTTACGATGACCGCAATTCTTCGTTCCTTTGTCATCGGGGCGACGCTGCTCCTGGCCGCAATCGCCACGGCCCGGGCAGAGGACCAGACGATCGATCTGAGAGTCGGTTTCGGATCGTCATTGGTGCTCGATCAGGCCTTTGAGACCGTATTGATCGGCGATTCAAATGTCGTCGACGTTCATACCCACGACAATCGTTCGGTCATTCTCGAGCCGCTGGCCCCGGGAGCCACCAATCTCATTTTCCTGGACGACCAAAATATCGTCATCGCCAACGTCCCGCTCCTGGTTCGCCAATCGGCCGTCAATCTGGTCGGCAAAATTCCATAGGCTGGATTTCTGAAGACGCAGCTAACCTGCTGCGCTTGTCGATCCTATCGCCCGCATCGCCGCGAAAACCAAAACAACCAGCCCGATGAAAGACAGTTGAGAACTCACGCCAATCGGCCAAGTAAGCCTTCGTTTTGTATGAATCCAAAGGTGGAATCGTTGCAAAGTTCGAAGGGGTTCCCGCGGATAAAGCCGATGTGCGAGTTGCAAGGGATCCGGCAGCATCGCGCCCAACGCCCCAAGGAGGACGGAAAATTCGGCCGCAGGAGTCGCATAGAGCCAAAGCGCAATGGCTAAGCCGATGCACGCGTCAAGCGCAATCAATCCGAGATCCCGACATAAGAACCAACTCAGCGTCAGTGCGGCCCTGCTGTTGGGCTTAACTGAGATCGCGCGGAGCGGATAATCCCAATGCGGGATGGCATCGATTGCGAAATGGCTTGCCATTCCGCTGGCAAACGCAAGCGCCGGATGATCCGGCATCAGGCTCGCGATCGCAGCGCCAACTATCGCATGCGTGCTAAGAATCACTGCGGTGCCCTCCGGGCGTCAGGGCAGTTTCGTGTTCTCTTAAACAGAAGCTTTCATTTCGTGTAGCGGAAGTTGATAAATGCCTTAACAGGTGGTGCAACGCTCGTTAAGCTAAATGCTGGCGCTCCGGGTCGGTTCGAACGGAAAACAAAAAATTACCGCCGGAAGGCGGTCTGTCTGCAGCCCGATGCTTTGCGGGCGACCCAAATGGCTGCCATCGCGGTCCCTCTGGCGGCGTGGTGCAACCGCCGCCGCCGCAGCCAATAGTCTCGGTAGTCTAGCTATTGAGCAGTTTCAGCGCGGCTTCGTGCACTCGCGGATCGCCGGCGGCGATGATGCGGCCGCCGCCTTGCGCGGGCTTGCCTTCCCAGGTCGTGACGATGCCGCCGGCGCCGGTGATAATGGGGATCAGGGCGGCGATGTCGTAGGATTTGAGCTCGGTCTCGACCACGAGATCGAGATGGCCGGCGGCGAGCATGCAGTAGGAATAGCAGTCGCCGCCATAGCGGGTCAGCCGCACCGCCGCTTCGACACGGCCGAACGCTGCGCGATCGACGGCGTTCATCAGGAGGGGACTGGTCGTGTAGGAGGTCGCCTCTTTCAGCGAGCCGCAGCGCCGCACCGTCAACCTGCGCTCGCCGCCATGCCCGTGGTAGTGGGCCGAACCGTTGTCGCCGGAAAAGCGCTCGCCGATATAGGGCTGGTGCATCATGCCGAATACCGGCGTGCCCTTGTGCAAGAGCGCGATCAAGGTGCCCCAGATCGGAAAGCCCGCGATGAAGGACTTCGTCCCGTCGATCGGATCCAGCACCCAGACATAATCGGCGTCCTCGCGCTCGTTGCCGAATTCCTCGCCAACAATGCCGTGTTGGGGAAAATTGGCCTTGATCAGCCGCCGCATCACCGCCTCCGCGGCGCGGTCGGCTTCGGTGACCGGATCGAAATCATGGCTCGCCGACTTGTCGTCGATCAGGAGCGACGTTCGGAAAAACGGCAGGATGGTTTCTCCGGAGGCGGTCGCAAGGCGGCCGATAAACGCAGTGAAATCGATAACCGTCACGGCTATTCCTTGGAAAGCAGAGCGTGCGCGCGCCCCGAAGATTCCCGCTCTGCCTATCCCAATCCGAGGGGCGGCGCACGGCCATCCGGCAGTAACGCGCTGGTATTTTGAATGCGAATCACCGCCCGCGTGGCGGTTTACTTTTTGGCAATAGCGCCGATCACGAAATCGAGAGGTTAACGGCAAAACGCTCAAGATCGCGTTAACTCCGCGCGTGCTGCGAGGTAACGTATTGAAAATAATCAGTAAAAGTATGACACGTCAAACTGTTGCCAGAACACACGCTGCGTTAATTTTGCGTTGGATATGATTCGAAATCACTTGCACTTTGTGCAGCGCGGTCTCATATTGTTGCGGTGCGGTAGCGCCTTGCGCTATCGCTGCCCTCCTTGGGCGTTTCCTCCCTAGACTTGGGCCGCTTGTTCATTCAAGCGGCCCTTTTTTCTTTTGCTTGAGGGAGGCGGTTTTCCCGCGGCACTGTCATTCCGGGCAAAAGCGCAAAGCCCGGAATGACAGGATTCCAGGATCGTGGGTGGTCCTTGCGGACTGGCCTGGAACGAACAACAGACCGTGAATCGCGGGATTTTATTCCGCGGCGGCCTGGAACGGTCCAAGATCGCCAAAGGGAACGCTGGCAAGCGCATCGGCCAGCGCCGCGAAATCGGCGGCTACTTGCGCAAATCGGGGCCCCCTCTCGCGCCGCCGCTCGTCCATATAGATCGCGCGGTTGAGCTCGAGCTGGATGGCGTGCAGTCCGGAGGCCGGGTTACCGTAATGCTCGGTGATAAAGCCGCCCGCATAGGGCTTGTTGCGTCCGACCGAATAGCCGAGCCGGCTCATGGTGATCTCGACCATGTCCGGCAACAGCGGCGCGCAGCTCGTGCCGTAACGGTCGCCGATCACGACGTCAGGCCGGCGCGGCTCGTCGCGCGACACGCCGATCGAGGGCATCGAGTGGCAGTCCACCACGATCACCGCTCCAAACGTCTGGTGGACCTTGTTGATCAGGCGCCGCAGCGCGCGGTGATAGGGCTTGTAGAGCGCCTCGATCCGCCCCAGCGCGTCGTCAACGGACAGGCGCTCGCGATAGATCTCCTGCCCGTCCCCGACCACGCGCGGGATGGTGCCAAGACCGCCGGCCACCCGCATCGACCTGGTATTGGCGAAGCTCGGCAATCGCCCGGAAAACATGCGCGGGTCGAGCTCATACGGCTCGCGGTTCACGTCGACATAGGAGCGGGGGAAGTTGACCCGCACCACCGGGTATCCGCGGCTGCTCAAACCGGAGATCAATTCGTCCATGAACGAATCTTCGGAGCGCCGCAGCGTGGGCAGATCGATCCGCGACGCAGTGAGGAAGTCGTAGGGATAGACCGAGCCGGAATGTGGCGAGTTGAAGATGATCGGCGCCCGCCACTCGGCCGGCTCCATGACCTCGAATGGAGGCGACTGTTCGCCATTAAGCTTCGTCATCGGGCGCCATCCCTCATGTCCGCGGTTTTCGGAATAGATCGATTCGGCCGGAAAAACGCAGCTTTTATGAGTAACCATTGTCGATAATCGCGGCCATCCTGCCAAGCGAAAAAAGTCTTAAAGCGGACTGGAATGTATCTTAAGAAGCGGAAAATGCCGGACTTCATTGCCTTGGGCCGCATTCCGGTACAGAAATGGTCGTTAAGATCTGCCGACCCTGCCCGCTCGCTTTTCACCCGAAATTTACCGTCTGTCGGGCTTAGTGGGCGGATTGATCCTCCTGAGCCGGATTCGACGAACAGCCGCCATGCATAAGATTCTCCTCGCCGAAGACGACAACGACATGCGCCGCTTTCTGGTCAAGGCGCTGGAAAACGCGGGTTTCCAGGTTTCGCCCCATGATAACGGCATGTCGGCCTATCAACGGCTGCGCGAGGAGCCGTTCGAGATGCTGCTCACCGATATCGTGATGCCCGAGATGGACGGCATCGAGCTCGCGCGCCGCGCCTCGGAACTCGATCCCGACATCAAGATCATGTTCATCACCGGCTTTGCCGCGGTGGCGCTGAACTCTGACTCGGAGGCGCCGAAAAACGCCAAGGTGCTGTCGAAGCCGGTTCATCTTCGCGAATTGGTCAGCGAAGTGAACAAGATGCTGGCGGCTTGATTTAGGCTGATTCCCCCGGCCAGCCGTGCTTGCCTCCTCCTTTTGGAGCCGATATACGGACCCCGACCCATCAAGACTTTAGGGCACGTAGCTCAGCGGGAGAGCACTACCTTGACATGGTAGGGGTCACAGGTTCGATCCCTGTCGTGCCCACCACGCTTCGCTTGCTTCGCAAGCTGCGGCTAGATCCCTGGGCTATGCGCAGTCTGGATCTGATGCGCCAGTCGGAGAATTGTGGCTCGACCGCACGAAATAGAGGTCGCCATCCAACGGATCAAACGACGTGCGATTCGAAGCGGTCACTCGATAGCTGCGCGGGAGCCCATAGCTTGAGCTTCGGCGCGGCCGCACCCAGCGCGGCTGCTGCGATTCCGAACGACGCGACCCCCAGCAATCACCAAGGCAAATGCCGCATCCTTGCGCTCCCGCTACCTTTAATTCACCTTTAAAGATGTGTCTTGAGCAGCTCGTCATGGAATGTGCCGGCCTCATCCCTGCCTCTGAACCAGCTTCCATCAAATCCAACAAATTCGACGTCAGGCGTCATCGCCTTCGCGAAGTCGATCCCTGAGCCGCGGTCCCATGCCTCCATCATCTCGCGGTAGAGCGCGGATATTGCGAGTTCGTCCGAGGATGGCATGCGCCCTCCCTGAGTTTACCGGCGCTCACTGTGCGGCTATGGCCGCCCCCACTCAATTTCGCGAATGAGGAGGGCACCGTTGATCTTTGCAACGACCACAGAGACAGCCTCGACAAAGCCGTCGCCCTCAATTCCGACATAGGCCCACCCCACATCGTCTGCGCGTTTGTCCGGCCAATCATACATCTGAAACTCCTCGTCGAAGTGAACCGAGCGCGGCTCGCCACCTGAGTAGCCGCGGAACATCCCATAGAACTTCTCGCGCAAGCCATCAGGGGTGAGCTGCGTGCGTAGTTCAGGGACTAAGAGAGCATTCGCACGCGCAAAGTCTCCGCCGACGAGGGCTGACGCGAATGCGACCGCGACTTCAATGTACGGCTTCACGCAATGTTCCTCCAAGATCATCATGGATAGGTTTTGAATTAGCCTACTGCGAAGCGTAGCGCTCGATGAGCTCCGTCACGATTTCCGGCTGCTCGTCGACAACCCGGTGCAGTTTCACGATCGACCGTGACCACTGCGTACGAGCGCCTGGAGAGCGAGTGGTTTACGACGTCCCAAGTCGGTGCCGGCACATTTGTGAGTCCCCACTTCAAAGCAAAGCGCCGTGCTGAAGGAAGCCTGCTCCAAGCAACGCGTTCCGTTGCGCCGCGAAAAATTGTATGTCACCAATTGGGATCGTGGGGCAGCATCTTCTTGAAGAGGGTGAGAATGCGCCGGCCCTTTTTCGGCGGCATCGTTATAGCGTGGCGGACGGCGGCAGACATCAGAACCATCATGAGCTGGCAGAAATCAACTAGCGCCGCCTCCGACAGATGCGGTGTGAGGGGCCGCAGAGCCTCGACAAGCAGGCCGGTGAGAAAGGCGCCGTCCTCCTCGTCGAGCTTCTGAAGCGCGCGGTCGGCCTGTGTTGCCTGCCAGATGTAGCGCACTGCCGGTTCGTCGATGAAGAACTGACAGTAGCTGTCCGTGATGCGGCCGAGCACAGTATGGAGGTCTGCAGGCTTCCGCAGGCCCAGAAGTTCCTTTCGCACGCAATCATGGCCGATCGCGTTGTAGCGTTCCGCGAGCGTGCCGATGATCGCCGTCTTGTCCGGGAAATACTGGTAGAGCGAGCCGAAGGCGATTCCCGTCCGCTCGACAATGTCGCTCATCCGGAAAGCTTCGCTGCCCTTCTCGGCCATCACCTCGACGGCGCAGGCGAGGATGCTCTCGAAGCGCTCACGGCTGCGCTTCTGGGTCGGAACGAGCCGGGCGATCTTTTGACTTTCCGGGCCCGCCACGTCCGCCTCGGACCGAACTGCCTTTCGCCTTGCCATAGCGCCTCCAAAAAGAGCTTGACGTTTAAAATACGAGAGTTTATCGCTTTTAGCAAATACGAGATAATCTCGTGTTTTTGACTGGAAGGATACGACACCTTATGCCACAGCAACCCATTCTCCTGATCGGCGGCAGCGGCAAGACCGGTAGCCGTGTAAATGCGCGCCTTCAGGCGCGCGGCCTCGCCACGCGTCCGGTTTCGCGTTCCGCGGCGATCGCATTCGATTGGACCCGGCCAGAAACCTGGAGCGCTGCCCTAGACGGCGTATCGAAGGCTTATGTGACCTATCAGCCCGATCTGGCGGTCGATGGGGCAGTGGACGCGATCGCCGAGTTGGCGCGTCTCGCACGCGAAAAGAGCCTGGAACGTCTCGTGCTGCTCTCCGGCCGCGGTGAGCCCCGCGCTCAACGTGCCGAAGGGGCCTTGCGAGCTTCCGGCGTGTCCTGGACGATCGTCCGAGCCAGCTGGTTCAACCAGAATTTCTCGGAAGGCTATCTGATCGACGGCGTCTTGGCCGGAGAGATCGCGCTGCCGGTCGGCACCGTGCCTGAGCCTTTCATCGACGCGGACGATATTGCCGATGTGGTGACGGCGGCGCTGACGGATCAGCGTCACGCAAACAAGCTGTACGAAGTGACCGGACCGCGCACGCTCACGTTCGCGGAGGCCGTGGCCGAAATATCCAAGGCGGCGGGGCGGCCTGTCCGCTACACGCAGATTTCGCCACAGGTCTTCGCGGCCGGCATGCGCCAGGCCGGCGTCCCGGAGGATGTCATCGCGCTTCTGGACGAACTCTTCTCCGTCGTGCTCGATGGCCGCAATAGCCATGTCATGCACGGCGTCGAGGAAGCGCTCGGGCGGCCCGCCCGCGACTTCTCCGAGTATGCCCGCGCGGCAGCGGCCTCCGGTGCCTGGAGAGTCTGAACTATGCGCCGCCGGCCGGCCGGCTCTGGCTCTCCGCCGTCGGTTGCGGATTGCTCGCGGGCGTCTATTTCGCCTTCTCCGCATTCATCATGACCTCCCTGGTTCGCATTGTGCCGGCAGCGGGCATTGCGGCAATGAACGCGATCAATGTCGAAATCGTGCGGTCCCTACTCATGCCCGCCCGAGGCTGCGCGTGGCGCTGCCAGCCAAGACAACCAGGGCGAAGCGTGTCCGGCGTGGCTTGAGCGCAGCGAAAGCGAAGACGGACGACGGGGCTGCCGCGTCGATGTCTCTGGCGAAGGCGGGCCGGTAGCCGCGAGCTTCGGCTGCAGTCACCTATCGTTGGTCAGTTTGGCTTGCCCCGCAAACCATGCTTCGATGCCGTTCATAATGGCAGCCACTTTGGATGCGACCACTACAACGGGCTCGTTTTCGTAGTCGTATGGCTTCGCGACAGCGCATATGGATCGCCACTTCGCTCGCGGCGCTGATGCTGATCGCAGCAGGCGTCGTTTTCGCGCCGCAGATCTATGCGCATCTCGAACTTGCACCTCTGCGATATGACGTCATCGGCGTCGATGTTTCGCATCATCAGGGTCAGATCGATTGGAGGGCGCTAGCCGGCGACGGGATTGCCTTCGCGTATATCAAGGCTACAGAAGGCGGGAATTTTCGTGACACCAACTTCGCAAGCAACTGGGCCGGCGCAGCGGGCGCGGGCCTGGTGCGCGGAGCGTACCACTTCTTCACGCCGTGCCGGACCGGAATCGACCAGGCGCGAAACTTCATCGCGACGGTGCCACGTGATCCAAGCGCCCTGCCGCCCGCCATCGACGCCGAAAGAATGGGGCCTTGCCCGAACGGGGCGCCGATCGGAAATGTCGCGGGGGAGCTCGAAATATTGCTCGCACAGCTCTCGGCTCACTATGGTCGCCGGCCGCTGATCTACACCACGGCAGAATTCCACGACGCCTACTTGAAGGGACAATTTCCGCACGATCAGTTCTGGGTCCGCGGCCTCTTCTGGCCACCGCTCATTCGGCAGGAGCAGTGGATTCTGTGGCAGTATCAGGATCGCGGAGCCCGGCGCGGTGTGCACGGCCCGGTTGACCTGTCCGCCTTCCGCGGCTCGAAGCAGGATTTCACGGGGTTCGTGCACCCGAACCCGTAAAGATCAGGAGGTCATGCGTCCTTGGTGCGCATGGTCCGGAACGTAATCGAATAGCGGCGCTGCTCCACCGGCGGAATGCTGTGCTCCCAGACTTCGCGGGCCTCGCCATCCATCGAATAGAGCGAGCGCGGCTCGGCGCTCAGCGTGAAACGCTCCCATCTTTCGCCCTGGCGGCGGCGAAAACGAAATCTGGAAGGACCGCCCAGCGAAAGCCCGAAAACCTTGTCGAAATGCGGCTTGTCGCGATGCCATCCGATGCCGACGCCGACATCATATTCGGTGCAGAGGATTTGCCGCACGCTGCCCTCCGGCAGGTGCCCGAAATCTTCCACCCTACCCGCGATGGCGGTAAGCCAGACCGGGATCGGCTCGGGCTCTTGCAGCTTTTGCAGCGTGTAATCATAGCGATAGCCGAACGACTTCACCCGCCGGTGACCTTCGAAGGCACCGAACTGAAACGGCTGCAACGGCAATTCCGCGATGCGCGCGATCAATTCCCGCTCCATCTCCGCTGAGGCGAAGTCAGGCGTGTAACGTAGCCCGTTGGGGCGGGGACTCTGATCTTCAAACAACGCGAGCTGGGACACTGTTATGGGTCCGTCCTGATCGTCTTCAAGAGAGCCTCATGTGGGCGCATTTCGCGGAATTGAAAGTGCTTGCGGTGCATTGGGGTAAGGCGTTCCAGCCCTTGCGCCGGAGCGGGCAGCACCCGCGTTTTTTTTGGCTATCTCGGCGTCGCCGTCGCCTGTTATCAAAGGCGCAGGGAGGAGCACTGATGATTACCGCCATTGTTCTCTATGACCTGCCGCCGTCGATCGGTTTTGAGCAATGCCGCGAGCATTTCGCCAAAATCGCGCCCGATTTCCTGAAAGCCAAAGGTTTCCTCCGCAAGCAGTTTATCTGCCACAAGGAAGGCGGCGTCGCCGGCGGCGTCTACATGTGGGAAAGTGAAGCGGATGCGGACGCTTTCTACAACGGCCCCTGGCGCGATGGCATTCGCGCCCGCTACGGCAACGACCCGAAGATCCAGTATTTCGAGACGGTCGCGCTGACCGACAAGGCAACGGGTAAGGCCGGCGCGATCTAGTTTTTTGGCGATGCCTTAGGGAGTCACCTCGGCGCGTCGTACCGCCTTCGGCGCGGTCTGCTCTTTCCAGGTCGAATTGGCGACGTGGACCGCAGCGAACGGCGGTCGTTCGATATAACGTCCGTCGCCCTTCTCGGCGCGAAGCTCGCCGTCGGCCCAGGCGATCTTGCCACGCGAGATCGTGACCACCGGCGCGCCCAGGCAAGCAAAACCCTCGAACACATTGTAGTCGATGCGGCTCAACTGGCTTTTGGCGGTGATGGTTTTGGTTACCGATGGATCCCACACCACGATGTCGGCGTCCGAGCCCGCATCGATGCGCCCCTTTCTCGGATAGATATTGAGGATGCGGGCGATATTGGCCGAGGTCACGGCGACGAATTCTTCCCTCGTCAATCGCCCGGTATTGACGCCTGCGGTCCACAGTAGCGGCATGCGGTCCTCGAGACCGCCGGTGCCGTTCGGGATCTTGCGGAAATCGCCAATGCCGAGCCGCTTTTGCTCCGTTGTGAAAGCGCAGTGATCGGTCGCGACCACCTGGAGCGAGCCTGATTGCAGTCCGGCCCACAGGCTGTCCTGATGCGAGGCGTCGCGGAAGGGCGGCGACATCACGCGCCGCGCGGCATAGTCCCAGCTCTTGTTTTGATATTCGCTCGCATCGAGCAGGAGATGCTGGATCAACGGCTCGCCATAGACGCGCTTGCCGCTGGCGCGGGCGCGCGCGATCGCCCCGTGCGACTGGTGGCAGCTGGTATGTACGACATAGAGCGGCGCGCCGGTCATGTCCGCAATCATGATGGCGCGGTTGGTGGCCTCGCCCTCAACTTCCGGCGGGCGCGAATAAGCGTGGCCCTCCGGGCCGGTGACGCCGCGCTCGAGTAGGACTTCCTGCATGCGCGCGACGACGTCGCCGTTCTCGGCGTGCACCAGCGGCAGGGCGCCGAGCTTGGCGCAGCGCGCAAACGAGTTGTAGAGCTCGTCGTCGTTCACCATCAACGCGCCTTTGTAGGCCATGAAGTGCTTGAAGGTGTTGATTCCGTAGGTCTTGACCACGATCTCCATCTCGTCGAACACCTGCTTTCCCCACGACGTCACCGCCATGTGGAAGCCGTAGTCGGAAGCGGCTTTCTCCGACTTGCGCCGCCAGTCCTGATACGCGGCGAGCATCGACTGCCCGGGATCGGGAATGCAGAAATCGACGACCATGGTGGTGCCGCCGGAAAGTGCCGCCTTGGTGCCCCATTCGAAATCATCCGCCGAGACGCTGCCCATGAACGCGAGTTCGAGATGGGTGTGCGGATCGATGCCGCCCGGCATCACACAGCAACCGCCGGCGTCGATCACTTGCGCATCGGCGGGGGCGTCGAGCGCCACGCCGATTGCGACAATGGTCTCGCCGTCGATGAGAACGTCGGCACGGCGCGAATGATCGTGATTCACGACCGTGCCGCCGCGGACGATAAGAGCTGTCATGGCATCTCCGAACAGGCAAGTTGCAGGGATGGCCTGCGCGTTGCCATCCTCGTGCCGCAGCCTAGCTTGCAATTCTCGGCTATTTCAATTCCTGAAATTGCTTCCGCTCAATCTTCGAGCATTCGCACCTTGATGCCGAGTTGCGGCGCCGACGACAGGCCCCACGCAAACAGCGCTTCGAGAACCGGCCGCAAGGACCGGCCTCGTGCCGTCAATGCGTAGATGACGCGGGCCCGGCCGCCGCCATCCGCCCGCCGGCTTTTGCGTTCGAGCAGGCCGCTGCGTTCGAGGTCGCGTAACCTTTCTGTCAGCATCTTATCGCTGAGGGCCGGGATGCTCTTGCGCAATTCTCCGTAAGCCAGAGCGCCGCTTTTCAATCGGGCCAGAATGATCGTCTTCCATTTGCCGGACAGCACATCAAGCGTGAGTTCCGTCGGACAGCCGACCGTCGCAGGGAGCTTGTTCGCCATTCGCTTCGTCCCGAGTTGTCGTTTCGAAAACAGCTAGCAGCGATCGGGCGACTTACCAACCGGTGCGTTGCGAACGCTACGCTGCCGACCTAAAGAACACGCCGTTCGCAGCGGTAAGGAGGCAAAAATGAAGATCATCGCGTATGACCGCTTCAAGCCAGGCGTGACGCTTGAAACCATTCAACCCTACATCCGGGAAGAGGTCTCGAACGTGTTCCGGCTTTGGAAGGCGGGCATCGTTCGTGAGAATTACGCGCGCGCCGACGAGGCCGGCGTGGTCATTGTGTTCGAATGCGATAGTATCGCGCAGGCGAAGGCTTATGTCGACGACTTTCCGCTTTCCCGGCACGGCTTCCTAGAATGGTTTTTCATCCCGCTTGATGCGCCGCTACCGCTGGAATATTTGTTCGATCCTTCGGTCGACGTGAAACCGCCATTTGATCGAACCATGCAGCGCAACCGATGAGGCCGCACCTTGCCAGCGCACATTTTCCATCTTGAGATTCCGCAATCGCTGGAGGACGTGTGCGACCGCAGGCGCATGGCACTGATCGTCTACGACATGCAGGCCGGCATTGTCAGCCAGATCAGCAACGGTGAGGAAATCACCAACCGTGTCGCGCGAGTGCTCGCGGCTGCGCGCAGAGCCGGCGTACGTGTGGTCTTCACCCGGCACATGTCGTTGCCGAAGGAGTTGATGGGCGCCTCCCAGTACCGGATGGCGATGGCCTGGCAGCGGGTGAGCGATCCCGCTGCAGTCGAACCCTGGTTTCTGCGCGACTCACCCGGGTTTTCGATCGTGCCTCAACTTGCGCCGCTGCCAAGCGAGGCCGTCTTCGACAAGCTCGCAATGTCCGCATTCGAAGGCACGCCTCTCGCCATGGCGCTGCGCGATTGCGGAATCCTTGCCGTCGCAATCTGCGGCATTGCCATGGAGGTCGGCGTGGAGCCGACTGTGAAGCACGCAGCCGATCTCGGCTTTGTGCCCGTCGTCGTGACGGATGCCTGCGGCGCCGGGCACGACGAAGCGGCCCGACGCTCTATCGCCGCGATGACTTTCACGGGCGATGCGATCCTGACCGATGTAGAGACGTTTTGCGCGCAGCTTGGGCGCGGCGAAACTTCAGGCGTCTCATGAAACGTCGCCGGCTGGATCTGCCCCAGCCAGATGCCGTCCCGCGATATAAGCGAACGTCAGCGCCGGGCCGAGCGTGATCCCAGCGCCGGGATAATTGCCGCCCATGATGCTCGCCATGTCGTTGCCTACGGCATAGAGGCCTGCGATCGGGCGGCCTCCCGCGTCGAGCGCGCGCGCACTGGCGTCGGTCTTGATGCCAGCATAGGTGCCGAGGTCGCCGATCACCAGCTTGATCGCGTAGAACGGGCCATCCTTGATCGGCGCGACGCAAGGGTTAGGCCCGTGCAGCGCGTCGCCCTGGTATCGGTTGTAGGCGCGCGAGCCTTTACCGAACGCGGGGTCGCGGCCTTCAGCGGCGGTCTTGTTGAAATCAGCGACCGTTGCCGTGAGCCCGTTCGCATCGATGCCGGCCTGCGCCGCGAGCTCGGCCAGAGTCCTGCCGCGCTTGAGATATCCGGTGCGCAGATGGCGGCGAAGCGGCATCGGAAACGGCGGCACGCAGCCGAGGCCATATTTGCGAAGCGCGCGATGATCGCAAATTAGAAACGCCGCGATCTCCTCGCCCGGCCTTGCGGCCTTCGTCATGGCCTGGACGAAGTCATGGTAGGAATTGCCTTCATTGGCAAAGCGCGACCCCTCGCGCGTCACCGCAATGACGCCGGGCTTGGCGCGGTCGATGAAATGCGGCATCACGCCTTGGCTCGCGTCTTTGCGCACCGTGATCGATACCGGCACCCAGGCCGCGGCATTCGGCAAGGTATTCTCGACGCGCCCGCCGGCTGTCTCCGCCAGCCGCAATCCATCGCCGGTATTGCCGGCAGGTCCCGGCGACCAATGTTCATTACCGGTCGGCGCATGCGGGAACATCGCCTTGCGCCGCTCGACGTCGTGCGGAAAGCCGCCGCAGGCGAGGACGACGCCGCGTTTGGCGTTGACGCGAATGAGGCGTCCTGCTTTTTTCACCATCGCACCGCGCACCGCGCCATCCTCGGTGATCAGCCCGCGCACCGGCGATGATAGCCATAACGGGATATTCAGGTCGAACGCCGACTTGGCCAGCCGGCCTGTGAGCGCATTGCCGTTGGTCAGCGTCATGCCGCGCCCGTGGCGCATCACATCCAAAAAATGTTTCGACAGGCGCCTGGCGACATAAAACGCGGAAGCCAGCGATTTGGTAGCGCGCATGAAATGCACGATGTCCTTGCCGGAGCCGAGCATGATGCCGAATATCGTCAGTTCGGGCAGGGGGCGGCCGATGTCCTTGATGTGAGCGCCCAATTCGCGGCCGTCGAACGGGCGCGTCACCATCGAACGGCCGCCTTGCGCGCCGCCGGGTGCTTCGGCGTGGTAGTCCGGAAAGGTCAGCGGCATGTCGAAGCGCACGGCCGTGTTGGTGGTGAAGAAATCGACGGCCTCTGGCCCCGCGGTCAGGAAAGCATCCACCCGCGCGGCATCAAAGCTGTTGCCGGCCTCATGGCGCAAATACGTCCGTGCCTGATCCGCATCCTCGACGATGCCCCAGGCGTGCGCGAGGCGCGTGCGAGGGATCCAGAGCCAGCCGCCGGAGCGCGCCGTGGTGCCGCCAAAGTGCGGCTCCATTTCGACGATCAGGACATTGAGCCCATGGTGCCCGGCGGTGACCGCGGCCGATAGGCCGGCGCAGCCGGAGCCGACCACCAGCGCATCGCATTCGTAAGTTTCGTGCTCGCTGCCTGCCACGATTGTCCCTAATTCTCCAACGGCTCGCAATTGGATTTGGAGACGGCTAAGGAGTCAACCGGCACGCCCTCTTGCACCGGGCAGGGCGCCGGGGCAGTCTCAAGCGTGGAGGAGACGGATGATGTTGACGATGTCCCATGCTGCGGGTCCGAGCGAGCCTGTGGTTCGTGACATCACGCTGGGGGCGCTGCTGCAATGGGCGGCGGAAACCACGCCGGACCGGATTGCGCTGATCGCCGGCGTCCCCGATCGCGACAATCGCCGCCAATGGACCTACGCCGAGCTATACCTGCAGTCGTTGCGCACCGCGCGGGCGCTGCGATCCCGGTTTGAGCCGGGCGAACGGGTCGCGATCTGGGCGCACAACATTCCCCAATGGATCATGATGGAGTTTGGCGCCGCGATGGCCGGCGTCATCCTGGTGACCGTCAACCCGGGCTTAAGGTCGGGCGAGGTTGAATATATGTTGAAGCAGTCGCGCGCTGCCGGCGTGCTGGTGGTGCCGGAGTTCCGCGGCAATCCGATGCTGGCGACAGCCCAGGCGCTCGCTGCCCGCTGTCCGGAGTTGCGCGAGATCATCTGCTTCGACCAGTGGGACGCATTTCTGGCCTCGGGCGACATCGCAAAGCCGAAACTTCCGGCCGTGCGATCGACCGACCCGGTGATGATCCAGTACACGTCCGGCACCACCGGATTCCCGAAAGGCGCGCTATTGCACCATCGCGGGCTCGTCAACAACGGGGCGCATACGGCGGACCGCGCCGGCATCGCCGACGGCGCCGTTCAGGTCACCACCATGCCGCTGTTCCATACCGGCGGTTGCGTTTGCTGCGTGCTCGGCGCGGTCTCCAAGCGCGCCACACAGGTGCTGGTCGAGGCCTTTGACCCCGGGCTCGTGATCGAGCTGACTGCCAGCTATCGCGCCAATGCGATGCTCGGCGTGCCGACTATGCTGGTTGCAATGATGGAGCATGCGAATTTCGCCGCGGCCGATCTTTCCTCGCTCAAAGCGATCTATTCCGGCGGCTCGACGGTGCCGGCCGCGATCGTGACCGCGCTTGAACAGAAATTGGGGGCACCGTTCACCATCGTGTTCGGCCAGACCGAATGCTCGCCGGTAGCGACGATGACCTGGGCCACCGACACGATCGCCGACAAGGCCAACACCATCGGCACGCCGATGCCGAACGTCGAGGTGAAGATCGTCAATCCGGACACCGGCCAGACCGTCCCGATCGGCGAGATCGGCGAGATCTGCACGCGCGGCTACCACGTGATGCACGGTTACTTCGAGGACGACGCGGCGACCGCGGCCGCCATCGATTCCGAGGGCTGGCTGCATACCGGCGATCTCGGTGCGATGGATGGGCGCGGCTACTGCACGGTCGAGGGCAGGCTGAAGGACATGATCATCCGCGGCGGCGAGAATATTTATCCGCGCGAGCTCGAGGAGTTGCTGTTTCGCCATCCGAGCGTCGGCGACGTCGCCGTCGTTGGCCTGCCTGATCCGAAATGGGGCGAGGTGGTCGCAGCCTTCATCCGCCCGGCGCCCAGCGTGAAAATCGAAAAGGAAGAGCTGCATAATTATCTGCGGGAACATCTCGCCCCGCACAAAACGCCGCGCCACTGGTTCGTGGTCGACGCCATGCCGCTGACGGGATCCGGCAAGATCCAGAAATTCAAGTTGCGTGAGCAATGGTCGAAGGGCGAGATGCGGGAGCTTTGATGCCACCGCTTACTTCGCCGCCGCGTATCCACCCGGGCGCATGAGCGGCACTGCTACGATCCGGGAATCCCGGTTGCTTGGCGTATCTCCGCGAGGTAGCCGCCGATACGCGCATGGCGTCCAACGCTCTCTCTGCCAAGACTGATCCGCGTGCCGTTACGGCATTCGAGCCAGGCCTCCCAATATTCCGACGATTCGCTGTCGCTCTCCTTCACGGCCGACAGCGCCGCCACTTCGGCGAAGCCGAACGCGCGGGGCGCTCCAAACCATGGCCGCTCGCAATCAACAGTCAGGCGCCGAAGATCGCAATCGAACTCGACCGTCACCGGCAAATCGGCGAGCCAAAAATAGCCTAAAAGGGCCAACGCTATGATCGAGGGTACGACGACGGCGACGGTCGTCGTCTTGGCGTCCATGGTCTGGTGCGCGCCTATGGTCATGCCGCCGAGCCCAGCACCGACGAGCACAAGCCGCCGAAGCGGGCTGACGGCGTAGCGAAGAACCAGCTTGTCTTCGTTCTTGGTCAGCGAAAACATCGCGATGGGACCCAACACACATTGCGATCCCACGGCTCGTCCCCGCCAAATCGCAGTACTCTTCCTACGCCGTCGAATGGTTCAAGGGCATGCCGTGAGAACACCGCCCGCTCGTGCAAATTCCGGCGGTTATGAGTTCACGGCTTTACTTCCCCGCCTCATACGAGCACTCGGCTCCGCCGCCGCCCTTTGCCTTGAGTTGGGCCGGATCGAGCGTGCAGTTCAGCTTCGAGAGGCTTTCAAAGTTGGAGCCCGCCGCGCCGTCTGCGGGAATGCCGGCCATGGCTTCCGTCGCAAATAGCTCGCTGGCCTCACGCCCCGAGAGCGTTTGTTTTTTTATCTTGAAGGTCACCTCGCAAGAGCGCGCGGTGATGTCGACATTGCTGGTCCGGCAGACAATCTTGTCCGCCATGACGGAAATCTTGCCCTTATAGGGGAAGTTGGGATCGCCCTTGAAGAATGCCGCGACCGCTTTCTTGTTGGCAGCCGGTAGTGGCGCGTACTGCGCCACGACGCCGGCGAGCGCGAGCGCCGCGGGTCCGGTGACCGAGGCGGCTGCTGCTTTCGACGCGCCGGTCAGCAAAAGCGAACAGGCCACAAAAGCCAACGGCGTGAACTTCATCTTGGGCTCCCCGGGCCGGACCAACGATACACGGCTTTGACGCTCGTTCGATGTTGCTATCTTTGAACAGCCATAGCTCGCATCCGCAAATCGTGAAAGGCCTGATCCGACCTTGATGGAGCGGAGAGCCAGCTATGCAGCTGGGCCCTTGCACTTGTGCCCCTGCAGGGGCACTCTTAAAGGTGCGGTGCGTGAACCGGCCGCCAAGAACGATATCTCAGGGAAGACCCATGGCAGCGACGCGGATCGACTGCGATATCCATCCCGCGGTGGGCGGGACGCGCACGACGCTGTTGCCCTATCTCGACGATCACTGGAAAGAGCAGGTGGTGAGCCGCGCCATCGACGGGCTCGACCTCACCAGCTATCCGCCGAACATGCCGCTGTCGGGCAGGGCGGACTGGCGGCCGGCCAATGGCAAGCCGGGCAGCGATTTGGAAATGTTGCGGCACGGCACGTTCGACCAGCTCGGCGCGTCGCACGCGATCTGCAACGTGCTCTACGGCGCGCAAGCCGTCTACGATCCCTACATGGCGTCCGCCTTCTGCAAGGCGATCAACGACTGGATCGCGGCCGAATGGCTGGCGCGCGATTCTCGCCTCCGCGCCTCGATCGTGGTGCCGATGCAGGCGCCGGACCTCGCCATCGAGGAGATCGAGCGCAGAGCCGGCGACACCCGCTTCGTCTCCATCCTGGTGCTGGCGCAAGGCGAGAGCTTGCTCGGCCGCCGGCATTACTGGCCGGTCTATCAGGCCGCCGAGAAATACAAATTGCCGATCGCGATCCATGCCGGCAGCCAGTATCGGGGCGCGCCGAGTTCGGTCGGCTGGCCCTCGCATCGCTACGAATATTATCTGGCCGAGGCGCAGGCGTTTCAGGCGCAGATCCTCTCGCTGATCTACGAAGGCGTGTTCGGCAAATTCCCCGGCCTCAAGGTGGTGCTGATGGAATCCGGCGTGAGCTGGCTGCCGGCCTTCATGTGGCGCGCCAACAAGACCTGGCGCGGCGTGCGCGTTGAGGTACCATGGGTCGAACGCGAGCCGGCGGCGATCATCCGCGACCATGTCCGCGTTACCATGCAGCCGTTCGACAGTCCGCCCGATGCGACCGGGGTTGCCGACTTGATCGACCAGATCGGGTGCGACAAGATGTTCCTGTTTGCGTCAGACTATCCGCATTGGCAGTTCGACGGCGACGACGCTGTTCCGCCGCATCTGCCGGAGCGCATCGTATCGCGCATGTGTGCCGACAATCCGTTAGAGACGTTTCCGCGGCTGAAGCTCGCCGCCTAGAATAACCTCAAGGAGGATCGCATGAGTGATGTCATCGACCGCCCGTTAGCTGAACAGGAAGCCGCCGCCAAGAGCCAGCTTCGGATCATCGATTGCGATATCCATCCGAGCCTGCATTCGCGCGCTGACCTCAATGCGTTTCTGCCCAAGCGCTGGCAGGAGCACATGAAGACCTACGGCGATCATCTGCGCACGCCCTATATCGGCACCACGCCCTATCCGCGCTCTTCGCCCTTGATCGCGCGCCGCGACGCCTGGCCGCCGACCGGCGGCCCGCCCGGATCCGATCTCGCCTTCATGCGCAAGCAGCACCTCGATCCGCTTGACGTCGAGTTCGGCATCCTGCAAGTGCTCGACCTCTTCATCTTCTCGCAACAGAATCTCGAATTCGGCGCGGCGATCCAGCGCGCCGTTAACGAGTGGCAGCTCGCGCATTGGTGTAGCCGCGAGCCGCGCCTGAAAGCGTCTATTCTGGTCGGGCAGGATGATACCGAGGCTGCGGTCGCCGAGATCGAGCGTTGCGCCAAGCTCGGCCAATATGTGCAGATCAACGTCTCGCCGCGCGCCAACGAACCGCTGGGGCGCCGCCGCTACTGGCCGATCTACCAGCGCGCCGAGGAACTCGGCCTGCCGCTCGGCATCCATGTCGGCGGCTATGGCGGCCATGCGCCGACCGGCAGCGGCTGGCCGTCCTATTACTGCGAGGAGCATCAGTCGAACGCGCATACGATGGCGGCAACCCTGACGAGCCTTGTGATCGAAGGCGTGCCCGAGCGCTTTCCGCGCCTCAAGATCGTGTTCATCGAGGGCGGCTTCGGCTGGATTGCCTCGACGATGTGGCGGATGGACCAGCATTTCGAGCGCTTCCGCAGCGAAGTCCCGCACCTCATGCGCCGCCCGTCCGAATATGTCAGGGAGCATTTCTGGTTCACGACGCAGCCGATCGACGAGCCCGATGAGGCAAGGCATCTGCGCGCGCTGATCGAATGGGTCGGCGTCGACCGGCTGTTGTACTCGTCGGATTATCCGCATTGGGATTTCGACGATCCGCGCTTTGCGTTCAAGACGCCGCTTTCCGAGAGCGAACGCAAGATGATCTTCAACGGCAACGCCCGCGCGCTCTACAAGCTCTAAAGTCATGCCCCGTCACATCGTCGCCCGCACCACGGAAATCCCGCCCGGCGGCAACAAGGTGGTCGAGGTCGACGGCCGCGCTATCGTCGTGTTCCACGTCAACGGCGAATTCTTCGCGCTGCTCAATCGTTGCCCGCATGAAGGCGCGCCGCTCGACAAGGCGGCCTGCGTGGCGCGGCTGACCTCGCCGGAGCCCGGCGTTTATCAGCGATCTCGGGTGGGTGAACTGCTGCGCTGCGCCTGGCATGGCTGGGAATTCGACATGCGCACCGGCCAATCCTGGTTCGATCCGCAGCGCTTCAAGGTCAGGACCTATCCGGTCGCGATCGAGGACGGCGAAACGCTCGCCAAGGGACCTTACGTGGCCGAGACCTTTCCGGTGCACATCGAGGACAGCTACGTCATCGTCGAGACGTGATCGCTCTATCGCGCGCGCAGGCGCGCCGCCGGTTCCGGCGTGCTGGCACTAGTCCCCATGCGTCTCTCGGCGACGGCATGATGGAATTGCCCAAGCGCCAGGTTAAATGTCGAAAGGTCTCCCTCTTCGATCGCTCCGTCATCGTAGGCTGCGAGCGTTTCACGGAGCATGGCATCTACCTCGTCTTGCAGGGCCAATAACTGTTCCGGCGTCTCCGCCACGCGCGCCCTGGAAATCAGGTCCGTAAGCTTGTCGCGATGCAATGTGGTGAGCTGCCTTTCGTCTCGCCTCAGGAAGTGAAGCAACCATGCCCAAGCCGAACCAAGCCCCGAGAGAAGGAGAAGGGCAAACCAGAAATAATCGCCGTATTTGTCGAGGAACGTGCGTTCGTTGCCGTCGATATAGGCTGCAGCTCCGCGATGGACGGGCAGTTCGGCGTCCTTGTCGGTATCCGGCTTCTTGATGTGTGCGGCACCGGGCACCTGCCTGGCAACCTCGTGACGAACCGCAAACAATTGCCGGGCCAATTCCGCCACAGTGGTTTCAGACAAGGCTTTTCGCGCGACAATCACGTGATTGACGCTGACCGTATCGACCTTGTCATCCGGCCAGGCGGGATTCGAATTGAAGATGCTGCCCGGAATTTCCTCGGATTCATAAAGCGGGTGCTTCTGGGCAATCGCGTCCGATACATCGATCGGCAGAAACTTTGGTTCGCCTCTGCTGCGCGCGGTCGCAGCCAGGGCGTCAATAGTGATCTTGCTATCCAGCGGGCCCACGGCCATGAATGCATCGAGGTTCGGGTCGCGCGCCAGCTCTTCGATCTGGTTGATGCCAAACTGCGTGACCGCGACCTTGTCGGCAGCAATGCCGGATTCGGTCAGGATAACACGCAGCAATGCGACATTGGCCGGGGTCTTGCCGATCATGCCAACGCGATGTCCGGCGAGATCGTCGAGCGTCTTGATTTTCGGTGCCGGTTGTCGCTTGGAGCCCTTGCCCGGGAGGCCGGAAGGCGCCCACAGCACAACGAAGTTCTTGCGCACGATGGCGACGATTTCGGCGTCACGCGGCATACCGAGGTCGCCGCGACCGACGGCTAGATCGGCTTTGCCCGCGCCAAGAAGGCCGAGGCTTTCCACCGCTCCGTCGGTTGCAATCGGCGACAGCCGGACGGCATTACGGTTGATGTCGAAGCTTTGGGCCAGCGCCTGGACCAGCTTCTGATCATCACTTCCGCCCGGGCCGACGGCGATCCGAAGGGTTACGGGCCGCAATACATAATAGAGCGAGCCGGCGGCGGCGCAAAAAAGCAGTAGTCCAGCGGCCAGCACCAGCAGCGAAGTGTTCCTCCTCCTCCGGCGCTGGTCGGACAGGTCTTTGGCTTCGCTGATACCGTCGCTAGAGGACATTGCTGCTGCCATGTTGAGACAAGGAACAAAGAGGCTTCCCGTTCCCCGCAATACCATGTTTCTCAGCGCGGGTCGGAGGCTAGTATCATGTTAACCCTAGCGCAATGCTAGCGTCGTTAAGGAAGCAATAGCCGCATCGCCACGAACTGACCTCAGCGCGACCCGTGCGTCGAAGCCGCCGTTCGAACAAAAAAGTCGAATCCGAACCTGAAAAATGATGCGGCTCGAGATTTCGTTTTTTCGCGACAGGCGGTCGCAAGACGTGGTGTCAGTGCTATAACCTGCTCAGTTTTCATGACAGGTGCGGACAGATGTCGAAGCAATCGATGCGCGAAGAGGCCGAGCGCCTGATCCGCGAAACCATGCAAAAGAAGGTCATCGTGATCAAGCAGGGCAACACCAGGATCGAGGCGACCTGCGGCAAATGCGGCGCGCCAAACCGCATCCAGGTGGAAAGAGGTCAGGTCCGCGTCAAGTTTGCCTGCAAGGAATGCGGGCACAAGCAAGAGACGCTGTGAGGGCGACTGACATGAGCCGGCGGTATTGGTTTGCTGGTCTCGCAGCGCTGCTCATTTCGGGCGCCGCTTTCGCGCAGGACCGATCGATCGTGGTCGCGTCGACCACCTCGACCGAGCAGTCGGGGCTGTTCGGTTTCCTGCTGCCGAAGTTTACGGAAAGGACCGGCATCAAGATAAAAGTCGTGGCCGTCGGAACCGGGCAGGCGCTCGACATTGGCAGGCGCGGCGACGCGGACGTGGTGTTTGTTCATGACCGGCCGGCCGAAGACAAATTCATGACGGAGGGCTTTGGGGTGCAGCGGTTTGACGTCATGTACAATGATTTCGTCATCGTCGGCCCCAAGGCCGATCCCGCGCACATCGGCGGCGGCAAAGACGTCACGGCGGCTTTTCGCGCCATCTCGTCCAGCAAAGTGGAATTCGTCTCGCGCGGCGACCGCTCCGGAACCCATGCGGCGGAGCTGCGCTATTGGAAAGATGCCGGGATCGACATCGACGCGGCCAAAGGCTCCTGGTACCGCGAGATCGGGCAGGGCATGGGCGCCGCGCTCAACATGGCATCGGCGGACAATGCCTATGTGCTTTCCGATCGCGGCACCTGGCTATCGTTCAAGAACCGCGGCGATCTCGCCGTTCTCGTGGAAGGTGACAAGCGGCTGTTCAACCAATATGGCGTGATGCTGGTCAATCCGCAAAAGCATCCAAACGTTAAGGTCAGCGAAGGGCAGGCCTTTGTCGATTGGCTGATCTCGTCCGATGGGCAGAAGACCATCGCCGATTACAAGGTGGGCGGCGAGCAATTGTTTTTCCCGGACGCCAATTGACTCTTATCGGTTGTCCGCCCAGGCGTTGAGCAGGAAGGCGGACGCGCTGACGATCACGCTGATCAGCACCAGCACGAGGCCGAGGCCAAGCGCCAGCGGAAGTTCGCCCTTGCCGGTCTCCAGCGCAATCGCGGTCGTCATGGTGCGGGTAAATCCCCTTATGTTGCCGCCGACCATGATGATCGCGCCGACCTCGGCGATGGCACGGCCGAACGCGGCAAGGAAGGCCGTCAGCAAAAAGCCTCTGCCGATCACGAACAGCTCGAGGATGCTGTGCGCTTTCGACAGGCCGTCGACGTGCATCAGATCGCCATATTCCGACCACAGCACGGCAGCGGGACGATGCACCAAAGCGATCACGATCGGCGTCGTCAGGACGACCTGCGCGACGATCATCGCGGCCGGCGTGAACAATAGTCCGGCAAAGCCGAACGGCCCGGAGCGCGACAGCAACAGATAGATCGTCAAGCCGACCACGACCGGCGGGAGCCCAAGCAGCGCGTTGGCGAGCACGATGATCGTCTGCCGGCCGCGAAATCGGGCAACGGCAAGCACGCCGCCGAAGGGGGCGCCGATCACCATCGCAAGGATGCTGGCGGAGAGGCTGACGCTTAACGAGAGTCTGACGATCCCGATGAACTCCGGATCGAGGCTGCCGATAAGCGTGAGGGCCGAGCGAACTGCTTGTAAGAGATCCTGCACCGGGCCTGTGTATCAACTCGGAGCCGACAGGACCACAGCGTTAACGCTCTTGCTAGGTGCGTTTGATGTATGCCGCAAAGGCCTCGGCGTAGTCCGGATGCCAGCGCGACAGCGCGGGCCGGTTTTCCACGATGTCGCCGGCGGCCCAGAGGATGCGCCGCTCGTCGAGCGGCCTGGGCACGTCGTTGTCAGGGCAGAGGATGTAGAAATCGCCGGCATCGAGGCGCTCGATCATGAGGTCGACGGTCTGCTCCGGCGTCCAGGCGGCGGGCGGCTTTTCACTACGGCCGTGGGCGGTAAGGCCGGTGAAGACGAAGCCGGGGATCATCAGGTGCGCGCTGATCCGGCAGCCGGGCGTATTCCGCAGCTCATGTTGCAGCGCTTCGGTGAAAGCTTTTACGCCGGCCTTCGACACATTGTAGGCGGGATCGCCGGGCGGCGTGGTGATGCCTTGCTTGGAGCCTGTGTTGATGATGAGGCCCACCCGCCCGCGTTCGATCATATGCGGCGCAAACACCTGCGAACCGTTGATGACACCCCACAGATTGACGGCGAGGATGCGCTGCCAATTCTCCGACGGGCCGAACATCTTGCTGCCCGGCTGGATGCCGGCATTGTTCATCAGGATGTCGGTGCCGCCGAAGCGCCTCTGCACGGCACTCTCCAAACCCGCGACGTCCTCGATACGGCTGACATCCACGGCCGCCGTCATGATATCGGCGGCGCCGCCGGGTGCCACAGACGACAGTTTGGTCTCCGCCTGCTTCAGCCGGTCGGCGCCGAGATCGGCGATGCAAACCTTCATGCCGAGCTGGGCGAACCTTGCTGCCGCGGCGAATCCGATGCCGGACGCGCCTCCGGTGATCACGGCAACATTGTTGGGCGACATCGCTGGGTGCGGCATGATCATTCTCCGGCTTCGGTTAAGGAATATATCATTGATCGAACCATGTCATGACGGCTATGTCAGCGCGCAATAGCGACAAGCATGGAAATCGCAAATGGCAAGAGCGGCGACAGCAGTGGCGGGGATCGCAAAGGGCCAATGCCTGTGCGGCAAGGTCTGCTTCGAAATCGACGTGCCGGCGCGCTGGGCCTGGCATGATCATTCGGCTAGCAGCCGCCGCGCGCATGGTGCGGCCTACGCCACCTATGTCGGAAGCTGGCGCAAGCGCTTTCGCGTCACAAGCGGCGAGGGCGCCATCACGCGCTACGAGGACAAGGCCGCCAAGACCGCGCGGAGCTTCTGCAAGCACTGCGGCACGCCGCTCAGTTACGAACGTGCGCGTTCGCCGCACATGGTCAACATCCCGCGCGCGCTGTTTTCGGGGCGCACCGGCCGGCAGCCGCTCTATCACATCGCGATCGAAGAACTGCAGGAGTGGGCCTATACCGGCGAGCCGCTGGTGCCGCTGAAAGGTTTTCCGGGGGTGGTGTGGCAGCGCTCGAAAAAGAAGAGGCGTGTCGCCGGGGACGACCCGTTCGAACTCAGCCAAGACGTGTGAACGCCTGACCGCGCCGCCGCGGCGGGCGTCCGCGCATCCCGGCGCAGGGCAGCCATGATCGGCCTCCATTGCCTTCGCGTTTCAAGTTTGGTCTGGTGCCGCGACGCCGCAAGGTCAAAGGCCGCGGGCGGGAGGAAACGAAATGAAGAACCGTATCACCGGGCGCTCGGCCTTCCTTGCCTTGCTCAAGGACGAGGGCATTACCCATCTGTTCGGCAATCCCGGCACCACCGAACTGCCGATCATGCATGCGCTGAAGGATCTTCCTGACCTGACCTACGTGATGGCGATGCAGGAAAGCCTGGTGGTTGCCATCGCCGACGGGTTCAGCCGCGCCTCCGGGCGTCTCGTCGCCTGCAACGTCCATGTCGCGCCTGGCCTTGGGAACGCGATGGGTTCGCTCTACAACGCGCAATTCACGGGCACGCCGATGATTCTGACCGCCGGCCAGCAGGAGCAGGGCCACGGCCTGACCGAGCCGTTGCTGTATGGCCCGCTGGTGCGGATGGCCGAACCTTTGGTCAAATGGGCGGTCGAGGTGACGCGGCTGGAAGATTTGCCGCGGATCGTGCGCCGCGCTGCCAAGATCGCGACCACGCCGCCGACCGGGCCGGTGTTCATCTCGCTGCCCGGCGACATCCTCAATTCCGAAGCTGGTATCGAGCTCGGCCGCTCCACCCGCATCGATACCCGCGTCAAACCCTCCGACGAGGCCCTGCAGGCGCTGACGCAGCGCATTCTCAAGGCGCAGCGCCCGGTCATCATTGCCGGCGACGAGATCGTCAAGAGCAATGCATTGGAGGAAGCGGCTTCGCTGGCGGCCGCGCTGGGCTGTCCGGCCTATCAGCAAACGGCGCCTTACGGCGCGCACTTCCTTTCCGAAAGCCCGAGCTTCATGGGCGCGCTGTCGCGGGCGCAAAAGCAGGTGCGCGAGGTGCTGTCGCCTTACGATCTCATGATCGTGCTCGGCGCCGATCCCCTGCGGATGTCGGTGCATAGCGAGGTCGATCCGCTGCCGGACGGCTTGCCGATCGTGCAAATCGGCCTGGTCGAATGGGATCTCGCCAAGAACTACGGCGCCGAGATTGCGTTGAAGGCCGACGTCAAGGAAACGCTGCGCGCGCTGGTTCCGGCGCTGAAGGCTGCCGGCGGCGCAGTGCTAGAGGCGCGGGCGAAGCAGGGCATCGGCGAGCTCGCGCCGAAGAACTGGAGCGCGAAGCGCAAGCTGGTCGTCGAACAGATCTCCAAGGCCAAGGACAAATCGCCGATCGATCCGGACTGGTTGACGCTGCAGATGATCGAAGCGATGCCCGACAACGCGATCCTGGTCGACGAGGGGCTGACGTCGGGCCGGCAGACTCTCAGCTTGCGCCCGCACCGCGATCGTTACGGCTATCATGCGCTCGCTTCGGGGGGCATCGGCTGGGGATTGCCGGCGTCCGTTGGCGTCAGCATGGCCAACCCCACGCGCCCAGTGGTGTGCTACTCCGGCGACGGCAGCGCGATGTATTCGATCCAGGCGCTATGGACCGCGGCGCATCACAAGCTTCCGCTCAACGTCGTCATCGCCAATAATGGCGGCTACCGCATTATCAAGCAGCGGCTGCTCGCGTTCCACGGCGACGATCATTATGTCGGCATGGATTTCGTCGACCCAAAGGTGGATTTTGCCGGCATCGCCAAATCGCTCGGGCTGGAAGCGATGCGGATCAGCGAGCCCGGCGAGCTGAAGTCGAAGCTCTCGTCTGCATACAGCCGTCCCGGCGCGAAACTGATCGAGGTGGTGGTGGACGGCACGGTTTGAGGCCGTCATCGCACCGGGCGATGACAGTAAAGCAAGCTGCTTGAAGCTCGAATCAGAACAACGAATGGTGTGAATGCCTCTACTGCGCCGTCGTCCTCCCGACATGGGGCCGATACCGCGCGGCCGGATGCGGCGCGGTGAGCCGCGCGCGGCCGGCGCCGAACAGTTTCTCGCGCAGCGTGCCTTTGGCGTAGGCGCTTTTGTAACGCCCGCGCTTTGTCAATTCCGGCACCAGCATGTCCGAGATATCCTCGAAATCGCCCGGCGAGACAGCAAACGGCACATTCAAGCCGTCGACGTCGGTCGCTTCGAACCAGGCCTCGATCTCATCGGCGACTTTTTCCGGCGTGCCGACGATCACGGGCCCGATGCCGCCGATGCCGACATGCTCGGCGACCTCGCGCACGGTCCAGACCCGATCCGGATCGGCGCGGGTGATGTTGTCCATCGCGGTGCGGCCGGCGTCATTCTGGACATGGCGCACCTGCTGGTCGAGATCGTAGGTCGAGAAATCGACACCGGTCCAGCCGGACATCAAAGTGAGCGCGCCCTCGGGGCTGATATGACGACGATAATCTTCGTGTTTGGCTTTGGCCTCCGCCTCAGTCCGCCCGAGGATGATCGTCATCATGCTGAACATCAAGATTTCGGCCGGGTTGCGGCCCATCTCGTTGGCGAGCGCCCGAATGGCGGCAACGCGCGGCGCGATAACTTTGGCCGACGGGCCCGACATGAACACGCATTCGGCATGCCGGGCTGCGAACTGCCGTCCGCGCGGCGAGGTGCCGGCCTGATAAAGCACCGGCGTACGCTGCGGCGACGGCTCGCTCAGGTGAATGGCGTTGAGCCGATAGTTATTTCCCTCGTGCTTGACGCGATGCACCTTAGAAGGATCGGTGAAGATACCGCGCACGCGATCGCGCACCGCCGCGTTGTCTTCCCAGCTTCCTTCCCAGAGCTTGTAGACCACCTCCATATACTCGTCCGCGATGTCGTAGCGGTCGTCATGCGCGGTCTGCCTTTCCTTGCCGGCTCCGCGCGCGGCGCTGTCGAGATAGCCGGTCACCACGTTCCAGCCGATCCGCCCCTCGGTGAGATGGTCGAGCGTCGACATTCTCCTGGCAAAAGGGTAGGGCGGTTCGAACGACAGATTGCTGGTAACGCCGAAGCCGAGATTTTGCGTCACCGCCGCCATCGCCGAAATCAGCAGCAGCGGCTCGTTGGCCGGCGTCTGCGTGGCATGGCGCAAGGCGGCGTCGGGGCTGCCACCGAACACGTCATAGACGCCGAGCACGTCCGCCAGGAACAGGCCGTCGAAACGGCCGCGCTCCAGCGCTTTTGCCAAGTCGATCCAGTAGGGCAGGCGGTTATATTCGCTGGTGCGGTCGCGCGGATGCGTCCACAGCCCGGGCGATTGATGGGCCACGCAGTTCATGGCGAAGGCGTTGAGCCGGATTTGTTTGTTCATGATTGTGAGCCTTGCGCGCTCTGTTAAGAGTCCGCCGCCGATGCCGCCCGGTCTGAATGCCGGGCTGGCATGAGTTTAGCAGGACCAATTTGCGAGGCCAGTGGCCACTTCCGGCAGCTCGCATATCTAGCTAGGCTGGCCGAGTTTCGATGCGTTTGTGAGTTGGCAAAAGAGATGAGCAGATCCGACGCCGTCGCGCGCGCCCGCCAAGAGCTTCAATCCGGCGAATTCCTCGCCGAACTCGGCCGCCGGGTGGCCTACCGGACGGAAAGCCAGAACGCCGAGCGGCACGATTGTTTACGCGCCTATCTCGAGGAAGAGCTGCAGCCGTCGTTCTCGCAGCTCGATTTCGAAAGCCGGCTGATCGAATCCCCAAGCGGCAAGGCGCCATATCTTCTCGCCCACTATCGCGAGAATCCGCAAGCGCCGACGGTCCTGATGTATGGCCATGGCGACGTCGTCGACGGCATGGCCGGCGAGTGGCGCGATGATCTCGATCCCTGGGCGGTCACGCGGCGCGAAAATCGCGTCTACGGCCGCGGCACCGCTGACAACAAGGGGCAGCACAGCATCAACCTGGCGGCGCTTCGCGCGGTCCGCGCGGCGCGTGGCGGCCGGCTCGGCTTCAACGCCAAATTCCTGGTCGAGATGGGCGAGGAGATCGGCTCGCCGGATCTGAACAAGGTTTGCGTCTCGCTGCGCGATGAATTGAAGGCCGATTTGTTTCTGGCCTCCGACGGCCCGCGTTTGTCAGCGGAGCGCCCCACCATTTTCCTCGGCTGCCGCGGGGGATTGCGCATCCATCTCGACGTCAATTTGCGCGACGGCGGGCATCATTCCGGCAATTGGGGCGGCGTGCTCGCCAATCCCGCGACCATCCTGGCGAACGCGATTGCGACATTGGTCGACGGCCACGGGCGGCTGTTGCTCGATCAATTGAAGCCGCCGCGGCTCTCCAACCAGATCCGCAGCGTCCTTGCCGACGTCAAGGTCGAACCGTCGGCCGACGAGCCGCAACTCTCGGACAATTGGGGTGAGGAGGGTTTGTCGGCGGCGGAGCGGCTCTACGCCTGGAACACGCTGGAGGTGCTGGCGATATCGTCGGGCAATATCGACAAGCCCGCCAACGCCATTCCCGGACAAGCGCGTGCCGTGCTGCAACTTCGCTTTGTGGTCGGCACCAAATTCGATTCCGTGGTCGATAGTGTGCGGACGCATTTGCGCGCACACGGCTTTCCGATGGTCGAGGTCAGCGCGACCCAGAGCTTTGTCGCCTCGCGCACCGATTTCGACAGTCCATGGATCAATTGGGCGGCGGAATCGATCCGGCGGACCACCGGCAGACGGCCTGCGGTGCTGCCGAATTTCGGCGGCTCGCTGCCCAATGACGTGTTCTCCGATACGCTCGGTCTGCCGACGATCTGGGTGCCGCACTCCTATCCCGGCTGTTCGCAGCATGCGCCCGACGAGCACGTCCTGCTTGACCTCACCGAGGAAGCGCTCGGCATCATGGCCGGCCTGTTTTGGGATCTCGGCGAAATGCCGCGCCCACTCTAGGCGAGCGATGAGGGAGACTTGAGATGGCACTATCGGCCCCCGCGACGCTCCCTGAATCGTCGCGGGAAAAGAGTTTCACCAGGCTTGTTGTTGCGGTCTCGATCGGAAACGCGCTGGAATGGTATGACATCTCTTCGTATGGCTATTTCGCCGTTTATGTTTCCAGGGCATTTTTTCCCAATAGCGATCCGACGATTTCGCTGCTGTTGACCTTCGGCACCTTCGGACTGGCCTTTCTCATTCGCCCGATCGGCGGCGTCGTACTGGGTGCCTATGCCGACCGCCATGGCCGCAAAGCTTCGTTGATGGTCTCCATTGTTCTGATGACCGCCGGCACGCTGGCGATCGCCATCATGCCGAGCTACCAGACCATTGGTCTGGTGGCGCCGATCGCTGTTCTCGCTGCCCGCCTGGTCCAGGGTTTTTCGGCTGGCGGCGAATTCGGCAGTTCGACGGCTTTTCTAGTGGAGCATGCGCCCGGCCGCCGCGGGTTCATTGCAAGTTGGCAATTTGCCAGCCAAGGCCTGGGACAGGTGCTGTCGTCCTTGTTCGGCATCGGGCTCACATCGTGGATGACGGCTACGGACCTAAATTCGTGGGGCTGGCGCATTCCTTTTCTGTTCGGCATCCTGGTCGGACCGGTCGGCATCTACATCCGCAACCACCTTGAGGACGCGACGGCGCCACCGGCCGCCAAACACGAATCCGTGGTGGGCAAAGTCTTCACGGAGCAAAAGCTCCGGGTCGTGCTTGCCATTGGTGCGCTCGCGGTGTCGACCGCGGTCAACTACCTCATCGTCTATATGCCGACCTATGTGGTCAAAACGCTGAATTTGGCGCCGACGGTCGGATTTACGGCGACCCTCGCCGCAGCGGTCGCCGTCACGATCCTGACGCCTGTTGCAGGCACGGTCTCGGACCGGGTCGGTCGCACCACGCACATGATTGCGGTGGGCTTGCTGCTGCTGGTGTCGGTGTTTCCGGCCTTCCTGCTGTTGACGAGAACGCCGGTTGCGGCGGTGATCGTGTTGACCGTGCTTTATCTCGCGACCCTGAAGGCGCTCTACTTCGGGCCGCTGGCAGCCCTGATGTCCGAATTATTTCCGGCGGCGACGCGGGCCACGGGTTTGGGCTTAAGCTACAATATCGGCGTCACCGTGTTCGGCGGCATGGGACCCGCGTTCATGACCTGGCTCGGCGGCTTTGCCTTGATCGGCAATCTAGCGCCGGGATATTACCTGACCGTGGTTTGCGCCCTCAGCCTGTCGGCGCTGGTCACGATCAGACGGACGTCCGCGGACGCGATTGAAGCGTGACCGGATGGAGGGGCCCGGCACCCGATTTGTCGCAATTGTCCGAGACAACGTTGGTCCGCCTTGTCATGAACGCCGTTTGGGGGTCGTATGACCGCCGAAGGTCACATTTCTATTCAGGTCCGGTTTGTGCAAGCATTCCGGAAATCACCCAACAGGGGAGAGCACAAATGAAACAATTGCGTCTATTTGGCCTTGCGATTGCGGCTGCATTTTGCGTCGGCCAGGCCAACGCCGAAGAGCTGACCGGCACATTGAAGAACATCAAGGAGACCGGTGCGATCACGCTCGGCTTCCGCGACTCCTCGATCCCGTTCTCCTATCTCGACGATAACCAGAAGCCGATCGGCTTTGCGATGGACATTTGCTACAAGATCGTCGATGCCGTGAAGAACGAGCTCAAGCTCAACAAGCTCGAGGTCAAACTCAATCCGGTGACCTCGTCGACCCGGATTCCGCTGCTTGCCAACGGCACCATCGACCTCGAATGCGGTTCGACCACCAACAATGCCGAGCGCCAGAAGCAGATCTCTTTCACCAACACGCATTTTCTGACCGCGAGCCGCTACGTCTCGAAGAAGGCCAGCAAGATCAACTCGATCGACGATCTCAAGGGCAAGTCGGTGGTCTCCACCGCCGGCACCACCAACATCAAGCAGCTCACCGAAGCCAACGCCGCGCGCAATCTGAACGTCAACATCATCCCGGCCAAGGATCATGCCGAGGCCTTCCTGATGGTCGAGACCGACCGGGCCGCGGCCTTTGTGATGGACGACATTCTGCTTGCAAGCCTGGTCGCCGGCTCGAAGGAGCCGGACGCCTATGTGATCTCCACGGATGCGTTCTCGAAGCCTGAACCCTACGGGATCATGCTGCGCAAGGACGATCCTGCGTTCAAGAAGGTGGTCGATGCCGCGACCTCCGCGCTCTACACGAGCGGCGAGGGCAAAACGCTCTATGACAAATGGTTCATGCAGAAGATCCCGCCCAAGGGATTGAACCTCAACGCGCCAATCTCACCCGAATTGACGCACGAATTTGCCAAGCCGTCGGATTCGCCGGATCCCGATTCATATAAGGCGATGTAAGAGTTAAGGCGACGTGAGAATTCCGGCCGATGCAATGGCCCGGTCATTGCATCGGCTCTTTGGGAGTCGTCCGACTGCAAGCCGTCCAGCAAGGAGAGCACGTATGAAATGCCTGGGTATGATCGGCGTTGTGCTCGCCGCTTGCTTTGGCGGGCAGGCCAACGCTGAAGAGCTCACCGGAACGCTCAAAAAGATCAAGGAAACCGGCGCCGTCACGATCGGCTACCGCGACTCGTCGATCCCGTTCTCTTATCTCGATGACGGCCAGAAGCCTATCGGTTTTGCGATCGACATCTGTTACACAATCGTCGACGCCGTGAAGCAGGAGCTCAAGCTCGACAAGCTCGCGATCGAGTTCAATCCGGTGACGTCGTCGACCCGCATTCCGTTGCTCGCCAACGGCACCATCGATCTCGAATGCGGATCGACCACCAACAACGCCGACCGCCTGAAGCAGGTTTCCTTCACCAACACCCACTTTCTGACCGCGACCCGCTTCGTCTCGAAGAAATCCAGCAACCTCAATTCGATCGACGATCTCAAGGGCAAGTCGGTGGTCTCGACCTCGGGCACCACCAACATCAAGCAGCTCACCGAAGCCAACGCTGCCCGCAACCTCGGCATCAACATCATTCCCGCCAAGGAACATGGCGAATCCTTCCTGATGGTCGAGACCGATCGGGCGGTCGCGGCCGTGCTGGACGATATCCTGCTCGCAAGCTTCGTCGCCGGCTCCAAGGACCCGGACGCCTATGTCATCTCCAAGGACGCGTTCTCCAAGCCCGAACCTTACGGGATCATGATGCGCAAGGATGATCCGGCCTTCAAGAAGGTGGTCGATGGCGCCACCGCCGCGCTCTATACGAGCGGCGAAGGTCAAAAGCTGTACGACAAATGGTTCATGCAGAAGATCCCGCCCAAGGGACTGAACCTCAACGCGCCGATCAGTGCGGAGTTGCGGCACGAATTCGCAGTGCCTTCCGACTCCCCCGATCCGGATTCCTATAAGGCGATGTGAGGCGACGCCGTCACCCTGGGGCACGGAAGGCTTCGTGAATTATCACTGGAACTGGAGCATCTTCTTTGAGCCGGCCCCGAACGGGACCGGCAGCTATCTCGACATGCTGCTGTCCGGGCTGGTGCTGACGATCGAGACCGCGCTTTGCGCCTGGATCATTGCACTGGTGCTTGGATCGGTGGTCGGCGTCTTGCGCACGCTGCCGTCAAGAACCGCATCCTGGGTGGGTTTCGCCTACGTTGAATTCTTCCGCAACATGCCGCTATTGGTGCAGTTGTTCATCTGGTTCTTCGTGTTGCCGGAACTCTTGCCGCGGTCGTGGGGATTGTGGCTGAAACAGATGCCTCACGCTCCGTTCTACACGGCGGCGATCGGGATCGGGCTGTTCATGTCGGCGCGCGTCGCCGAGCAAACGCGCGCCGGCATCAACTCACTGCCGCGCGGACAGAAACTGGCCGCGACCGCGCTCGGACTGACGACGGCGCAGACCTACGCTTACGTGCTCTTGCCGATGGCATTTCGCATTATCATGCCGCCGCTGACTTCGGAATTTCTCTCGACCATCAAGAATACATCGGTTGCGATCACCATCGGCCTGATCGAATTGACCGGCGAGGCGCGGGCGATGCAGGAATTCTCCTTTCAGGTGTTCGAGGCCTTTACCGCCGCGACCGTGTTGTACCTGTTGGTCAACATCGTCGTCGTCGCCGCCATGCGCTTGCTCGAGCGTGCAATCGCGGTCCCCGGCTACATCACCGGGAAGTGAGTCAAAGGCGATGTTCGAAAGCTTCGACTTCGACGTCATCCGCCGGTCGCTGGCCTACCTGTTCTTCGACGGCATGACGTTTACGCTGACGCTGACGGGACTGGCTGCGCTGGGCGGTCTGATCTTCGGTACGCTGATCGCTTTGATGCGGCTCTCCGGACTGCCGCTGCTCGGGCGCGTCGCGGGGCTCTATGTCGACCTGATGCGCTCGCTGCCGCTGGTTCTGGTAATCTTCTGGTTCTATTTCCTGGTACCCTATATCGGTCAGTGGCTGACGGGATCGTCACGGCCGATCCGAGTCGGCGCGTTTGCTTCTTCGCTCGTCACCTTTGTCCTGTTCGAGGCGGCGTATTTTGCCGAAATCATGCGCGCCGGCATCCAGTCGATCTCGAAGGGACAGCCCGCGGCCGCGCAGGCGCTCGGCCTCACCTATAGCCAGACAATGCGCTATATCGTGCTGCCGCAGGCATTCCGGAATATGGTTCCGGTGCTGCTGACACAGACCATCGTGCTGTTCCAGGACACTTCCCTGGTCTATGTGCTGTCGATCCCGGATTTTTTGGGCGCGGCAAGCAAGGTGGCGCAGCGTGACGGGCGGCTGGTTGAAATGTACCTGTTCGCGGCCGCGGTCTATTTCATTATTTCCTGTGTCGCGTCGTTCGGCGTCCGGCAATTGCAGTCGCGCATTGCGGTGATGCGTTAGTGAGAATTTCATGATCGAGATCAGCCACGTCGACAAATGGTACGGCAGCTTCCAGGCGTTGAAGGATTGCACCACCAGCGTCGCGAAGGGCGAGGTGGTGGTAGTGTGCGGCCCGTCAGGCTCGGGGAAGTCGACGCTGATCAAATGCGTCAACGCACTGGAGCCGTTTCAGAAGGGCGAGATCATCCTAGACGGCATCAAGGTCAACGACCCCAGGACCGACCTGCCGAAGTTGCGCGCCCGGGTCGGCATGGTGTTCCAGCATTTTGAATTGTTTCCGCATTTGCGGATCATCGACAATCTTTGCCTGGCCCAGGAGAAGGTGTTGCGGCGGCCGCATGACGAGGCGGTCGCGAAGGCTTCCAGGCTGCTTGATCGCGTCGGCCTGAAGGAGCATGCCCGCAAGTACCCTGCCGAATTGTCCGGCGGCCAGCAGCAGCGTGTCGCCATCGCACGCGCGCTGGCAATGGACCCGATCGCGATGCTGTTCGACGAGCCGACCTCGGCGCTCGATCCCGAAATGATCTCTGAAGTGCTCGACGTCATGGTCGATCTCGCCCGCGAAGGCATGACCATGATGGTGGTGACCCATGAGATGGGCTTTGCCAGCAAGGTCGCCCACCGCGTCATTTTCATGGACATGGGCGAGATCGTCGAAGACGCGCTCAAGACCGATTTCTTCGGCAAGCCTCGCAGCGAGCGAGCGCAGAAGTTTTTGTCGAAGATTTTGTCGCACTAGGCCTAGACGTCATTGCGGAGCCTGTCATCGGGCGCGCGTTCGCGCGACCCGTTGGCTCCTCGCAATGACCAATGCACGCATTCGCATTGCCGCCTTAAATTCGTCGATCAAGCTTTGAGAATTTGCGTAAAGTATGCGACACGTTGCTTCGCACCCCCACAGGAGACCTCGCTTGGACCAGATTGCTTACGTCAACGGTTCGTTCGTGCCGCTCGCAGAGGCAAAAGTCTCGATCCTCGATCGCGGCTTCCTTTTTGCCGACGGCATTTACGAGGTAGCCGCGGTGCTGGACGGCCGGCTGGTCGACAATGCCTCGCATCTGGCGCGGCTCAAGCGCTCGGTCGGCGAAATCTCGCTTGCGTTGCCGGAGACGCTGGAGCGGATTGCGGAAATCCAAAAGGAATTGGTCGCGCGCAACCAGCTCGTCAACGGCATGGTCTATCTCGAGGTCACGCGCGGCGCCGACAAGGTACGCGACTTCGCCTTTCCGAAAGGCATCGCACCGACCCTGATCATGTTCACGACGGTCAAGGACATCGTCAATGCGCCATCCGCCAAGACCGGCATCGGTGTCATGACCGTGCCCGATCTCCGTTGGACACGACGCGACATCAAGAGCGTGGCGCTGCTCGCGCAAGTGCTCGCCAAGCAGGCTGCGGCGGAAGCCGGCGCCGGCGAGGCCTGGATGATCGAAGACGGCAAGGTCACCGAGGGCGGCTCGTCATCGGCCTTCATTCTGACGCGGGACGACGTGCTGGTGACCCGGCAGAATGGCAGCGAGATTTTGCCGGGATGCACCCGCAAGGCAGTGGTGGCGCTCGCCGAAGAGCGTCAGCTCCGCGTCGAGGAGCGGGCGTTCTCGGTCGAGGAAGCGCTGGCCGCGAAGGAAGCCTTCATCACCAGCGCCACGCTGTTCGTGCAGCCGGTGATCTCGATCGACGGCAAGATGATCGCCAACGGCAAGCCAGGTCCAATGACCAATCGGTTGCGCGAGATCTATGTCGATTTTGCCCGCGCCACTGCGGTTTAGGCGGCAGCCTTGACTTTCACAGGTGGCACTGCGCGAAGGGAAATTCACTCGCGGTTTCATCATTGTTCTCCTTTCTGGGGCTGGATGTTCTAATGCGCGCCGCCCGATGCAAGACGGTCGGGCTTCTTCAAGAACAGGGCTGCCATGAGCGCGACGACCATCGTGGCGCCGAGCAGATAGAAAGTATCGCTGAAGGCCAGGATAAATGCCTGTTTCTGGACGATGTGGCCGATCGCAACCAAAGCGCGATGCGCCGCTTCCGTGCGGTCGGTGACGCCGTGATTGACGAAGTATTGCGTCAGTTGCTCGATCCGGGCGCGGGTGGCCTGTTCCAGCAGCGACACCGACTGCATCAGCACGTTGGAGTGGTATTGGTCGCGCTTGGTCAGCAAGGTCTGCAGCACGGCAATACCGACGGCGCCGCCGAGATTGCGCATCATGTTGAACAGTCCCGACGCCGAGCCGGCGTTCTCCGGCTCGATGCCCGAGGTTGCGACCGCCGACAGCGGGGTCATCACCAGCGCCTGCCCGATCGCGCGCACGACGTCGGGCCAGAACAACTGGTCGGTGGCGTAGTCCGCCGTCATATAGATGTTCATGAAGTTAGAGGCCGCAAACAGCGCGAAGCCGACGCCGATCAAAAGTCTCGGGTCGAAGCGGTCCATCAGCCGCGGCACCAGCGGGATCAGCAACAATTGCGGCAGTCCGGTCCAGGCCAGCACCATGCCGATCTGCTCGGCATTGTAGCCCTGAATGCGCGAGAGATAGACCGGCAGGATGTATACCGAGCCGTACAAGGCGATGCCGAGCAGGAAGTTGGCTGATATGCCGAAGCCGAAATTGCGGCGGAACAACAGCCGCAGATTGAGCAGCGGCTTGCTACTGGTGAGTTCGATCAGGAGGAACAGCGATAGCGCCACGATCGCGATCACCGACAGGCGGACGATGAACGGTGATCCGAACCAGTCGTCCTTGTTGCCTTCTTCCAGCACGGTTTGCAGCGCGCCGAGACCGATCGCCATGGTGACGATGCCCGGCCAGTCGCCTTGGCGGAGCAGCGACAGCTTCATCGGCTTTGTTTCCAGCGAGAAGTAGAGCATGGCGATCATGATCGCGCCGGGCGCCAGATTGACGTAGAAGATGTACTGCCAGCCAAAATTCTCGGTGAGATAGCCGCCGATGGTCGGGCCGATCGCCGGCGCAAACGTCGCCGACAGCGCGAACAGCGCTAAGCCAATCGGCTGCTTGGGCTTCGGCAACAGCGTGATGATCAGCGTGAACGCCATCGGGATCAGCACGCCGCCGGTAAAGCCCTGGATCGCGCGCAGCACGATCATCTGCGGCAGATCCCGGGCCAGCGCGCAAGCCGCGGACAGCGCGAGGAACAGCACGGCGTTGGTCAAGAGATAAATGCGGATCGAGAACAACTGCGCGAGCCAGCCGCTCAACGGGATCACCACGATCTCCGCGATTAGGTAGGAGGTCGAGATCCAGCCGCCGTCGTCGATGCCGGCGCCGATCGCGCCCTGAATATCTGCGAGCGATGCGTTGACGATCTGGATGTTGAGCACCGCCATGAAGGCGCCGAGCGTCGCGCCGACCACCGCAAACCAGGTTTTTGCGGAGACCGTACGAGCTGCCCCCACCGTGGGCGGTTGCGCGCGATCGCTGCTGACGGTGGAAGCGCCGTTGATGGTGTGCTGGAGCGCGGTCATGGGGATTTCCTCGGGGCTTGCAGAGCAAGCTTCAGCCGCCGTTCGGCCGCTTCGTCGGTGGGTTCGAGGCGAGTTGGCTGGCGGTCTCGCGTTCGGCAACCACCGTCGCCTTGGTGTTGACGGTCGGTTCCGCCGACATGCCCGGACGCAACAGACCTTTGAGGTTATGGTCGTCGAGCACGATCTTCACCGGCATTCGCTGCACGATTTTGGTGAAATTGCCGGTCGCGTTGTCGGGCGGCAGCAGCGCGAATTCCAGGCCGCTGGCCGGCGACAGGCTGTCGACGTGGCCTTTCAGCCTGGTCGAATGGAAACTGTCGATTACAATTTCGACCGGCTGGCCGCTGCGCACATTGGTAAGCTGGGTCTCCTTGAAATTCGCCACTACATAGACCGCGTCGAGCGGAACGACCGCCATCAACTGCGTGCCGGCCTGCACGAATTGACCGACCCGGAGCGAGCGCGCGCCGACGGTGCCTTCGACGGCAGCTGTGATCCGTGTGTACGAGAGGTTCAGCGCCGCCTGCGCTTCGACCGCACGGGCGTGGTCGAGCTGCGCCACGGCCTTGTCCCGTTCGGTGGCAAGCACCTCGATTTTCTTCTTTGCCGCGATCAGTCCCGATCTGCCGTGCTGTAGCTGCGCCGTTTTTTCGCGCAGCGCCGCGTCGGTCTGCTGGGCGCGCTGGACGGTGCCGGAGCCCGATTTCATGAGATCGTCGTAACGAGCCCGCTCCTCCTGCGCGAATTTCAGATTGGCCTCGGCGGCGTCGACCTCCGCGGCTTGCTGCTGGATCAAAGGCTCCTGCAGTTCAATCTGCGCATTGAGGTTGCGCACCGCGGCTTCAGAGGCCGCAACGTCGGCGTGCGCCTGATTCAGTGCGGTCCTGAAATCGCGATCGTCGATGCGCGCCAGCAATTGTCGGGCCTCGACCTTCTCGTTGTCGCCGACCAGCACTTGCGAAATGTAGCCGGATACCTTTGGCGAGATGATCGTGGAATCGGCTTTGACATAGGCGTCATCGGTCGTCTCCAGGTAACGCCCGATCGTGAGGTAGCTGTAACCGAAGTCCGCTGCCGCGGCGAGGCCGAGGCTCAGCGCCAGCGCGAGGGCTCCGCGCTTGATCGCCCGGCGAGATGGACGCAGGTTGATTTTCGTTGTGACATCAGAGACATAAGAAGCATTCGACATGGTATCCTCGGGATCTTTGAAGCGTCGTCCCAAGGGGGGTGGCGCTGCATTGGTCGTAAGATGCAATGTCGGGCGCCATGTGATAATTCGGGAAAAAATGGAAGCATTATCCACTGGCAGCGGATAATCGGAGGTGGCGATGGATCGGTTGACCAGCCTGACGGCGTTCGTCCGGGTCGTCGACAGCGGCGGATTTTCTGCCGCCGGCCGCCGCCTCAACATGTCGACCACAATGGTGAGCAATCATATTCAGGCGCTCGAGGAGCGGCTCGGCGCGCGGCTGCTCCATCGCACCACGCGAAAAGTCAGCCTCACCGAGGTTGGCAAGGCCTACTACGATCGATGCACGCAGATCCTGGCTGACATCGAGCAGGCCGACGATATCGCCGGCGCCCTGCAATCGACGCCGCGCGGCACGCTGCGCATCTATACCGCGACCCATATCGTTCCGTTTGTCGCGCCAGTCGTCGCCGAATTCCTCAAGTCTTATCCCAACGTCAACGTCGATCTGAATATGGGCGAACGCACCATCGACATCATCGACGAAGGCTTCGACGTCGCGATCCGCCTCACCCCGCCGCCCGATTCAAGCCTGATCGTCCGCACCCTGGCGACCTGGCGGCATGTGCTGTGCTGTTCGCCCGGCTATCTCGAGAAGCATGGCCGGGTGCAGCAATTGTCCGAACTGTCAGAGCAAAATTGCGTTCGCCATGTGCTTTATCCCTTCGGGGACGAATGGCATTTCGTCGACCGCAAGGGCATGCCGGCCACCGTGCGGGTATCCGGCAATCTGATCACCAACAGCGGCGAAACGCTGCGCAGGGCCGCGTTGGACGGCATCGGCATCTCGCTGGCCGCCGGGTTTCTAATCCACGATGACCTCGAATCGGGCGCGCTGGTTCGACTGTTGCCGGAATACCGGCCGGTGGAGCTCTCGATGAACGCGGTCTATCCGCACCGCCATCATCTTTCGGCCAAGGTCCGGACCTTTATCGATCTGCTCGCTCGGCACAGCGCCGAGCAGCAGAAGCTGATCAACCCGTATGCCTGACACGGACCGGCAACCACGATCTGGAACGGCCTGCAGAAATGCAATAACGTTTAGCGGTCCACCTGACCCAACGAGCAGATGTTGACGCGCGACGCGCCCTCCCGCACTTCAGCAAGTTTATTTGCGATCGCCGCCGCGATCTCGGTTGCCTCCTCGCATGCGGCTGCCGCCGACTTCGGGCCATCGCCGGGGGCAAACCTCTCGATTGCAAGATTGGCGCCGATCCAGAGTTTCGTCGACGGTGAAATCGCGGCAAGAAGGATTCCGGGCGCCATCGTCCTGATCCAGCGTCACGGCCAGCCGATCTATCTGCAGTGTTTCGGCAAGAGCAATGTGGAGACCGGAACGCCAATGGCGGTCGATGCGATCTTTCCGATTCATTCGGTCACCAAGACCATCACGAGCGTGGCGGCGATGATGCTGGTCGATCGCGGCAAGATCGCGCTTGACGATCCCGTCAGCAAATACATTCCGTCCTTTGCCCGCATGAAGGTCGGCGTCGAGCGCAAGGACGAGGCGGGAAAACCGGTGCTCGACCTGGTGGCGCTGCGCCGGCAGGTCACGATCGAGGACCTGTTGCTGCACACCTCCGGCATCACCTATGGTTTCTACGGTGAGGGTCTGGTTAAAGCTGCCTATGCCGGCATCTATCTCGGCGATTTCGACAATGCCGAATTCGCCGAACGGATCGCCAAGCTGCCGTTGGCCGAACAGCCGCGTACGCTGTGGGATTACGGGCACTCGACCGACGTCCTCGGCCGCGTGATCGAGGTCGCCTCCGGCCAATCGCTCTACCAATTCGAGAAGCAAAACCTGCTCGATCCGCTCGGCATGACCACCACAAAATTCTTCCTGACCGATCCGGCCGAGCGGGCGCGCTTCGCGGGGCCGCTGGCCAAGGACCGCCATATCGAGCGAAATTCGCTCGATATCACGCGATGGGAATCCGGCGGCGGCGGCATGGTCTCGACCATCGCCGATTTTGCCCGTTTTGGGCAGATGCTGCTCAATGGCGGGAAACTTGACGGCAAGACCTATCTCAGCCCCATAACCTTCGCGACGATGACGACCGATCACATCGGCGGGGGATCGGGTGTCGCTCGCGATTATTTCTATTTTCCCGGCGACGGCTTTGGGTTCGGCTACGGTTTCGGCATCCGCACCGATCCCGGGAACGCGGTGCCGCCGCCGCCGGGTTCGCTCGGCGAGATCAAATGGGACGGCGCTACCGGCGTCTACCTCGTGGTCGACCGCACCGAAGACATGTTCTTTGTCGTGATGGAGGACTCGCCATCCGGGCGGATGCATGTCATTACCACGATCAAGAAAATCATCTACGACGCGTTCGAGAAATGATGCTGCGAAGTTCCGACGAGGGGGTCCAGGCCGTGGCGGCGCCGGTGCGCGTCACGGCGCTCGATCGGGCGCGCACGTTCATCACGTTGTTGGTGGTGCTGCACCATTCCGTCGTCAACTACACCTATTTCGGCAACGGCGACCGGATGCGCTGGCTCGGCTTCGACCTGGTCGTGCTGTTCAACGACAGCTTCTTCATGGCGTGCATGTTCTTCATCTCCGGCCTGTTTGTGCGCGACAGCCTGGCGCGGAGGGGAAGCGCGAACTTTCTCGGCCACCGCGCCGTTCGGCTCGGGGTGCCGTTTCTGATCTCGATCTTCGTGCTGATGCCGATCGCCTATTATCCGACCTTCCTGCGTTATCACATGCCGGGGACGACGGATTTCAACTTCTTTCATTTCTGGTGGCGCACGCTCACGATCGGGCCGTGGCCCTCGGGTCCTGCATGGTTCTTGTGGGTGCTGTTGGCGCTGGATGCGCTCGCGGCTGCGATCTGGTGGATGACGCCGCGCGCGATCGAGCTGCTCGGCCGGCCATTCCATGCGCTGCGCTACCGGCCGGCCGTTGCCTTTGTCGCATTCCTGATCTTCTCGATTACCGTCTATCTGCCGATGCACCTGGTGTTCGGCGATACGAGTTGGCTGGAGCCGGGCAGATATCCGCTGCCGATCCAGACCAGCCGCATCCTGCTTTACGGCGGATATTTCTTCCTCGGCGTCGGCATCGGCGCCGCGGACCTAAGAGCGGGCCTGCTGGCCGAGAACGGCGAGCTGGCAAGCCGCTGGAAGGTTTGGCTTGCCTTTGCGCTGTTGTTCTACGGCGCGATCCTGCTCCTGGTTTACGCGCATCACAATTGGGTCGCGAATTTCAAGTCGCCGCCGCTGTCATGGCGCGCGGCCTATGGCCTTGCCTTTGCGGCCTTCAGCGCTGCGATGACGTTCCTGGTGCCGGCATTTTACTTGCGCTTCGCCAAATCCAGTCTGCGCCTGCTCGATCTGCTGCGGCCTTCGGCCTATGGCATTTTTCTCGTGCATTACATCTTCATCATCTGGCTGCAATACGCGGTCTACGATCCGCCGCTGCCGGCGTTTGTAAAGTTCATGATCGTGTTCACCTGCACGCTGTCACTGAGCTGGTCGCTCACGCTGTTGTTACGAAGGATTCCGTTCGTGGCGCGGATGATCTAGCTCAATCTTCACGGTTTCAAAATTAGTTTCTGCACGCGCCAGTTCAGGAGCTCGGCTACATACAGCACATTCTCCGACGGGCAGGCCATCGAAGCAGCTTTCTTCTCGCATGGTCGGGCGCAAGCATGGGACTTCGGACAAACGTCAAACTCACTCGGTTTCTGTTCGCGTCGGCAGCATGCGTCGTGCTGTCGGCGTTTCCGTTCGACAAGGCATCGGCGGGTTATCCCGAGCGTATCATCAAGATCGTCGTGCCATTTGCGCCCGGCGGCGGCACCGACGTGATTGCCCGCACGCTGGCGCAGGAGATGGCCAGGGATCTCGGCCAATCCGTCATTATCGAGAACAAGCCGGGGGCGGGCACCATCATCGGGACCCAGGCGGTCGCGACCAGCGAGCCGGACGGCTACACGCTTTTGATGGGCACTTTCGCCAACGCGGTCAATCCCAACCTCTATGCAAAACTCGCCTACGATCAGCATCGCGATCTCGCAGCAGTCGCGCTGGTCGCGCGCTCCTTCAATATCGTCGTGGTCAATCCGAATTCCGAGATCAGGTCGATCGCGGATCTGATCGCAGCCGCCAAGTCCGAGCCCGACAAACTGTCGTATGGCACGTTCGGCACCGGCACCTCGGCGCATCTGGCGGGCGAGCTGTTCAAGCATATGGCCAAGATCAATTTGACCACGGTGCCCTACAAAGGCGCCGCGCCCGCGATCACCGATCTGATTGGCGGCCAAATCCAGGTGATGTTCACCACGGTTGCAAGCGCGGCGTCGCTGGTCGAGGCCGGGCAGTTGCGCGCGCTTGCGGTGACCTCGGCGGAACGTTCGCCGGCATTTCCCGATCTGCCGACCGTCTCCGAGGCCGGCGTTCCCGGATATGATGCCGAGGCCTGGTACGGTCTGTTTGCGCCGGCGAGGACACCCGCCGATGTCATCGATCGGCTCAACAAGTCGGCCGCGGCGGCCGTGCAGTCCGAGGCTTTCAAACGGCTAGTCAAGAACGAGGGCCTCGTCATGGTCGCGCAGCCTCCAGCGGAGCTTGATCGTTATCTCAGGGCCGAGGAAGAGCGCTGGCGCAAAGTGATCGAGGACGCCGGCATCAAGGCTGAATAGGCACAACGGCTTGTTGCAACGCGGCAGCAGTTGAGGCCGGAATAATCGCCGCTGCAGGGGGTTGCCCAGAGAACATCGCGGTAATCTGGGAGATCGTCATGTCCAAAATAATCCAGCGTGCCCTTGCAGCCGCTACCGGCTTCGCTGTTCTCTGCATCGTGGGGCCGGCATCGGCGCAGGAAATCGTCCGCATTCGCGGCACGATCGAACGCATCGACGGACCGGCTTACGTCATCAAGAGCCGAGACGGCAGCGAGCTGAAGCTGACGCTGACCGACAATCCGCTATATGTCGCCATTTCGCCCTCGACGATGGCGGACATCAAGCCAGGCATGTTCGTTGGCTCCGCCGGAATGATGCAACCGGACGGCACGCAAAAGGCCATCGAGGTGCACATCTTCCCGGAATCGATGCGCGGCACCGGCGAAGGCCACTACGACTGGGATCTCAAGCCGCAAAGCAAGATGACCAACGGCAACGTCGAGCAGGCCGTCACAGGCGTCGACGGGCCCGTGCTGTCGGTCAAGTACAAGGAGGGCGAGAAGAAGCTGGTGGTGACGCCCGAGACGGTGGTCGTCACCTATGTCCCCGGCAACAAGGATGAGGTGAAGCCCGGCACCAAGGTTTTTGTAGCCGCAAAAAAGCAGCCGGACGGGACCTTCCAAGCCCCGCGCATCACCTACGGCAGAAACGGAGCAGGACCTGCGTTCTAAATGACGATTGCGGGACGCCACTATCGACATCCCCCAAGCAAAACAGACTTGAACCGGAGTAGTTTAATGATGCGTTCAATCGTTATCATGACCCTGGCAGCTTGCGCCGTTGCGGCCATGAGTTCGGCAACATTCGCGCAGGCGCCAGCGCCGGCGACGCCGCCCGCGCAGCCATCGGCGGGTGGCACGCCGGATGCGATGGCGTTCGATATTCCCTATGGGACATCGATCGGACTTGAGCGCGCCAAGCAGGTGGTGGCCGCAGCCGAAGCCGAAGCCAAAAAGCGAAACTGGAAGATGAATATCGCCGTGGTCGATACCAACGGCGAACTGGTGCAGTTCGAGCGGATGGAAGGAGCGCAGATCGGCTCCGGCTCGATTTCGGTGGGCAAGGCCCGCACCGCGGCCCGCTTCCGCCGCGAATCCCGTGCGTTCTACAACGCGTTCGAAACCGGCCATTCCTATGTCAGCACACTCGATCCGGCCCTGGTCGCGAGCCCCGGTGGATTTCCGCTGGTCGATGGCGGCAAGCTGATCGGCGCGGTCGGGTGCAGCGGCGGCACGGGCGATCAGGACGCGGCTGTTTGCAAGGCCGGCGCCGACACCATGAAGTAACATTGCTCTCTGCCCCGGCGCGCTCTGGCGCCGGAGTTGTCGCGACATCTCCCATCGCCGCATTGCAGCAACGGCAAATTTGCCGTGGCACGCAACAATTCGGTCCCTGGATAGTTCCGGTACTGGAAAGCCCGCGCCGAGAAGCTGGCTTGATGCCGGAGACCGCCATGTGGATGCTGTTGCTGGTGCCGTTCATCGGCCTGTTATGGGTACCGTTCTACAATTTCACCGAACCTTCGCTGTTCGGCTTTCCATTCTTCTATTGGTATCAGCTTGCTTGGGTGCCGATCTCCTCGCTGCTGATCTGGCTGGTCTATCGCAGCCGCACGCCTGACGAAGCGCCTTGAGGAAGGGCAGCGTCGTGGCCAATCAGATTGAATGGGTTGCGCTTTCGGTTTTCGTGTTCTTCTTTGCGCTCGTCACGGTGATGGGCTTCTTCGCTGCGCGCTGGAAATCCGGCCCGATCAGCGCGCATCTGGATCAATGGGGATTGGGCGGACGGCAATTCGGCATCTGGGTCACCTGGTTTTTGGTCGGCGGTGATTTCTATACCGCCTACACGGTGATCGCGGTGCCGGCGCTGGTCTACGCGGTCGGCGCCTATGGTTTCTTCGCACTGCCCTACACCATCATCGTCTATCCCTTCGTGTTCGCGGTGATGCCGCTATTGTGGAAGCAGGCGCATGCCAATGGCCACGTTACCGCAGCCGACGTCGTCCATGGCACCTACCATTCGCGCGGGCTTGAACTGGCGGTCGCGATCACCGGCATGGTCGCAACCATGCCGTATATCGCCCTGCAACTGATCGGCATGAGCGTGACGATCAAGACGATGGGGTTGAAGGGCGACTTGCCGATCATCGCCGCTTTCATCATCCTCGCGCTCTACACCTATAGTTCCGGCCTGCGCGCCCCGGCACTGATCGCATTCGTCAAGGACATCATGATCTATATCGTGGTGCTGGTCGCGGTCGTGGTGGTGCCGGCGAAGCTCGGCGGTTACGGCGTGGTATTCGCCGCCGCCAATGATGCGTTCGCCGCCAAGGGCGGCTTGACTGGCCTGACCCTGAAGCCTTCGCAGATGCTGCCTTACGCATCGCTGGCGCTGGGTTCGGCGCTCGCAGCCTTCATGTATCCGCATACGCTGACCGGCATCTTTGCCTCGAAGTCCGCCGATACCATCCGCAAGAATGCGATCCTGCTGCCGGCCTATACGCTGCTGCTCGGCCTGATCGCGCTGCTTGGTTACATGGCGTATGCGGCGAAGATCGCGGTAGCCACCCCCAACGACGTGGTGCCCGCACTATTCCAGGCGCTATTCCCGTCATGGTTCGCGGGCTTTGCCTTCTCGGCGATCGCGATCGGCGCGCTGGTGCCGGCGGCGGTGATGAGCATCGGCGCTGCGAATCTGTTTACCCGCAATGTCTGGAAATCCTATGTCAATCCCGCTATCAGCCATGCCGGCGAGGCGGCGGTGGCCAAAATTACCTCGCTGGTCGTGAAGCTCGGCGCGCTCGCCTTCATCCTGTTCCTGCCGACGCAATATGCGCTCGACCTGCAATTGCTCGGCGGGCTGTGGATCCTGCAAACCTTCCCGGCACTGGTGTTCGGATTGTTCACGCGCTGGTTCCGCGCCGAGGGCCTGCTGCTCGGCTGGGCCGTCGGCATCATCTGGGGATCGTGGACGGCGTGGGGCAATGGCTTGAAGCCGCTCGCGAGCATCGATCTCGGCGGCGCCAGCTACATGTTTTACGTTGGCCTCGGCGCACTGATCCTCAACGTCGTCGTCGCCGCGGTTGTGACCGTCATCGTCGGGTTGATCTCGCCGAACCGAACCAGCGTCACTGCTCGATCCTGATATTGGCGGCCCTGGCGACTTCCGCCCACCGCGCGATATCCGAGGCGAGAGTCTTCGTGAATTCCTCGGACGAGCTGCCGATTGCTTCGATGCCGAGCGGCTTGAGGCGCGCGATCACCTCGGGCAATTTGGCGATCCGCATGAGTTCGCCCTCAAGCTTCTTCACGATGGCAGGCGGCGTGTCCCTGGGCACGAAAATGCCGCTCCACAAGACCGCGTCGACGTCGGCGCCGGCCTCCTTCATGGTCGGCACATCCGGGAAGTCTTCCATCCGCTTGGGCGCGGCGATCGCGAGCGCGCGCACCGTTCCGGCCTTCGCCTGGCTTGTGACCGGACCGGCATCGGCGATGGTCGTGGTGACCTGACCCGAAATCACCGCCAGCACCGACTCGTTGGCGCTCTTGTAGGGAATGACCTGCATCGGCGCGCCGGTCTTCTGCTTGAACAGTTCGGTCACGAGCTGAAATGAAGCCGATGAGCTTGCATAATTCATCTGGTCCGCATTGGCCTTGGCATAGGCCACAAGCTCCGCCACCGACTTGATCGGCGACGATGCGCTGACGATCATGATCAGCGGAAACGAGCCGAGTTCGGAGACCGCGACGAAATCCTTCACCGCGTCATAGGGCAATTTGGCGTAGACGGCGGGGTTGATCGATATGCCGCTGGCGCTCATCAGCAGCGTGTAGCCGTCGGGTGGCGATTTCGCGACATACTCGGTCGCGACGATCGCGCCGCCGCCCGGCTTGTTTTCGACGATGACGGGCTGGCCTAGACTTTCCGACAATTTTTGCCCAAAGATACGAGCGATGATGTCGTTGCCGCCGCCGGCCGCAAATCCGACGATGATGTGAATTGGACGTGTCGGGTATTTTAGCGGATCGCCCTCAGCGAAGGCAGAGTACGCAGTAAGCGCGAACAGTCCGAGGCAGGCGCCCATCAGCAAATGTCGGGGCGACATGGTCATCGATCTCTCCTCAGAGCGGCGTGACATGGACATGCAGCACGGCGGCCTTGCCGTCCTCCAGCGCGGCAAGCGCGCGATCGATCGCGGGCGCCAACGCGTCGGGCTCGCGCACGCATTCGCCATGGGCGCCGAACGCCTTTGCCACTTCGGAAAAATCCCGCCGCTCGCCCTGCCGGCCCGATGTCAGCCGTGACCGGAATTGATCGGTCTCGGCGGCGACGCCTTTCGGGTAGACGCGCTGGGTGGCGGATTTCACCGCCTGCCAGCCGCCATTGTCGAGCACCACCGTGAAGATCGGAAGCTGGTATTGCTGCGCGACCGCATAGACGCTGTCGGGTGAAGAGAAATGAAAGCCGCCGTCGCCGATCACCTGCACGACGCGGCGCCCGGGCTGCGCAAGCTTTAATCCCAGCGCCATGCCGCCGGAAAAGCCGAGCCCGCCGCCGGCAAGTCCGACATAGCTTTGCGGTTGGGTGCGCCGAATATGCTCCTGCAGGGTCGGCCCGTTGCGGATGGCTTCGTTGAGCACGACGTCACCTTGCGAAAGCTTTCCATTCAGGGTCGCGAACACGAAGGCCGGATTGAGCGCGCCGGAAGTGCCCTTATTTGCGCTTGCCGCGGTGCGGCGCCTTGCGGCGGCCTCGCGCGCGCCATCCCAGCCTGCGATGCGCATTGCCACTCGCCGGCGATAACCATCGTCGGCGCGCGCCTCGACGGCATCGAGCACCTGCTGCAGGATGATGGCGCAGTCGCCTTGCACGCGAAGGTCGGTCGGAAATCCCCACATCGGAAAATCCGATTTCAGCGGATCGACGTCGATCTGGATCCATTTCATCGCGTTCGCGCCCTTGGCGGATTGCGGAACGAACGGCACATCGCAATCGAGCAAAAGGCCGAGATCGGCGCTTTCCAGCAAGGGCAGCGGATCGATACCGGCGAAGCAGGGCGAATCCTGGGGGATGTTGAGGTCGATCGCATTGAACTCGGCGACACGGATGCCGCAAGCCCGCGCGAGCCTATCCAGCGCCGCCACCGCCTGCGGCTTGCGGCCCAGATAGGCCGCGAACGCCACCGGATTATCGGCCGCCATCAAGCTGTTCGCGATCGCTTCCGCGCGTGCCGGCTCGATGCCTCCGGCGTGCACGCTGCCATAGCGCTCGGGCGGATAGGCCGGCATATCGGCGTCGTCCCATTCTTCCGCCAGCGTCTCGCGCGGCAGCATCATGTAGACCGGGCCGGGCGGATCGCTATGCGCAAAGGCGCTGGCGCGCGCGAGCGCCTCCTTCACCACCACGCCCGAGGGCAGCGAATATTCCCATTTCACGTAAGGGCGGACGATGCTCGCGATGTCGAAGGGGTCCTGCACGAAATGCACGTAGCTGTCGCGCGAGCCTGTCAGCTCGCCGTGCAGCGTGTGCGGCGCGCGTCCGGCGAACAGCATCACCGGCAGGCGGTAGCGAAACAGGTTCTGGATCGCCATGCAGGCGTTCGCGGTGCCGGCATCGACATGCACCAGCGCGGCCTGACTGCGTCCGGTCGCGAGCGCATAGCCGCCGGCCATATGCACAGCGACCACCTCGTGCGGGCACAGGATCATTTCCGGATGCTTGCGGCCTTGCTTGTCCCAGCGCGCCATCTCCTCGATCGGCGACACATGATCGGTGCCGAGATTGGCGAAGATGTAGTCGACGCCGAGATCGATCAGGCCTTCGAGGAAGTAATGCGCGGTGGAGTTGCGCATTTTATTAGCGCTTTTCCGCGACGAAGCGGTTGCGCAAGGTACCGATGCCGGTGATCTCGATCTCGACGACGTCGCCGGCCTTTAGATCGGGCGAGGCGCCGTCGGTACCCATCCAGATCACGTCGCCCGGCCACAGCGTAAAATATTTCGTCAATTCGACGATGAACGGCACGACGCCGAAGATCATGTCGTTGGTCTTGAAGCGATTGGTTTCCTTGCCGTTCACCTTGACGATGGTTTCCATCTTGTCGAGATCGGCCGCGGTCTCGATCCAGGGTCCCATCGGCTTGAAGGTGTCGGCATTCTTGGCCCGCCACAGCGAGCGATCGGCCTTCTGCCAGGTGCGCTCGCTGACATCGTTGCCGATGGTGTAGCCGAAGACGCAAGTCATCGCGTGGGCCTCGGTGAGATGCTTGACCTTCTTGCCGATGACGACCACGAGCTCGCCTTCGTAGTGGACCTTTTCGGTCGCGGTCGCCGGAATCACCACGTCCTCATCATGCGCGATCAGCGCATTCTGGGCGCGATAGCCGATTTCGGGCCGGTCCGGGACGTTCGGCACTTCGCCGCGTTTGTCGGCGGCTTCCTTGAGATGCTTCAGATAGTTCAGCCCGACGCAATAAAACGTGCGCGGCACCAGCGGCAGTTCGATCTTGACGTCATCAAGCGCGTGCACTTGCGGCGCGCGCCGCCACTCGCCGAAGGGTTCGCCGTCGACGGCGACCACGTGATCGCCGTCGACGATGCCCCAGGAGGTCCGGCCTGCGGCCGTGAATTTGAGCCAACGCATCGATCTTCCCTTTTTTTCACTCGGCCGCGGCTTGCGGCCGAAGTTTCCAGGCGCCGGCGGCTGGACGCCGCAAGCCCAGATTTTCACGCAGCGTCTTGCCGCTATAATCCTTGTGGAACAAACCGCGGCGCTGCAACTCCGGCACGATATGCTTGACGAAGTCGGCATACGATCCCGGCACATAGGTCGCCGCGATGACAAAGCCGTCACAGCCGCGGCCGGCAAACATCTCTTCCAGCCGGTCGGCGATTTCCTTCGGTCCGCCGACAATCGCATCCTGGGTCTGGCCGCGGCCGGAGAAGGTGATGAAATCGCGCGTCGACGGGTTGGTCTTGCCGGACGTCCTCAAGACGCCGTCGCGGATGCCGAGCATGCCTTGCATGCCCTGGAGTTCTTCCGTCGTCAGCGGCTCGTCGATGCCCTTGGCGGCGAAATCGAAATTCAGGCCCTCCGCGAGCAGCGAAAGCGCGTCGATTTCGAGCGGCAGCTTGTTGATCAGCGCCATCTTGTCTTCGGCCTCGGCCTTGGTCGCACCGGGTACCGGGGTGATCAAATTGCAGAGGAACATCTGGTCGGGATCGCGCCCCGCTTTCGCGGCTTCGTTCTTGATCGCGTCGTAGCCCTGCTTGGCGCTCGCGAGGTTGCGCGCCGCGGTGAAAATCACCTCACCCCATCGGCCCGCAAAGCGTTGGCCGCGGCCGGAAGCCCCCGCCTGGATGACGACCGGATGGCCCTGGCTCGACCGCGGCACGGTGAAGGGGCCGCGCGACGTGAAGAATTGGCCCTGGTGGTCGAGCCGCTTCACCTTGGTTGGATCGGCGAAACGCCCGCTTTTCTTGTCGATGATCAGCGCGCCGTCTTCCCACGAGTCCCAGTGGCCGAGCACGACCTCCATGAATTCGTCGGCGCGGTCGTAGCGCAGATCGTGCTCGAGATGGGCTTGCTTGCCCATGTTGAGCGCTTCGCCGTCGTTGACGGAAGTGACGACATTCCACGCGGCGCGGCCGCCTGTCATGAGGTCGAGGGTCGCGAAGCGGCGTGCCACGTCGAACGGCTCGTAGTAGGTGGTCGAGCAGGTCGAGGCTAATCCGAGCTTGTCCGTCACCATGCCCATGGTGGTCAGCACGATGATGGGATCCATCTTCACGCAACGGATGCCGTACTCGACGGTGTGGGCGTGATCGTTGCCGTAACGATCCGGCATCGCGAGGCGATCGTCGAAGAACGCCATGTGGAATTTGCCGGCCTCCAGGATCCGCGCGATTTCCTGATAATAATCCGCCGACATCGAATCGTCGCGCGACTCCGGATGGCGCCACGAGCTCGGCAAATTGGTGCAGTTCTGCGCCTGCAGGAAACCGACCAATGCCATTTGCCGGGTCATGCTGTTCTCCCTGTTGAGGCTCTTTTACGAAAGGCCGAGTTCGGCCGCGAGCTTGTACCCGTCGGCCAGCGCGCGCAACCTGTCCCAGGTCGCGTCCTCGACCTCGATGCCCTCTCTCCTGCGCTTTTGCTCGCGCAGATATTCGACTTCGCCGGGATAGAATACACCGCTCGAGCCCTCCGAAGGCGGCGTCGATTTCAGGTAGTGCGCGAACTCGGAGACTTCCCGCTTGAAATCGCTCAAGGGGCGAAACGCGGCGACATTGAATACCGCCATGAAGCATCCGTCATTGTGCCGCCCGGTCGGCTCGACGCCGAAGCCGAGGCCAGTGAGCAGCCCGCACAACACCTCGACCATCGCAGCTAAGCCGCTTCCCTTGTAACCCTCGCTGCCGCCCAGCGGCAGCAGTGCGCCGCCCTTGCGATATTCCCTCGGATCGGTGGTGTGCCGCCCTTCGGCATTGATGATCCAGCCCCTCGGGATCTCTTCGCCGCGCGCGACCGCAAGCTGGATCTTGCCGGCGGCGACCGCAGAGGTTGCCATGTCCAGATAAAACGGCGCCTCGAGGTCGGACGGCACCGCGATCGAAATCGGGTATCATGCCCTCGCGCATCGCCATCATCGGGTAGGCGGCGAGCCGCCCGACATGGCTTTGCCGGAACACGGTGCAAGCCGCGACGTTGGCGGTCTTCGCCTTTTCGATCGTCAGCGCCATCGCCTTGGCATTGACGTGAAAGCCGAAACCCCAATGACCGTCGATCACGGTCGTGGTCGGCGTCTCCTGCACGATGGTCCATTTCGCACCCGGCACGATATGGCCGGCCTTGATGCGGTCGATATAGGTCGGGATCGCGATCACGCCGTGCGAGTCATGGCCGGTAAGGTTGGCATTGACGCAGCCGACGGCGACCGCATCGGCTTCCTCATCCGAGGCGCCGGCCGCCTTCAAAAGCGCCGCGCCGATGCGCGCGAGACGGTCGGCCTGAACGATCGGCATGGGGGTTTCCTCAAACGATTGCCCGCGCGAGAGTTGTTTTGGAAGCAAGGTCTTGTTTGTTGCCGGGCGCATGGTCTCAAAGCCGACTTCCGATAGCAATCGCTCCCGGGGCCAGTTCAGGTCTGCAAACTCATGGGTGCAACGCAACGCTGGCAGGCTCTCGGCAGCTCTTTGCAGCTCTTGGCCACGGCCGCCCAATCCGCGGGCACGTCCGTAGTTCTCGGGGTTTTGGCCCTCGGTTATTGGTATGACGTTTACTTTGAATCATAGTTTGCGGCCGTCCATAACCGCCACTTAGGCCTCCTTTCCGCATAAATCCGCCCTGGGCTGGCCCGTTTTGCCGCTGGGAGCAGAAGGTCTTGGAGACTAACCTTGCGCGTACTTTTGCAGCGTTGAGCGCAACCAACGAAGCAATCCTGTATGCGAAATCGCCGGAAGAACTGTACGAGCAGGTCTGCAAAGCCGCGTTTTCGAGCGGCGACTTCCTGGCGACGGCGGTGTTCCTGCTTGGACCCGGGACGGATTTGCTCCGATGCGTGGCCGGCTTCGGCGAAGACATCGCACGGCTGCGCGGCATCGACATTTCTATACTTGCCGGGACGCCCGAGGGGTCGGGGGTTTGCGGGCAGGCCTTTCGCGACCAACGGCTGTGCGTCAGCAACGATTTTCTCAACGACACGCGTTCGCTCGCCTGGCGGCAGGGAGCCTGCGAGGGGCACGTCGGCTCGGCTGCGGCGCTGCCGCTGATCTGCAACGGCAGCAGCGTCGGCGTGCTGCTCGTCACCCGGCGCGAGCCGGGCTCGATCCACGGGCGGACCGTCTCAATGCTTGAGCGGATGTCGGCCAATATTTCGTTCGCGCTCGACAATTTCGACCACGAGGCCGCGCGCAAGAACGGCGAGCGCGCGATGCGCAGGCTCAACCGGATGTTTGGCGCGATCAGCGCAACCAACGAGGCCATCCTTCGCGCCAAGACGGAACACGATCTCTATCAGCGGGTTTGCGATGCCGCCGTTCATAGCGGCAAGTCGATCGCCACCGTGGTCTTCCTGGCCGAGCCGGGCTCTATCTGGCTCAAGCCCGTCGCCGGGACCGGCGAAAGCGTTGAACGGATCACGCGGTCGCGCTTCTCGATCGATCCGGACAATGTGTACGGCACAGGCGTCTGCGGACAAGCGTTCCGGACCCAGAAGCCGTGCATCAACAGCGATATCCAGAACTCCGAGCAGGGACGGCCATGGCGTGAGGCGGGATACGAAACCGGCGTCGTGGCTTGCATCGCGATACCCTTGATCAAGGCCGGAAAGAGCGTCGGAGTATTGATGTTCTTCGTCGGCCGATCCTGGGCGGCGGACGAAGAGATTGTCGCGCTATTGGCGCGGATGGCGGAGAACGTCTCGTTTGCGCTCGACAACTTCGATCGCGCCGGGGAAAGGGCCAGGACCGAGCAGCAGAGGGAGCGGCTGGCGCGAATGTTCGCGGCGCTGAGCGCCACCAACGAAGCGATCATGCGAGCCAAATCCCGCGCCGAGCTGTTCGAGCTGGTGTGTATTGCCGCGGCAAGCGGCGGCAAATTCACCTCGACCAGCATCGGTTTAGCCAATCCCGACAGTGATTTTCTCGACGTCGTGGCGGCTGCCGGACCGACCGCCGAGACGACGCGAAACGTCAGGCTCTCGATCAACGAGGCGCATCCGGAAGGGCGGGGGGTCAGTGGGACCGCATTCCGTTCCGGGCAGGCCTGCGTCAGCAACGATTATCTCGCCGACCCGCAAAGGAGCGCTTTTCACTCCGTCGTTCGCGGCGACGGCGCGAAGTCAGCCGCGGCATTTCCGTTGCTGATCCAGGGGCGGGCCGTCGGCGTCATGATCTTTCTGTCTGCCGAAGCGAGCACCTTCACGCCCGAATTCGTCGAGCTGCTGCAGCGGCTCGCCGACAACGTCTCCTATGCGCTTGAGAATTTCGACCGGGCCGACGCAAAGAACAAGGCCGATGAACGGATCGAATACCTCGCTTCGCATGACAGCCTGACCGATCTTCCGAACCGGGAGATGTTCAACTCCTTGCTGCGCCGTGCGATCGAGACCGCGTGTCGTCACCAACGCCGGTTGGCGGTGCTGTTCATCGATCTCGACAGGTTCAAGGTCATCAACGATTCGCTCGGTCATGACGCCGGCGATATGTTGCTTGTGGAAGTCGCCCGGCGCTTGCGCGGCGTTCTGCGTTCGAGCGACGTGGTGGCGCGGCTCGGCGGCGACGAGTTCGTCGTCATCCTGGAAGAATGCGCCGAGACCGACGACGTCGAAAATATCGCGGCCAATCTGCTCTCCGTTCTCAGCCAGCCCATGGAACTCGGCGGTCATGAGTGCCACACCACCGCCAGCATCGGCATCGCGATGTATCCTCAAAACGGCAGCGACGCGCTGTCGCTGACGAAGAATGCCGACATGGCGATGTATCTGGCCAAGGAAGACGGCAAGAACGGCTTCCGTTTCTTCTCCAAGGAAGTCAGGGCCCAGTCGATCGAACGCCTGGAACTGGAAACCGCGCTGCGCCGTGCGCTGGAGCGCGATCAGCTTTCGCTGCATTATCAACCGAAAGTGGACGTCGCGAGCGGACAAATCACCGGCGTCGAGGCGCTGTTGCGCTGGGCCCATCCCGAATTCGGCATGGTGCCGCCGCTGCAATTCATTCCGCTTGCGGAGGAGACAGGATTGATCGTGCCGGTCGGCCGCTGGGTCTTGAAGGAGGCTTGTGCGCAAAACATGGCCTGGCAGCGCCGCGGGTTGCGGCCGGTGTCGGTGGCGGTCAATCTCTCGCCGCGGCAATTCATCGACGCGCAATTGCTGCAGGACATCGACGAGGCGCTGGCGGGAAGCGGCATGTCGCCAGTGCTTCTCCAGCTCGAGGTCACCGAGAGCATGGTGATGCGTAACGTCTCCCGGGCCGTCAGGGTGCTCGATGCCATCAGGAGCCGCGGCATCCGCCTTGCGATCGACGATTTCGGCACCGGCTATTCGTCGATGTCGCTGATGAAGCAATTTCCGATCGACACGATCAAGATCGATCGCTCCTTTGTCCGTGATCTGCCCGAGGATACGGAGGATCGTGCGATTACGCAGGCGATCATCGGCATGGGCAAGGCGCTGGGAATGACGGTTATCGCCGAGGGCGTGGAGACCGCCGAACAGCAGGCGTTCCTGCGCAGCCACGGCTGCGACGAGATGCAGGGTTTCCTGTTCAGCAAGCCGCTGCCGTCGCGCCAAATGGCCGAGCTGCTTCGTGCCGCGCCGCTGGTGGTTTCTCCGCCGCTGCAGGCCGGAATAGACGGTGCGCCGGCGGAGATCCATCCGCCGTCACGCTTGAGAAGCGCCGCCGTTTAGACGCTACCCGACGCGCGCGTGCAAGGGGGCGACAGAGCGAAATCGCGCATGACGCACGTGCAGCATTGAAAGGCATTTACGCCACGCGCCGCGATGCTAGGTTGCCGCCAACGAGAAACTGGGAGGATCAACTTCATGAAACGTTTATCGACGCTCGCGGCCGGCGTTTTAATCGGTGCTGCCGCCTTTCAATATTCGAGCGTGGTGTCGGGCCAAAGCGACGGTTGGATCACGCTGGTCGACAGCACCAGGATGGGCGACTGGGACGAGGTCGGCAAAGCCAACTGGGCGATGAAGGACGGCGTACTTGTTGCCGACAAGCTTGACGGCAAGGACCTCGCTTATCTCGTCAGCAAGAATTCCTACAAGGATTTCCAGATCAGGGCCGAGTTCTGGGTCAGCGACGACGCCAACAGCGGCATCTTCATCCGTTGCGAGCAGCCGAAGAGCATCGGCGGCAAGACCTGCTACGAGGTCAACATCTTCGACCAGCGGCCGGACCCGAGCTACGGCACCGGTGCGATCGTCGATGTCGCCAAGGTCGATCCGATGCCAAAGGCCGGCGGCAAATGGAACACCTATGAGATCACCGCGCAGGGGCCGCATTTTGTCGTCGTGCTCAACGGTCAAAAGACCGTCGATGCCGAGGACTCAAAGCACTCAAGCGGCGCGATCGCGCTGCAATACGGCCAGGGTGTGGTCAAATTCCGCAAGGTTCAGATCAAGCCGCTGTAAGATTTAAGCGCGTCACGAAACGCTTCGCACCACGCCCGGCTGGCCCAGCGCGCATTCCAGCGCATCGCGGTCCCATTTGGCGCAGTTGGCCGCGGCCTCATAGGTGGTTTGCAGGAATTCGAGCAGCGCCTTATCGGGATCATCAGCCGCCCGCACGGCGTCGTAAGGCAAGATGAACTCGCCGAGCGCCTCGCTGAAGAACGCCGCTTTTGGCTGCACGCGCGCGGTGCGAAAGCCCGGCGGCTCAGGATAGGCATAGGAATAGAACGCGGGATAATCGATTGCACCGGAACCCGGCCAGAAGCCGGCGCTGCTTACTTCGTGCGAATAAGCCTCAAGGGCGACCGCATCGGGCAAGTTCGGCACGCCGCCGGGATGGCGGGGCGCGCGACGGCCGGAAAACCGCGTCACCGCGAGATCGAAGCTGCCCCAGAAGAAATGCACCGGGCTCGC